>CAZLFM010000001.1:0-18088 GCA_964558845.1 uncultured Candidatus Saccharibacteria bacterium
ACCGAGAGTTTGGCGTATGGAGAAGTGGTGCCCACCCCGACATTGCCACCAGTGCGCCAAACACTTGTGCCGTCGGTTGTCCAGTTGCCCACGGTCGCACCAGCCATGAGCGAGCCGTTCCAATACAAGTCGCCGTTGTTGGTATTGTAAAGTCGATAAGTAGTGTTGGTCGGAGCAGTGTTGGTACCGAGGTAAAGCGCCCCATCAAGAGTCAGAGCTTCAAAAGATGTAGAAGTGCCGATTGCAATCCATTCAGAAGCGGTCAGATCAGCAACAGTGGTTGTACCAGAAACCCCAAGTGTCGATAGACTTGCACTTCCAGAAAAAGATGAGTTGCCACCAATTGTCACGTCACTTAAGCTCGTGATCGGTTTGCTCAAAGCATCTACAATACTATCGTTTTGGTTGGTGATGTAGTACCTCGTAACAATAGGTGCAGCTGGATTGGTAAGATTGGTCAGAAAATAATTTTTGAGCTCGGCAATTTTGCTATCAACATAACTTTTGTCTGAATTTTCTACTACAACTGTTCTGGAGACAACAGTCTGCCCACCGTTCGTGCCACCGCTTACTACTTTCCCATTTGGACTTTGAATAAATTTTTGCTCATCTATTTTGGCAATCCAACTCTCTCTAATCCAAGGCATCGCAATCTTTATTGCTGTATCCACAAACCAATCAGAAACTTTTTCCCAACCCAAAAATGCAGAGCCAGCAAATCTTAAATTATCACCAAGCAAAACACTGCCACCGAAATTATTTTTATCCAAACCAAATTGGCCAACTACCGACTCACCATACAAATTCCAAACATTTTCAATTTCTTGTTTGACGCTAGTCGGACCCAATTCTTTTGCTTTTTCAAAATCAATACTTCCAACGTTAGCAAAACTCCAAAATACCAAAACCAGCATTGAAAGGGTTGAGACTCCCAAAGCCAGCTTATCTACCAAAGATTTTGAAGGCTTTTTGCTAAGACTTGTTTTCAGCGCCTCTAAAGTCTCATAATGCCACCGATTGGCATCAAATTTTCTTACAGGACTAACAAAAAGAGGGGCCTCATCCTTTATATAAATAACCTTCTCTAGATCAATCTCGGCTTTCCGAGATTGATTGCTACCAAGACCCATCACAAAATATTGGTTTTTCTCGGCTAATTCAATTAATTTTTTACTTTTCTTTTTATCCTGATCAGAAATATTTTTTTGATTTTCAAAATCAACTGATTTGTTTTTACTTTCTTTTTTTGCCGTTTTGAGATGATTTAATTTCTTATGATTCAAAATTTCTTCTTTATCGACATACCAGCTTCTACCAACAAGAGTTCCGATGATTTTTTTGGCACGAATAAGCTGACCGACATAGTCACTTGAGTAGCCCGAAATCTCGGCAGCTCGTTTTACCGAGATAAACTTTTTTCCGTTGAGCTCGAGTTCCTTTTCCACGATCTAATTATATAATCTCGGCAGAAAATATCCGACAAAAAATGTGGATAAACAACAGATAAAATTTACAATTATCAATTTTCAATTTTCATTAGAAAACTTTCAATCTTTAGAGCCCTAAGCCTATCAAGAATACCTTTGTGTAGCCCCTTTTATCTTAATTGGCCTTGAACCATTTGAAAATTTATTGAAAACCTGCCTCGCCGTCGGGCAGGTTGAAAATTGTAACTTGAAAATTCCCCAGTATCTTTTGTGGTCAAGATACTGGGATGTTATCCACATTGATAGATATTAATATTTATTGATATCGATATAATAATGTTTATCAATGTTTGGTAATGTTGCCAGCTTGATACAAAAAGATTTTATAAGAAGTAATTATCACCACAATGAACGAGAACAACAACTTCATAACGATCAAAGATGCGGCTTCTATACTTGGCGTCTCCAAGCTCACCTTGAGAAATTGGGACAACGCTGGTAAACTTAAAGCCTACAGACACCCTTTCAACAACTACCGGATATACAAAATAGCCGATATTGACAAAGTAATAGAAATGATGAATAGCGATAAAATAGTTGCCAGAAAGAAAAAAGATGAAGTTCGCAAATTATCCGTCCTTCACCTTTCCGACTAAGTATAGCCAGAATAGCTTGCGCACTCAGCAGATACATATATATGTCTTCCGTAGACTACCAACAAAAACAAAAAGTATTGATGTAGAATAGACAGCAAACAAAGAAGATACTTTGAATCAAGACTCCCCTGCTTCCACAAAGTAATCCGATAAATCCCAGGTAGTTAAGCGGAACAACAAAACAACCCCAAACAAATATTTTGAAGTATTCGAGACAAGCAAACTCTGTGGAACAATAACTACAAAAACCTCGAGTGACTATTCAAAAAAACAAATAGGTAGCGGCAGACGAGAAGTCTCATAAAACAAGACCTTGATTTCAGAAAAAGTGTCTGGCTAAAAATTTTAGACTCACTCCAAATCAAAAATCGAGCAAAAACACTCCCCCACCCGACCAAATCGAGCCTCAATAACCACCCCCAAGTTGCAATATTTTGCAACTTTTTTCGACCTTTTTCCATATCTAACGCTCAGCGTTAAATATCCAACGCCAAGCACTAGATGTTTATCCACACACTTCTATTCCTCTAAACTCGGCTTCGGATTACAATAAGTTTGCAATGCGCACCACCGAACTCAAAGAAAATACTTACTACCACCTGTCCAACCAAGGCCCGCTTGGTCAAAATATTTTTCTGGACGAAGAAGACCGAGTCAGATTTCTATTTCTGATACTCTACTTCCAATCCCCCACCCCCATATACAACTCAGCCTGGTACACTATGCGATTTCTAAAAACAGGTTCCTACCCGCCCATAGCAAAAACCAAAGCCGTCATAAAAGACCGGGGCGTAGAGCTCATCGCTTTCTCAATAAACGAAAACCAGTTCGATTTGCTGGTCAAAAATTTGCAGGCCAGCTACGCATCTGTGTATATGCATCGAGTCTTGACCGCTTACAGCAAATACTACAACGCCAAGCACAAAAGATTGGGCCACGTCTTTCGCGGACCTTTTGTCGCTAGCACCACAGCGCCAAGCGAACTCAAAAAACTGATTGCGGAAATCCACAATTCAAACAAAAACGGCCACTCGAGCCAGAAGGATTATGGACAAAAAAATAGGTGGGGCGACCTATTGTCTATAAAAAAGTAGCGGGCAAAAACAACCCCCTATCCCAGCTCTTTTTCTAGAATTTCTTTTACGATATTTGGGTTGGCCGAACCTTTAGACGCCTTCATTGCTTGGCCTATGAGAAATTGGATGCTACTCACCTTGCCAGCCTTATATTCGGCCACCACAGGGCCGTTTTGGGCTATAACCGAGCGAACCACGCTGGTTATAAACTCGGTATCGCTCTTCTGTAAAAGGCCGTTTTCTTCGGCTATTTCTACCGGCTTTCTTCCACTTTCTAGCACTTTGTTTAGCACTTCTTTGGCGCTAAGAGACGAGATTTGGCTTAGCGCTTGCATTTCGACTATCTCAGCAATACTCTGCGGATCTAGCTTGGAAAGGTCTCTATCGAGGCCCGAAACGACACTAGAGACGAAGTTGGAAAGAAGCTGGTAATTTTCTTTTTTGGTCGAACGACTAGCCATTTCGAAAATACTAGCCAACTGCAAATTGTTTATATAGACCTCGATGTCACTCTCTTTGATGCCAAAAGTTTCTTTGAGGTTTGCTCTCTTTTGATCTGGCGTAATCGGTAAATCTTTGAGAATCGATGCTGGCGACATCTCTGGTAGCAGAGAAAAATCGAGCTTGGGTAAATCTGGATCTGGAAAATAGCGGTAGTCGTGCGAATCCTCTTTTGACCTCTGAGAATAAGTAGACTGCTTGTTGTCATCCCAACCGCGCGTTTCTTGGACAACTCGTCCACCACTTTCCAAAAGCTCGGCCTGACGTTTGGCCTCATAACTGATAGCTCTCTCGACTGATCTAAAAGAGTTTAGATTTTTGACTTCGACTTTGGTGCCGAGCTTTTCGCCCTTACTAACCGAGATATTGGCCTCGACTCGCATCTCCCCCTTTTCCATATTGGCTTCGGCCACACCAAGATACTGAAGGAGCAACTGCAGTTCTCGGCCGAATTTGCTGGCCAATTCTGCGCTGTGCACGACCGGCTCGGTTACAAGCTCCATCAAAGGCACTCCTGCTCGATTGAAATCGACTAGGCTCGCCTCGCCATCGTGGCTGGAGCTAGCGGTATCCTCTTCAAGGTGCACGCGGGTAATCTTGACCCCAGCCAATTCGCCACCCGAAACTAGCGGATATTTATACTGACTTATCTGGTAACCTTTGGGAATATCCGGATAGAAATAGTTCTTGCGATCAAATTCGGATTTTGTAGCCAAATTGCCCCCAATCGCTACCCCCACCTTTAGTACACTCTTTACAGCCTCCTTGTTTATAACCGGCAAGGTGCCAGGGTGGCCCATACACACAGGGCAAATATTCCAATTCGGCCGATTTTCATCGGGATCATTTTTGCACGCACAAAACATCTTGGTTTTGGTCTTGAGTTCGGCGTGTATTTCGAGGCCAACTGTGAGTTTGTATTCTTCCATTTACTGCCTCAATTTACCGCATTTTTGGTCTTCTGGCAAAAGACTTGGGTTCATATTGCTAAGCAGAAAGAGATTGTATCTTCTTTTGGAACTCCAAAATAGTGCGCACATACTCGGTATGACTCCAGACAAGAGGTGTCGCGGACAAATGAGAACCAGAAATTGGATGGATTTGTTCGGAGAGCATTTCATAAAAAGACAACCCGGCCACAAATTCTATTTCTGGTATTACCTTTTCGAGTTCTTGCAACGAAGAGGCCACAGCGATTTTGTATTGAATCAGCCAAAGAGAAGTCACAAACCAAGGATTGCCAACAGCTTCTTCGATTGTTTTGCAATATTTGTCGCCTTCATAACGAGCAATCCCGCCTATTTTTATACCTTTGGACAATTCCGCCCTGACCAACTCGTAGTATGTCTTCAATCTTGGATCGTCTGGAGCCAAGATACCAAACCTAAATGCCCCATAGAAGCTACTCGAGTCAGTCCTTTTTTGTTTGTGCAGTACGCCATCGGTCTCAACCAATTCGAGAAAACATTTCTGATTCTCGTCCCAAAGCTCTCTGATCAAAGCTGCGCGTATAGCCTCTGCTTCGGTATTGAAGTGCCTGGCTTCTTCCTCTTTGCCCAAAGTCTTGGCAAACCTACCGGCCGAAACTAGTGCGGCATAAACCACGGATACCGTAAACGGCGATACACCGTATCTTTCTTCCCACAAATCATAGCTGGGCAAAGGCAGACCGGTCTTTTGGTCTTTGTATCGAATCAAAAAATCTGCCGCTCTCTTTATCAGATTATTGTAGAGGCCTTCTATAAATTCCAAATCCTTGGCTCGAATATAATGTTCCCAAAGTCCGACCAAGATAATCGCAGTTTCGTCTTCTTGGATTGCGAGCTGCCGCTTGCCATCTTTGACCCAAGGGTGCCAAGAGCTGCCGAGCGAGCGGTCGGGTTGATACTTGTGCAAGACATAACCTTCTTCGGTGATAACATTGCTCGCAAAATCATAAAAGCGACGCGAAGCATCATAAAAACCGGCTTGATCAAAAGCCCAAGCAGTAAAACAAGCGTCTCTGGGCCAAACGTAAGAATAAGTATCGCCCCCGTATTGAATATTGCCCGAATCGCTTGAGGCCAAAACACCTCCATGATTGTCGCTATGAGCCCTCATCACCAACAAAGAAGCGTAGAAAAGTTTTTGGGCCCTGCTAGACAAGTGGCCAAAAGAATTTTCGACTTGCCCTGTCCAAGCTTCCCAAAAATCGTGGGTCGATTCGAGCAAATGCTCGGGCGACTTTTCAAAAATATAGTTTAGAAGATCACAAACTTCTCGATAGGTCTCTCCCACCGCAACCCAATAGTACACCGACATACTGGAGCCGGACCCGAGTACCCTACCCCATTCCAAAACAGAGTCGACAATACCGTGCTCTATTGGATTTTTGGACAATCGGCCATCTTCGGCGTCTTTCCAAGTCCCTTCTTTGCCTTCTATACCACAAAAACCAATCGAGTAATCATCGAAGGTGCGATTATCGCAAAGACCGCCAACCAAAAAGACTCTTCGGCCTTTGTAATGAATTATCGATTCGATAGTGCTTGAAAAGTAGGCTGTGTCGGCGTGATTGGTATCACCTATCTTAAACTGCTGATTAAAGAAAATTTTTATTTCCCTTTGGTTTGAGGCCTCGTTGCGGACAACACACTTGCGCATAAAAATATTCTTTTCGTTATAGACTATCGTCTCCATCTCTAAAGAAACTTTAGCCACACCATTTACCGCCACAACTTTGGCCACCATTGATTTGTCGATGTATCCGATATTGATTTGCCACTCGCCGTTATCTAGCCAATGCATTCGGCCATCAACAAAGATACCTATCTTGTGAACCTGATTTGGCCCAATATGATCCTCTTGGCCAACATAAGGAAAATAAAAATCGCGTGCTTGGCCAAATTCGTCCAAACAAACCAAAGTATTGCCATTACCTAAAACAGAAGCGCGTGCCATATGTGTTAATTTTATCATATCTAACCCCCTAAATCCTTACAGGATCTGTGAACTCATTGGATTTTTCTGCAAAAAATCTCAATGAGTCTTGCGAAGCTCCAGGTATTCGCTTCTCACCCCCTTAAATTAAGTGGGACTTGTGGATGGGCTATCGCCCAACTATTTATTAGAAAAATTTTGCAATTTCAGAGCTTATTTTTTCCAAAACATTTTCAATATTGTTTTCCACTTCTTCGTTAAAAAATCTTATCGTTCGTATGTTAGACCCTACTAAATATTTTTCCCTATCTTTATCATAAAGTTTTTGCTCTGGTTCAAGGTGTCCTCCTCCATCAAGCTCAATTGCCAGTCTAACTTTGGAGCAATAAAAATCTAGGATATATGGGCCAACGCTATATTGGCGGAAAAATTTGAAGCCATTTAATTGTTTATTAGACAAACAAGACCAGAGTCTCTGTTCAGCTTCTGTTTGATTAAGTCTCAATTCTTTTCGGCGATCTTTCAGAAATTTGTTGTTGAATCTAAACTTGTCCATAAAAATGCAGGCGAAGCCTTCCTTAAGCCCCTCTTAAATTAAGAGGGGTTTGGGGAGTTAGGAGACTTCACTAAACCGGAGTGGCTTCATTCGATGAATCGGCACACCGCTACTCTCGCGTTTTTTGGCCTCTTCGACTCTCAATTTCATATCTTGCAAAACGTTCATATAGGCGATGTAGGCTTCATGAGGAGTCTCGTAAGGAGAAAAGTATTTGTGCACATCACCGTCGTTCCAAAACTTGGTGCACATATAATAAAAATGGTCGCTAGTCTGTAACCTGCGCCAGTCTTCAAGCAACTCGGGGTCATCTATATAAACGATTTCCTTACCCAAATTATAAATCGAATCAAGAGCCTCCTTTTGCAAATCATTCGACAGCCAAGCCGAGAGGTCGCGCTCCATATCGGCCCAAGAAGTGTGGAAAGGCACGTCGAGCTCGGCCACTGGCTCAAACTTCTCTAAGGCTTCGCTTGGAGTAACAAAGTTATTGTCAGGATTCTTAAGCAAAACTTCAGGCAAATACCTCAAAAATTCAAAAATCCCCGTATCCTCCCATTGATGCTCACCAAAGGTCTCGTAATCCATAAAAAGATTGACCGACTGCCCATTGCCATTGTGCGCATCTATCCAATTGGCAAATTTGTCTGCGGTCAGTGGCCACTCGTTCCAACTCCTCTGGCTAAATCTAAAGGCTATATCATCGGAGAGTTTGTAGTGCTTCAAAAGCAGCTTTATTCTCTCTAACCCTTTTGGTTTATAAATAAAGGTCGGACTGCGCCATTCCAAAATATGATCCGCCCCTTCAGCCAAAATACCCTTGTAGCCCATTTTTTCGGCCAACCTGGCTATATCGTTGTTGTAAATCAATTCTGTATTACGAAAGACGGTCGGTGTCACCCCAAAGAGCTCGCGCAGTTTTTTGCGATGCAGTTTGACCTGGTCAAAGAACTCTTCTTCGGAATAGATAGAAGCCAAAGAATGATGATAAGTTTCGGAAAGAAGTTCTACGTTGCCGGTATCGACCAGCCTTCTAAAAGAATCAATAACTTCTGGGGCATACTTTTCGAATTGCTCGAGAGCCACGCCCGATATCGAGAAGCTGACTTTGAAGCGCGGATCGCGTTTTATATTTTCGAGCAAAACTTCGTTGGCCGGCAAATAGCTTTTGCGTGCCACCTTTTCGATTATAAATTTGTTGTCTAGGCTAGTGCCAGATGCATCGGCAAAATAGTCTCGATTTTTGCCAACATCAAAGACGCGGTATTTGCGAACCCGCATAGGTTGATGCACTTGAAAATAGAAACAAACACTAGGCACACCAATATTTTAACATAGTTAAAATACAAATACTAAATCCTATCTAAAAAGCTGGAGCTAAATTATTATAGAGGCTAATCAAAGACTCCGCGGCTTTGCCCCAATGGATTGCGTGGGCTTCCCGATTGCCATTTTTCTGCAAATGTTCTTTGAGCTTTTTGTTGCGCAAAACGCTCACGACCTTGTCGGTCATATCATCAACATCCCAAAAATGTGATTTCAAAACTTCCGAGACTATTTCGCTCACTCCAGATTCTTTGGAAACCAAAACTGGAGTATCAGAAATCATCACTTCAAGAGGTAGGAGCCCAAACGGCTCAGAAACTGATGGCATAACATAAATGTCGGCGTCACGATAAACAGCGGCCAATTCTTCGCCTCTCAAAAATCCACAAAAAATAAAATTTTTGCCTATGCCAAGCCGAGCGGTTTCTTTGATCATATAATCTTCCATATCACCACTGCCCGAGACCACAAACACAGTCTTCGGCTCATACTCCAAAACTTTTTTGGCCATAGCCAGAAAATATTCTGGACCCTTCTGAAAAGTGATGCGCCCGGCATACAAAACTATGTTGTTGCCCTCTTCTTTGATTTGCCTAAAGACGTCTGGCACCGAATCTCGGATTTTATTGAACTCAACACCGTTGTGCACAACTTTGATTTTGGCTGGTGGGACGCCGTACTTTTTTATCACCACATCTTTGGTTCTGCTAGAGACAGTGACCACCGCATCGGCCCGATGCAAGCCCTCCTTTTCGATGCCATAAATTTCGCGATTAACACTGTCCCCGCTACACCTATCAAACTCTGTCGCGTGCACGTGCACCACGAGTGGTTTGCCCGAAGCTTTTTTGGCCGCCATACCAGCCGGATACGTCAGCCAATCGTGAGCGTGGATAACAGAATGAGAAATCTTTTCGGCAATTGATGGTGCGCGCGAAGCATAAAATCTGACTCGATCGATAAGACTAGGCGAGGGCGCAATCGAAGACGGGATTGATTGGATAAGTTTTTTATCGACTGAATGCGAAGTATAGCCAGAAGTATAAGTCATTATTTCGCTCGCAGTTTTGAAGCTAACCGTATCATCGGCGAACACAAATTTGCACCAGTTGGCCTTGATTGGCACCTTGTAAGGCAAGACAAAATTCAAATCGGCACCACTTGCGACCAAGGCCTTGGACAAACCTTCGCAAGCAACCCCGAGCCCACCACTGTTAAAAGGTGGGAATTCAAAACCGAACATCAGTATTTTTTGATTACTCAGTTTCACTTTGAATCTGCTTTTGGGTAGGCACAATAAAAGGATAGATTTTGGCCAAAGCCACGAAAGCGCTGACCACCACCGGACCAACCAGAAAACCGATTACTCCAAACACCTCCACCCCGCCAAGTATCGAAAATAGAACCAAAAGCGGGTGAACCCTGATTCGATCTTTGAAGAAAATGAAAGAAAGAAAATTATCGATAAGACCAACACAGAGAGCGCTCCAAATAAGTAGCCCGATTGCACTACCGATATCACCAATAAAGAAAAGATAAGCGACCGCCGGCACACTCAGTATCGAAGTGCCCACAATCGGCACCAAAGACAGTATTGCCCCGACAAAGCCCCACAGCACCGGACTATCGACACCAAAAATGGCGAAGCCAATACCCATCATTGCTCCTTGACCGATAGAAACCAAAATTCTGCCTCTAATAACAGCATCGACAGATCGACTCAAAGTAGCAATAAATTCGGTATCATAACTATCGGGCAACGGACTCCATTTCAATATAATCTTTTTTATTTTCTCTCCGTGGACCAACATATAAAAGATGGTCAGAAGCATCAAAACAAATTTGAATAGCCCACCAAAAATAACCGCGAGCACATTATCTGTCTGGCCAATAATCCAATTCAGAAGTGACCTAGTGTATTGTTCGACATTGAAAGCTTCGCCGACATTCTTGACTGGAAAGGCATTTTCGGCTTTGAGCAAAACATTTTGCACTAGCGTAGCGAGCCCAGCCGAACCACCTTCAAAGGCCAATTTGTTGTACAAATCGACCGATTCTTGCAAAATCGCCGCCGACAAAAGTGTGACCGGGATAACAATAAAAAGAACTATGGCCACGACCGTGAGCATAGAAGCCAGACCTTTGCGGTCCTTGAACTTCTTTAGCAAACGTAAGTAAAGAGGATAAAAAGTAATCGCCAGAACCGACGAAAGAAAGATAACGGCCAAAAATGGCTTCAGGATAAAGAAAATCATAACCGCCAAAATAAGCGCGGTAATCAAAAAGAAAGATAGTTGTATGGTTCGATGAGACATAATAAAAATACTTAGATGGGCTTCCCCAAATTATAACACTAACTAGAGGGTTGTCCCCAACCATAGGGTGGAAAACTATTTGTATTTTCGGACTATTTTTGAGCCGACAAAAACCGCCACCGCGAGCACGAGGCCATATAGCACATAGTCGCCAATATGATCAATTATGACAGCATATTTTTGGTAGACCTGGCCGAGTTGCCAACCTACAATACCGAGAATCAGACCTCGCACAAACATACCCAAAAAAGTGATGACTGCGTACTTGAGAACCGGCATCTCGATAATCCCGCAGAGGGCCGAAATCGCGACTGAGGGCACAATCGGCATCACCCGCGCCAGAGCTATCACGGCTTCGTCTTTTCTGGTACCAGAAAGCCGTGTCTGCATTTTTTCGATATCGCTCCAATAGAGGCCGATGTATTTGCCCCACTTTTCAATCACAAACCGACCGCCATATCTCACAACAAAATAAACAAAATAAGAGCCGAGAGTCACACCCAAGGCAGCCGGCAGTGCCACCTTGAAGACAAGTGCCCCAATTGAGCCGAGACCGACGGGGCCCGAAACAAACAAAAAGCCCGAGGTCGTCATTATAAGCGCCGACGGAATCGGCGCTATAACCTCCTCGACCACGCTCGCCACAAATACCCCCATCGCCCCCCAGGGCAAAACATAAACTTCCAAAAACGCGAGTAACGATTCAATCATTTGTTAATTCTAACCAAAACCCCCAACAAACACAAAATCATTACAAATGTACTAGCTGTCCCCACCCTCAACTAGTTGACCGATCGGTCAGTTAGTTGAGTGCCATAATTGAAACAATGAATGCAATGGGCACCATTGTATTTTAGAAACTGTGGTGTAATTTAAAATTTCATATCGTACCAATTCAAACCATAAACTTCTTCTATCAAAATTCTTTCACCCTTGGCCCAAGTGCGGTTGTTCTCCAAACCAAGTAGGGTCATTGCTTCCTTAACATGCTCCTCGCTTTTACCCTCAATCTCAACAAAAGCCGGCATTCTAGGATATTGATCAATATCAAACTGCCAATCTTTGTAAGTAAAAGACGTTCGATCTTTCTCTTGGTGGGCATATTTTTCTAGACCAATTTCTTCAAATAAATCGGCGAGTTTTTCTGGTTCGACAATATCAAAATTGATTTCTTTGTGCCTCCTTGCCGTGCCCAAAATATCCGACTTGGCCTTCCAAGTGACTTCGTTTCTGCCGTCCGAATATGTTCTGATTCTCAAAAACCATTGCTCCTCACCCGATTTCTCCCCCTTAAACCTAAACCAATCAACGACAAGCCGATTTTCTGCCGACTTTTCTGCCCCCAGCGCAACCAGTTTGGCTTTTATATTCTCGATATCTATATCCAAAACTTTTGTTTCTATTTCTTGAGCCATTTTATTCAATTGCATCTTTAATTTCGAAAGACACTTCTTTTAGCTCATCTTCTGGAGTAGTGACCCGGCTGCCTGGTCTGTAAAGAAATTTTCTTGGTTCGTATTCATAAATCCCTTCATCCCCCGCCTTTCTGGGCACGATGTGTAAATGAAAGTGTGGAACGGATTGACCAGCCATTTTGTTTACATTCCATGCAATGTTAAATCCTTCGGCTCCATACAGTTTGGTTAAAGCATTGACAATCTTCATTCGCAAATCTTCGATTGCCAACTTTTCTTCTGGGGTCAAATCTTCATACCTCCCAACACATCTTTTTGGCACCACCAGAGTATGACCCAAAGTGATTGGAATATTGGTCAAAAAGGCCCAAGCCAGGTCATTTTCGACAATTTGTCTTTCCTTTATTTCCGGCAGTGTGCAAAATACACATTCTTTCATAAGAATAATATTACCTGTAAAAATCTACCCTCCTTATTTTTCAAAAACACCTTCACCCCAACTTGTAATTTGGTTTCAGCCATACATTTTAATTAATCTCGACATCTTGTCTTTCGTAACCAAAGGGGACGCTGTGAATTAAGTAAATTTTTGTTGGCACAAGTTTATACCAAACATGACCTTTTTCCAAAATCTCTCCGGCTTTTTGCGGAACCGGCAAACCTCTTTTTGTTTCCAATTTTTGTTCTAATTCAAACATAGGACCATCAATTTTCTCAGCTAAACCTTCGATTTGGAGAGCGCGTTCTTGATTGGTTTCGTGACTTGCGGTAATGGTGCAAGCTACCTTTTTGTTTTGCTCTAAGGCAAGTGAGTGCCTAGCTTCTGGCATCGAAATCCAATAGAGATTGAAATCTTGATCATAAACATAAATCAAATCCGCCACCCACACCCCATCTCGATCTTGAGTTCCCAAACTCAACACAAAACCATCTTCCAAAACTTTTTTTGCTAAATTTCTTATATAGTTTTTGTCCATATTATTTGAATTAAAATTCTCTTTCGTCGCCATTATTCATAATAATAAATTCAATACCATTTTCAGACAAAACTTTCTCTGGAACCTTATGTGTCGCCCCGATTTTATCTCCCTGCAACATTCCATCATGAACAGGAAAAACTTTTTTGGGTTTTACTTTTAGAGCATAACGAATGGCATCGGGGATTTTGCACCAAGGCCCAGCCACCGGAAGAGCTAAGATGTCAACTGACTTCTCTGGATTACAAAAAGCATCTCCCGGATAAAACAATTTATCACCTATAAAATATCCGGTATTCTGCACTTGGCCAATTTCCTCAAAAATTTCCTCGTGCTTGCAGTCGAAAGCTTCAATTTTTATTTGAGAAAACTGTTCTGTATTTCTACCCTCAAGGACCGAGTATTCTATCCCCTTCTCATCAAGCTTCTTGCCCACCGCAGAATTAGTAACTATTTTAGCATTTGGGTTGTTGGCAAGCACCCGAGAAAGCGAGTCTATATGCAAATGATCTGGGTGCTCGTGAGTTATGAGTATGATATCAATTCCAGCAACACTATCTTGACCTGTCGAAAAGGCCCCCGGATCTGTGAGAATAGTGAGATTATCGGTCTTAATAACCAAACAACAATGTCCGATTTTCTTGATCTTCATATATCCAAGTCTAGCTAAAACTCAATCAAAAAGAAAGCGGGCTCGGGTCACAAAGACTCGAGCCCATCAGAAGTTGAGGTTTTCTTTTGTGCCAGCAATTATAGCCGAGGCTTCTTTGCTAGAGATTTCTATCCAGCAAAAACACTCCCCGCACCAATCGCAATTCTCGTCGCAACCATCTCCACCCCAAGAGAGATAGCCGCCGTCATTGAGTTGATTTAGGTGATTGCTGAGGTGCCCAGCAGGAAGCAAGCACTCCCCCATCTCACCTTGAAACTTGGCATCCCATTGCGGAATTATCAGGTAACAGAGCCCCATTCGGACCCCCTTTCCATTACCTATATTACATACTTATCTAATTTGAGCTACACCTTGCTTGTCGTATCAAACCCTAACTCTTTGGCCCTGGCTACCGCCTTTTTCATAAAATAAAACCAATGGTCGTGATCGTTTTCTTGGTTCCTAGCTTGCCAATTTTCAAATATTTCATCTACTGATTTCCACTGCAAAGTTATCTTTTCGTGAGCCTCAAGCTTGGTTGGTACCAAATCAGTATTTTGCAAAATCACCAAGAAGCAGGTCGCGTGACCGACGCGATTTACCAACTTGGCGATATTGTAGTAATGAGTAATCGCTTCGGCTATCTTTTCGACATGCAGAAAATTGTGCAGGCCGCTCTCTTCTGTTACCTCTCGCAAAATCCCCTCTTGAATGTCCTCATCCTTGCCCACCCCGCCAGAAAATAAAATAAAAAGGCCAGTATCGGTCCTTTCGCCCACAGCATATTTCTGACTTTTTGGGTCGAATACAACCCCACACCCGCCATCCCGACGCTCCTCATTTTCCCTCTTGATACCAAATTCTGGAATTTGTTCTTGCATTTTTAATTATTAATTTGGGCTAAAAATTTTTTTCAAATCATCCATTTTTTTAGAGTCTAATTTTGCTTCAAAAATTTTAGAAACTATTTCTTTTTCTCCAAACATTTTTCCGGTGGCAAGTTCAAGAAATTCTTCGAAAGTTACTTCTTTCAATTTTATCTTTTCTCCCCCATCCAAATTCATATCGGCAACTTTATTCAAACCTTTGGCCACAAAAGTGTAGACAACCCAATCTATTTTTCCAACTGGGTGTTGCGCACCCCAAAGAATAAATTCACTCGCTTCATAACCACTTTCTTCAAGCAGTTCTCTTTTGGCTGCATCAAGTATTTCCTCACCATTATCAACTCTTCCGCCAGTCGCCCCTATGAATGGCTCCTTGCCAGGCTGTTCTTGTTCAGTCAAAATTATTTTTCCATCTGGAAGAATAGGGAAAACGACGACAGTATCTGGCCTTTTAATCTTTTCGAATAAGGTTTTACTTCCGTCAAACAACTCTTGTTCCCATTGATAAACATCAAACAAAACCCCCGAAAATACTTTTTTGGCATTATCAGGAATAGGTTGAGTTGATTTGGGACGAATAATCTCCATACCCCAATCTTAGCTCACCCTTGCCAAAAATCCAAATGCCAAATTACACCACACTCCAAAATGTCAAAGGGGACCTTTGACATTTTCCAAATTTCACACAGGTTGAGCCTGTGTATTAATAACGATTATACACTTTTCCGCGCTGTGTCCGTCCGTAGCTTTAGCGAAGGCGGAGCCGCGGATTTTTGTATAATCGATACCATCATCTGATAGTTTTCTTATACAAATTTTCCTTGCCACACCAGGGGCAATACCATTTTTGCCTGCTTTTTGGTGCGTCACCTATTGACCACCATTTTTTGCAATAGACGCAAGAGAAATGGTGCAGCAATTCTGTGGTTTTTTTACTAATTCGCGCCATGGCACTTTTTAATCTAAATCTACAGATCTCCGTAGGTGTTATCGTTTCGGTTGTCGATTTTGATAATCCTAACCTCACTTTTATTCATATAGAAAATTATTCTTAACTTTGACTTTCTGATTCTATACAGATCATCAAAACCCTTTAATTTTTTGAAGTTTAGGTCTTTAAAATTTCTTGACTTAACTGCGCCTATATATTCTAAAGCAATAATTCTTTCTTTCAAAGAAAGCTTGCTTAAAAACTTATCTATCTTGTTCATTTAACTTTTTTAAGGACTTCAAAACATCTTCTATTGCAACACCTCGTTTGTTTATTTTGGTAAAGTCAACGACTGTTTCCCACAAACTATCATCATCCTCATCCATAGGCACAACTCTAAAGACAGGCTTTGATCTTTTGACCACGGTAAATGACTCCCCTTTTCCCAAACGAGTTATATATTTTTCTGTATTGAGCCTCAATTCTTTTAGACCGATTATTTGATTTTTAGTTTTTGTAATCATATACAAAGTTTACCTTAAAGTAACCTTCTGTCAAGCGCCATGGCACTTTTTGAACTTTTTGCCCGAGCCACACCAGCACGGGTCATTCCTGCCAATATCTTTGTGAGTTGAAGGTGTGGTATGAGCTGTGTTTTGAGAAATGGGCTCGGAGGAAGAGGCCGTAATCCTCTCCGCTTGTCTCTGCACGCTCGCTTGCTCGCTCGAAATACTCTGGTTTTCGGCCAACCTTTTTAGATTTTCCTCGATTGTAGCGCTAATCGAATTTTCCATATCTTTGAAAATCCGCAAGCCCTCTTTCTTGTATTCTACCAGCGGGTCCCTCTGGCCATAGGCGCGCAAATTGACCGAGCTACGCAAATAATCCATCTGCTCGAGGTGTTCAACCCAAAACATATCGTGCACCTGCAGTTTGACCTGTTTTATTTGCGGATTACTCTCGTTCATTAGTATGTCTCTTCTCCTTTCATAAAAGATTTTGCGCTGGTAATTGAGCACATCGTCGTATTCCAGCACGTGTTTGCGCGCATCAAAGTTGAGCCCTTCGATACGATTCTGAGCACTTTCGAGCGAACGAGTGATGAGCTTGTTTTCGATCGCCTCATCTTCGGCAATCCCCATCCGACCCATCATATTTTTGACCGTATCAGCCGCAAAGACGCGCATAATATGGTCTTCCATCGAAACGAAAAATTGTGTCTCGCCTGGATCGCCCTGTCTGCCCGATCTACCTCGGAGCTGGTTGTCTATTCGGCGCGCATCGTGCCTTTCGGTGCCCAACACAAAAAGTCCGCCCAAGCTTTTTACTTTTTCATAAGCCTCTGGTGAAGCCGGGTTGCCTCCAAGCTTGATGTCCACACCGCGCCCAGCCATATTGGTTGCCACCGTCACCGCCGCCTCCCTGCCCGCCTGAGCCACAATCTCGCCCTCCTTTTCGTGATTTTTGGCATTCAACATCTCGAACCTGACTCCTTCGCGCTTCAAATACTCTCCGAGCAATTCATTCTTTTCGATCGAAATAGTGCCGATGAGCACCGGCTGACCTTTGGTTTGCAATTCTTTGACTTTGCGCGCAATCGCCTTGAGCTTACCGTTTTCGGTTTGAAAGATTAAATCGTTGCGGTCGGTTCTTTGCGGAGTCTTGTTGGTCGGCACCGCTATCGTGTTTAGCCCATAGACTTTATAAAATTCCTCGCTCGAAGTCATAGCGGTGCCGGTCATACCCGCGAGCTTCTTGTACATCCTAAAATAATTTTGGTAAGTGATTGAGGCGTAAGTTTTGCTTTCCTTTTGCACACTCACCCCCTCTTTGGCCTCTATCGCCTGATGCAAACCCTCCGACCAACGTCGCCCCGGTTGCAAACGGCCGGTATAAGGATCGACAATCACCACCTCGTCATTTTTGACGACATATTCTTTGTCTTTTTCGTATAGGGCCTTGGCCTTCAAAGCGGTTTCCAAATGATGCACCAGCTTTACCCCGCCCGACACGCTAGACGAGTCTAGCGAGTCGTTGCGGGCGGGCCCACCTTCTCCATATATATTAGAAAGGCCCAAGATTTCCTCAGCCTTGCTTATACCCTGATCAGTTATCATCACTGCGTGGAGCTTTTCGTCTTTGGTATAATGCTCACCCTCTTTAAGCTTTTGTGCGACACCGGCAAACTTTTTGTAAAGATCGTCCGAATCAGCCGACGGCGCCGAAATAATCAGCGGTGTGCGCGCTTCGTCGATCAGAATCGAGTCGATTTCGTCGACAATTGCAAAGTTATGTTCTTTTTGACGCACCTTAGCCCATTCGTATTCCAAATTGTCGCGCAAATAATCAAAGCCAAATTCGCTGTTGGTACCATAAGTTATATCAGCTTCATAAGCTTCAACTCTCGAAATTGGTCGCAAGAATTCATGCACCACATGAAAGGCCCCCTT
>CAZLFM010000001.1:18188-21613 GCA_964558845.1 uncultured Candidatus Saccharibacteria bacterium
GTCATACATAAAACTCGACTCGTGAGCAATGACCGCGACCGTCAAGCCAAGTGCATTATATATTTGACCCATCCAAGCAGCGTCTCTACGAGAAAGATAGTCGTTGACGGTCACCACGTGCACCTTGCCACTCAAAGCGTTGAGATAGGCCGGCAGTGTGGCAACCAAGGTCTTACCTTCACCGGTGCGCATTTCGGCAATACCGCCACGATGCATTACCACACCGCCCATCAGTTGCACATCAAAATGCCTTTGGCCCAAAGTTCTTTTCGAAGCTTCTCGCACCGAGGCAAATGCTTCTGGCAATAAATCGTCCAAGCTTTCGCCCTTCTGCAACCTATCGCGAAATTCGCTAGTTTTGGCCTTCAAATCCTGGTCACTGAGAGCTGCAAAACCCACTTCGAAATTATTGACCTTTTCTACCAGAGGCTGAATTTCCTTGATATATCGACTGCTGGCGTCGCCAAATATTTTGGTTATAAACGACATTGTATGCCCATATTATCACAAAACCCTCCTCCTCGCGATTTGCAAAAAACGCAAGCAAAAACCGCCGAGTGGCGGTCTTTGCTTAAGTGGGAAAGCTTAAAATTAAGCTCTCTTCTTTTTAGTAGCCTTTTTCTTTGGGGCTGCTTTCTTTGTCTTTTTCTTTGCTGCCATTTTATTTTTCGCCCTTCGATCGCTCGGAGGGTAAATAGGTTATTTTTTTAAGTGCGCACTTGCGAAAAACTTTTTTAAGATTTTTCAAAAAAATTTTGCGCATCATTCGACCTAAGTTAATTATCGCGCTAAAAAATTATTTCGTAAATATTTTTTTGCACAAAAGTGTGGATAACTTTTTTTTCTGAAAATATTTTAAAAAAAATTATTTGTGAATATTAAATTAAAATTATTTTTTATTTTTGTTTTTTAATTTTTTAAAACGTTTTTTATAAAAACAAAAAATTTCTGTGCGCATTTTTGCAACAGAAACTTTTTGTTGTCTTACCACGTGAGTAGCAAGAAGCTATCTCCAAAACAAATGTCTATGAGTGCGAACTTGCTACTCGCGTGGCAAGGCACCTATTTATGATAGCATCCCCCGTTTTTGCAAACAACCAACGAAAAACCCCTATTGCTAGGGGATTTTCGCAGACATTCATTTGTCGAAGAAAGCTTAGATCGCTTCTCCGCACTCATATTTGCAGTATATCACAATATTGCAAATGAGGCAATGGCGGCTGTGGATTACGGATTTCGACCAGCCTGAATCTCCTTTATATAGTATTCGCCCTGTTCTTTGAAAGAAGGTTCGAGTTTTATTAATTCCTGAATAGCCGACACCGCTTCCGCTCGGCGGCCAGCCTGCAAATAGGCGGCGGCCAGAGTCAGCTTGTGCTGAGAATTACCCGGGTCAAGCGCTATTCTGGTTTTGGCAATCTCGATTATTTCGTTTACACGACCTACCATAAGCAAAACCGTGATTAGACGATCATCAAAGACGACACGCTCAGTCGGGATTTCGCTAAGTATTTTATTGGCTGCTGCATCATCCCCTGCGGCAATCGCGGTCAGAGCATAAATAAATTTGGCTTCAAAAAAGTTTGGCTCAAGCTCGTAAGCAATTTTGGCCAGAGGCAGAGCTTCCTTGGCCTTGCCCTGCGATATAAGCGAGCTGACCATTTCAAAATATATCGATTGCTTTTTGGGCGAAAGTTCAATTGCCCGAGCAAAAGCTTTGTCCGCTTCTGCCGCTTTACCAAAAGAATTGAGGAAGATGCCGTAGAACAAGTGATACCTCGCGTCGTTGGGCGAAGTTTGGAGCTGTCGCTTAAACGAATCGTCGAGCAATGCAAAGAGCTCCGACTTTAGCTCGGCCGGTGCATTTGGATTTGCATTGACTGCCATTGCCGCACGAGAAAGGTGCTCGACCGCTTCAGAAAAGCCGATGGTCTTTTTGGTCAAAGGCTTTTTGTAATCTTCGAGTGTACCGGTTTGGCCTTGATTGTTTAGAGCAAGAACGTTCATCAATTGCCTATTCTGTATATAAGGATAGATGATGCCAAAATACAAAACCACAACTCCGAGAATGACGGCGACCGACTCATATATAGGATGATTGTTCTCTTTTTCTAGCGAAGTAGAAAGTTTGCCTGATATTTTGTCCCAAATCTTGTTCCCCTCTCCTAGAGAATGCGCGTGAGCATAGGCAAGTATGGTAAAGAAAAGGATGTAGCTCGAAGTTTGGTCGAAGACGAAGAGGTTATGAAAAACATATGCCGACAAAAGCCCCCACATCACCGCCTTGTCGCCCTTGGTCAAGAATTCCGAGTCGGCCCGTCGAAGCGTCACACCTAGCGCGACCAAAATACTAAGGTAAGAGAGTAGCCCTAGAAAGCCGCCACTTATCAGCCAATCGAGAAAGACGTTGTGCGTGCGGTCGAACCAAGCTTCCTGATTATACATTTGCGGATTGTAGTATTTGTTGAAGACATAGTTGAAGCCTTCTTGGCCCCAGCCAAGAATCGGCTTTTCCATCGCGCCCTGCCAGGCCATCGGCCAAACAAAATATCGGCCTTGAGTTTTTATTTCCGAAAACGAAAGTGAGGAGAATCGGCTTAGGACCGGACTGGTTTTTATAAAATCAGTATTTCGCAAAGAAACAAATAGCCCGACTAGAACGATGAGGCCCAAGGCGCCACCGAGGGCCACTTTGCGAATCTTGTCGCCTTTTTCGGATTTGAGTGTCAGATAAGCAAAGGTAATGAAGGCGCCGCCCAAAAGGCCGAGGATTGAACCTCTGGTCGCCGTAAAGTAGAGCACTACGATATTTGCTATACCTATAATAGCAAGCAAGACTCTTTGCCAAACCAGTCGATAACGCATAAAGAGCAGAGCGGCAAAGAAGATGTGGAAGACCATATAGATACCGAGGTAAGAAGCGTTGCCGAGCGTACCATCAACTCGCACCCCACCTTGGTTGATGGTGATTTTGCCCGCAATCTGCAAGAAAGAGTAGATAGCCATAATAGCGCTCGCGCCGAGCGAAGTCGCAAGCAGCCGGTTCCAGACATCTTGAGTCCTCAGCACCGTGCCGAGGATGACGAAGTAGGCACTAAAGTAGAGTAGACCGACAAAGCCTTCCATTCTTTCGAAGTTGCTCCAAAAGGCCTTGAATGAATTTTCGGCAAATATAGTGGCCAGAGCCATCACGACCAAAAAGACCGATAGGGCGCCCAAAATATGCGAATACTTCGGTCGATATTCTCTCTCCTTGATGGCGAGTGCGACGAAAGCCACACCGATAATTGTAACAATCAATCGAAAGGCAAAGGCCTTACCAACTATAAAAGGAAAGAAAAGCGACTTGGCCACCACCAGTGGCACAAAAGGCACCAAGAACAGGCCGACCAATATTATGAATTTAAGTGTTTTGCTAGACATAG
>CAZLFM010000001.1:21713-30822 GCA_964558845.1 uncultured Candidatus Saccharibacteria bacterium
ATTCGTCCCCAAAAAACCTTTAGTCTGCGCGATATCAAAGAGCTCTGGATATATAGAGAGCTCCTTTACTTTTTCTCTTGGCGCGACCTCAAAGTGCGTTACAAGCAAACCGCAATCGGCATCCTTTGGGCCATCCTGCAACCATTTGTCACAATGGTGGTCTTTAGCATTTTCTTTGGCAAGCTCGCCGGCCTACCATCCGACGGCGTGCCCTACCCTATCTTTGTTTATACCGGCCTGCTCTTTTGGCAATTTTTCTCGAGCGCCCTTTCGGACACGGCGACTTCGCTCATCAGCAACCAATCCATCATCACCAAAGTTTATTTCCCTAGACTGCTTTTACCCATTTCATCAGTTCTAACCAAGTTTTTGGATTTTTTAATTTCGGCTCTGATTTTGGTCGCAATGATGTTTTACTATGGCTACACTCCATACCTACAAGGCTTGTTTGTTTTGCCCCTGCTTCTCATCATCACTTTTATGGCTTCGAGTGGGCTCGGGCTTTTCCTCTCGGCTCTCAACGTAAAGTACCGCGACGTGCGCTACGCCCTACCCTTCTTCATTCAGATTTTGCTTTTCGTCACGCCCGTTATCTACCCCGCTTCAATTGCCGGTAAATATTCTTGGATACTAGCCCTCAACCCAATGACCGGCGTGGTGCAAACCGCGCGCGCTACTCTGCTCGGCGCCACCGAAATCAATTGGCTACTTTTGGGCATCTCGTTTGCTACCTGCCTCGTGATGCTTATCGTCGGCGTGCTTTATTTCAAAAAGATCGAGAAATATTTTGCAGACATCATATAGTAGACGAAACAACGAATAAGTTAACGAATTGCTACGAATATAGACGAAGTAACGAAAAAATGACGAATTATAACGAATAAAAATAGAAAGAGAACATATGCAGCAAAAAGTGAGTCAAAAAGTAATATACCCAGAACTTTCTTACGAACTAGTAGGTATTCTTTTTGCTGTTCATAAGGAATTAGGAATGTACGCAAGAGAAAAACAATACGGTGATTCGATAGAGAAAAAATTGAAAGAACTGAAAATCAATTACCAGAGAGAATTACAAATTTCAGATTCTGGAAATATTGTAGACTTTCTTATAGACAACAAAATTGTTTTAGAATTAAAGGCGACAAAAAATATTTTGAAAGAATACTACCGTCAAATACAAAATTACCTTCAACAGACAAATATAAAATTGGGAATTTTGGTTAATTTTAGGTCGATACGACTCAAGCCATTACGTATAGTGAGGGTAGACAATCCTAGTTTAAATTCGCATACTTATTCGAATTATTCGCATGAGTAACCATTCGTAGTTAATTCGTTATTTCGTATATTTTATGGAAAAACCCATCATTGAAGTAAGAAATATCGGCAAAAAGTATGACATCGCGCATATGCGCGGTGGCTATGTGGCACTGCGCGATGTCATTGCAAATATTGTGCGCAGTCCATTTTCCTT
Source organism: uncultured Candidatus Saccharibacteria bacterium (assembly GCA_964558845.1). Taxonomy (GTDB): domain Bacteria; phylum Patescibacteriota; class Minisyncoccia; order Phycocordibacterales; family WO2-35-19; genus JBBTQZ01. Next base: position 23,188 of record CAZLFM010000001.1, read on the forward strand.
CCTCAAAGACAAAGCCGAGCGCGCGGTCGGTCTAAAAAAACAGGAGGAATTTTGGGCGCTCAAAGATGTTTCTTTCAATATAAACAAAGGCGAAGTGGTCGGTATCATAGGCTCAAACGGCGCGGGCAAATCGACCCTGCTCAAAATACTCTCACAAATCACTCCCCCAACGACGGGTGAAATAATTTTGCGAGGCAAGGTTGGCTCGCTCCTCGAAGTCGGCACCGGCTTTCACCCCGAGCTGACCGGCCGAGAAAATATTTTCCTCAACGGCGCGATTTTGGGTATGAAGAAAAAAGAGATTGAGAAAAAGTTTGACGAGATTGTCGAATTCGCCGGCATTGGCAAATTCCTCGACACACCGGTCAAAAGATACTCGAGCGGTATGTATGTGCGCCTGGCTTTTGCCGTGGCCGCTCATATGGACCCCGACATTTTGCTGGTGGATGAAGTGCTCGCAGTCGGCGACGCCGAATTCCAAAAGAAGTGCCTCGGCAAAATGGACGAAATCACCCGCCAGCAAGGCCGCACCATTTTGTTCGTGAGTCACAACCTTAGCGCCATTCAACAACTTTGCGCAAAATGTATCCTCTTAAATAACGGGGAAATCGTTTCTATAGGAAACACAAAGGATGTTTTGGACTTGTATTTGAAAAACCACAACCTCCCAAACGAAACAAGTCTTTCAGACCGTCATCGATTAAAAGGGTGGGGCAAAGAAGTTAGAATAACAGAATGTATGATAAAAAATTCGAGCCACAAACAAAGCATAACCCTTTCTTTCGGAGAGCCATTTACGGTAATAATCTCAGCATTATCAAAACAAAAAAAAGATAACCTTATATTTGGAGTCAGAATCGAAGACACCTCTGGCTATGCCATAACTGGACCACTCAGCTCAGACAATCATAACTTCTTTAATGTAAACGAGGGTGAGGAAATACAGATTGAAGCGTCTTTTAAAGATTTGAGATTAGTCCCCGGTAGATACCAATTATCTCTTTCTATTAGCGAAGGTAGCCTTGGATTAGACCAAGTTATTAATGCTCTTCAGTTTGAGGTACTTGATACTTTATATGAAGGTATGGCACCATACTCTGGTACACTCGGCATTATACACACCAACCCATCATGGCGGGATACTAGAAACTAAATAATTAAAATAAAAAAAATGAAAATACTCATAACAGGTGGAGCGGGGTACAAAGGCGTACTGTTAACACAGAAGCTTCTTGAGCTTAATCACGACGTGACAATTTTGGATAACTTTATGTATGGCTATGAACCAGTATTACATTTAGTATCCAATCCTAAATTTAATGTAATAAAAACAGATATACGAAATCTAAATGAAGACTTGATCAGTAAGTTTGATGTTATTTATCACCTAGCCGGGCTAAGTGGCTACCCTGCTTGTGAGGCCAACCCACATTCTGCAAAATTAATTAATGTGGAGGGCACAAGATTACTTTCATCTCTTGCCAGCAAAAACCAAGTTATAGTGTATGCCTCAACGACATCTTTTTATGGAAACCAGGATGGAAAAAAGTGTTCAGAAGAGACACCAGTATCGCCGGCAAGCTTATACGGTTCTACAAAATATGAAGCTGAGCAAATACTAATGGCAAGAGAGAATAGTATATCGTTTAGGTTTGCCACGATTTTTGGAGTAAGTCCAAAAATGAGAATTGATCTCTTGGTAAACGACTTTTGCTACAAAGCCGTAAACGATCGTTGTATTGTCTTATTTGAAAGTGGAAGCAAGAGAACTTTTCTACATATCATGGATGCCATAAATGCCTACACAATGCCTCTGAGCCAACTAGAAAAGATGAAAGGTCAAATCTTTAATGTTGGTGACAACTCTTTAAATTTCACAAAACTTGAAATAGCCGAGCATATTTCCAACCATACAAATTGCAAGATCATAAACTCAGAAATGAAAGATTATGATATAAGAAATTTTGAAATAGATTTTAGTAAACTCCAGAACCTTGGGTTTAAAGCCGAAAAAACTCTGGATTATGGCATAGAAGAGATGGTTAAATTGTACCAGTTTTATCGACCCCTCTTAACGTATAAAGTAATATGAGCAAGACACATTCGGTACCACAAATGAAGCCATGGTTCGACGGAGAAGAACTCGGTTTTATAAGAGGTGTACTAAATAAAAACTGGATTACAGAAGGTGAACAGACAGCTTTATTTGGTGAAGAATTTAATCAATATATTGGAGCCCAATATGGAGTATTTGCACCAAATGGAACATTGGCTTTATTCCTTGGTCTTTTAGCGTTGGGAATAAAGTCTGGCGATGAAGTTATAGTGCCAAACAGTACTTTTATAGCCTCAGCCAATGCGGTAATTTTAGCGGGTGCAACTCCTGTATTTGTCGATGTAGAACCAAATAATTTCCAAATCAGCGTAGACGAATGTGAAAAAATTATTACAAAAAACACAAAAGCGATAATGCCCGTTCACCTCTTTGGCACAAGCGCAAACATGGATAAGGTAATGCAATTCGCTAAAAAGCATAAGATAAAAGTGATCGAGGATGCTTGCCAAGGAGTGGGTGTATTTTACAAAAATAAACATGTTGGAACTTTTGGCGATATCGGATGTTTTTCTTTTTTTGCAGACAAAACAATAACCACCGGAGAAGGCGGTTATGTCGTATGCAAAAGCAAAACAATTTATAAAAAACTTTTGTTATTACGAAACCAAGGGAGATTTAACCGTGGTTCTTTTATACATCCAAGCGTTGGGTACAACTTCCGAATTACTGACATTCAAGCTGCAATCGGTAGGGCTCAATTCAAAAAATTACCCAAAATTATTGAAAACAAAAACAGAATATTAGGGTGGTATAAAGACGGGCTAAAAAATTTAGAATCTATTAGTCTTATAGAACCCCAAAAAGATTCGACTTATATACCATTCAGGGTGGTGATCTTTTGCAAAGAAGCAAAAAGGCTTACCGAATATTTAACAAAAAACTCTATTCAACCCAGATCATTTTTTTATCCCCTAAACAAACAACCTTGTTTTAAGCATCTTTCGACTAAAAATGGCAAAAAGCTAGACCTGTCAGACAAAAAATACCCTAATTCCATTCTGGCTTATAAACAAGGAATATGTCTGCCTGTATATCCCACCTTATCCAAAAAAGACGTTGATTACATAATTTCCAAAATAAAAAGCTTCTATGGAATCTGAAAACACGTTGTACAATATTTACTACGACAAGATTTTTTCAAACAAAAACTACCAGAAGGAAGTTTCCATAATTTTGTCTTTATTCCAAAAAATAACAAAAAAAAGACCTGAAAAGATTTTAGATATTGGATGCGGTACAGGAAGTCATAGTATATTTTTTGCAAATGAATCTAAATACGTCTTGGGTATAGATACTGACAAAAAAGCTATAAAAATAGCAAACAAAAAAAAGACTGCTCTTAAAAAACAGAATATTCAGTTTGATTCTGTTTCGTTACAAAAAATTTCTGAAAATCATTTTGATCTAGCGGTATCATTATTTAATGTTGTTAACTATATCGATAGCACAAAAAAATTAGAAGACTTTTTTAAGGGAATAAATGATAATCTGAAAAATAAAGGTATTTTTATCTTTGATTGTTGGAATGGTATAGCGGCACTAAGAGATGAGCCGAAAACAATAAAAAAAGTATTGAAATTTGATAATGAGACAATCGAGATAGAATCAATACCGAAAACAAATTTACTTGAACAAAAAGTGCTAATGCAAAATAAAGTAAAAATTAAAGTCCCAAAACAAACTGACATCAATTTTTCGTTTCGCTATACATCAACTTTATGGACACCAAAAAATCTAAAAGAAATTCTCGTATCTTCCGGTTTCGATGATATACTGATTTCAACCTGGCAATCACCAAATAAACCAGCTAATTATAAGAATTGGAAAATTTTATTTATATGTCAAAAAAGGAAATAAAGCTTCATCTGGGTTGTGGTAAAAAGATATTACCTGGATACATAAACATAGACATACTCCCCCATCCGGGAGTAGATATAATCGCAGATTTAAGACAACTACCGATTGATGACGGCAGTGTGGATTTTATATATTCCTGTGCCAATATAGAGCATTTCGGACGCAAAGAGTGGAAAAAAGTTTTAGCTCATTGGTTCAGTAAATTAAAATCTGGGGGCAAGCTAAGACTTTCCACAGCTGACTTTGCCGCAGCCTGCGAAAAATACCTAGAACATAAAAATGTAGACGAACTTTTGGGATTAATAGTTGGTGGTCAAAAAGATGAGTATGATTGGCATGGAATGGTTTTTGATTTCAATTCATTAAAAGCTGGACTAGAGGAAGTAGGGTTTATCGACATAAAAAGATACGACTGGAGAAAAACAGATTTGGCACAAATGGGGGTAGACGACTATAGCCAAGCATATTTACCACATATGGATAAAGAAAATGGTCGATTGATGATGCTGAATGTCGAAGCCGACAAACCCCTTCAATGACAAGAGTAGCATATTACACAAAATACCAAGATTGGCTCAATGATCGCATGTTTGATTTATCCTCATCAGCCAACAGAAACAATGTTTTAGAAAGATACTTAGCGCTAAGAGATTACTTGGCGCAACAAGATATTTCTTTGCATTCTTACGATTATTATAGACCGCAGGATGTCGATATTTGGCTTGTCAGCGATATTTCACCATCCTTTATCTTCTTTATGTTAAAAAACAAAATTCCCCCAAAAAAAATCATCCCTCTTATGATCGAACCGCCGATTATAAACGTATGGGGATGGAGATTGATTAATTTGTACAAGTATTTATTTCCAGCCGTTCTAACTTGGAATTCAGATCTTTGTGCCAAAAATATCAATTTCTTTCATTTTCACTTTCCAGTCAGTTTTGATGAAGAAAAATATAATTATTATGTTTCTAAACCCAAAAAAGGTTTTGCCCTAATGATGCATAGTGATAAATATTCAAATAAAAATGGAGAATTGTATTCTTTGCGTCGAAAAATAATTTCCTACTTCGAGAAACGTGGCGATAATTTATTAGATCTTTATGGCAAAAGATGGAACAGCCATAAATTTAAAACTACAATTTATCGTGGCACGACTGAAGATAAATTAGAAACCTATTCTCAGTACTATTTTTCATTCTGCATAGACAATTCCATTGTCCCAGGATATATAACCTACGATCCACTAATCTCAATGTCTGTCGGTACCGTTCCTATCTATTTGCCAATGCCCGATTCTACAAAATTTATCCCTGAAGAGACTTTTATAGATTTCTCAAAATTTAAAGACTTAGATGAATTAACATTGTATCTAAAAGATTTTATCAAAAACCAAAATTATGAATTGTATCGCAAAAACGGCATTAGATTTCTTAAATCACAAAAATATTATCCGTTTACAGTAGAAAAATATTGTGAAGATTTTTATCAAGCGATAAAATATGTTATGAAAAAAAATGAAGTACTATAATTTACATAATTTACTTGGCATATCAGTATCCGAAAACGTATCAAAAACAATAATTAAATCGATAGATTTTCAGATTGAATATTTTTCTGTTGAAGCAAGCGATTTACCAACGAGCGGGTATTCCATAGAAATAGAATCATACGATAAATTTAATCCCAAGGAAGCGCACGATGCTTCCATATTTCATAGCCTGCGCGGAATTAAAGAACGGCTCTTCATAGATGAAGGCACACAATTTGTGCTGGAGATTAAACCACGAGGGTACAAAATATACGCCGGCTCATCCTTTCTTATTAACATATTTATTCAACTTTTATTTGTTCGAGAAGGATATACACTTATTCATGCCGCAGCGGTAGCGGATAATAAAGGTCGGTGTCTGCTATTTCCCGGCCCTGGAGGTGTTGGCAAAACAGCAATCATTGGAAACTTAGTGAAAAACCACAATTACAAAGTTTTAGGAGACGATTTAGTTCTTCTTAAAAAAAGTGGCGAGTGTTATTCTTTTCCAAGATCATTCGTATTAAAAGACTACCACAAATCAACTTACCCAAATTTGTTTAGTCAAATGGAATTTGCCTCAAATCTCAATAAGGTTACATCTCGTTTAATTCAGATTTTCATACGCAACATGCCATTTCTAGGCCTAACTAAATATATTCTTAAAAAATTAAACTTCTTTAATACAACTGTTGCCCATATTCCAACAGAAAAATCTCATGTAGGTACCGTATCTGTAAAGAAAATATTTGGCGACCAATCCGTTATAGATAGAGCTCAATTGGAAAAAATTATTTTCCTTGAACGATACAACGGCTTAGATTTTAATTACACAGATTTAAAACACGACTCTTTAATAAATAGGATGTTTTCAATTATAAACCACGAATGGGTAAACAGCATGAGAAGAATTTTCTCTCTTGGAGCAATGGAGATAATTTCACTACCAGAATACTACACAAATTTAAACAAAATTATTGAAGAAGGTGCTAAAAATAATGAGGCCAAAATTTTGCAGATTCCAAAAAATGCCAGTGCCGAAGAGTTGTGCTCTTTTATAGATAAAATAATTTAGAATGAACACTCAACAAAAACCAAAAGTCAGTGTTGTTTTGCCAGTATACAACACCGAACAATACCTAAAACAGGCCATAGAAAGTATCTTAAAACAAACATTCACTAATTTTGAATTAATAATAGTGAGCCATCATGACACAAACAAAGAAAGTCTAGACATAATAAATTCTTTCAGTGACAGTAGGATTAAACATATCAAAACTCCTAGGGGTACAAATCTACCGGGCAGTTTAAACATAGGTATAGATGAAGCTTTAGGAGAATATATAGTAAGAATGGATTCAGATGACATAAGTCTACGACATCGTCTTAAAAGACAGGTCGATTATATGGACAAAAATCCAACAATCGGTATTAGTGGCTCCAAATGTAAAACTTTTGGAAGTTTCGAGTCAGTCTCAAAACCTTTTACAGATCCCGAAGATATAAAGGCAAACATGCTTTTTGCAACTTCTTTGGTTCACCCATCAGTTATTATTCGAAAAAATCTTTTAGATAAGTTTAAGTTACGATATAACCCCTCTCTTTCTCACACCGAAGACTACGATATGTGGGTAAGATGTGTAAAACACTTTCCAATTTCTAACTTGGATGAAATCTTAATCTATTACAGAGTACACCAAAAAAGTAACTTTCAAACTTTCAAAGGAGCATCTTTGCAAATTTCCAAAGAAATAAAAAAAACACTACTACAAGAGTTAGGGCTAAATCCGTCTCCAGACGAGATGGACCTTCATATATCGTTTTATGCAAAAGATTCAGAAAAATTACTAGAGTTCATCGATAACAAGGAACAATGGCTAAACAGAATACTAAATTCTAATAAACAAGCGAACATTTACAATCAAAAAGCACTCGGTAATGTCACTTACGAACATTGGAAGACAGTTTGTGGGATGAATTGTAAAAATAATATTAATCTATGGAAAAAATTCAGGTTATCCAAGATATTCGAATTGCAAGGGAACAGCATTTCTAGGATTTTGGATGATGCAAAAATGTTGATTAAATGTTTACTCAAAAGATGAGGCAATAATTTTTGCCCTCCCCAACC
>CAZLFM010000001.1:30832-43137 GCA_964558845.1 uncultured Candidatus Saccharibacteria bacterium
ATAATTTGTTACCTTTTGTTGAGATTTTTTAGAAAGATCATCCTGTAATTTGGTGTCACTTTTTAGTCTAGAGACTTTAAAAGATAGATCCCTCGAATCGTTCGGAATAAAGCTCTCGGCGCAATCTCCCAAAATCTCGCTGATAATTTTCAAACCCGAATAAATAATTGGACGGCCAGAAGCCATATATTCATAGACTTTCATAGGAAATCCCCAATCACGAAAATGGGCCTGGTCAGGATATGGGATTACGAGTATATCCATTGCTTGCTCATATTTTGGAATCAGTTCGGACGCAACAACTCCAATAAAAATACATCTCTCGCCTACCCCCTCTTTGTCTGCAAAAGCTTTGTATTCCTCTATCTCTTTTGGTTTACCACCCACAAACACCATCCTGACTTCTGGATTGGTAATAAATTTCAAAGCTTTAATCATCGTGGCCACCCCCTTTTCCATACCCATAGTTTTGTAAAATCCTACATAACCAACCAAGGTCAAATCTGGTGGCAAACTGAGTCCTTCTCTAAAATCTTGAGGGTTTGAACTAGGTGCAAATTTATCCAAATCAACACCACCATATGCGACCAGTATTTTGTGCTCTTTTACTCCAGATTTTCTAACAATCAATTCTTTTAACCTCTCTGAAGTCGTAATCAATAAATCACTATGCTTAGCAACAAAAGTATCTCGCCAATCAGCAAAGAGTTGATGCCAGTCAGAACAAATACCATACTCAAAACGAAAAACTTTTCGCCAGAAAATCAGGATTGTGAGCAAGTATGCATCATTGGAAAAGAAAAAGTTGTCTTTGCCACTACCGCTCGCAAGAATAAAAAAAGGCAGGCGGAAAAAATAAAAAACTGATTTTAATCTGTCTGGAGCCCAAATTTTCCTGACATTTATATCTTTCAGCTCGTCGCTCGTCTGCCTTACTACTAAAGTAAAATTTTGGCCCAAAATATGAGTAAAGGCCGTGGCCATATTTTTTACAAAAAAATGATCGGCGGTACTGGAGGGATATTTTTTTGAAGTTAGGTAAAAAAGCTTCATATTGTGACGTAATAATATCAGAAATTCTCCCCGTTCCTATAGACGCTATGGTTCTATTCTATCGAAATTTATGATACAATCCAGTTTTAATATTTAATAAACACCATAAATGCAAGGGCAACGATTTTTCATTGTGGGTGGCGCAGGGTTTATTGGCAGCCATTTTACCGATACACTGCTCTCTGACAAAGAAACAAAAGCAGTAACGATTTATGATAATTTCTCATCTGGGCGAGAATGGCATTACGAACACCATGCTTCCGATTCCAGATTACATGTTGTCCGTGGTGATGTAAAAGATTTCGAAAAACTAAAGTCCACAATGACGGGCCACGATACTGTTATACACTTAGCCTCAAACCCAGACATAGCCAAGGCAGCAACCGAACCTGACATAGACTTTCGAGAGGGCACATCTCTAACGGCTAATGTTGTTGAGGCAGCTAGGGTGAACAAAGTAAAACAAATTCTTTATGCCTCCGGCAGTGGTATTTATGGTGACATAGGTCACACCGAAGCCCAAGAAGATTACGGACCTTTGATGCCAATTTCTACATACGGCGCTAGCAAATTGGCCGGCGAAGCTCTGATTAGTTCCTATTCATATATGTTTGGATTGAGAGCTTGTGTTTTTCGTTTTGGAAACGTGGTGGGGCCAAGACAAACTCACGGTGTCGGTTTTGATTTTTTAAGACAATTATTGGAGCATCCAGGTTACCTACAAATTCTAGGTGATGGAACACAAAGCAAGTCCTACATTCATGTTTCTGATATAATAAAAGCCGTTTTGTTAGCAGCCAGACAAGCGCCATCAATGTTTAATGCGTTCAACGTAGCAACTGGTGATTATGTGACGGTGAAAGAAATTGCAGTCTTGGCAATAGAATGTGCTGGTCTCAACCCAAAAGAAACAGATCTCAAATTTACCGGTGGCGACCGCGGATGGAAAGGTGACGTACCAATAGTTCGATTGAATACAGACCGTATACAAAAACTTGGTTGGAAATGTTCACTGCCAACAAGAGAGGCTTTGAAGAAATCGATGATGTCGATGTTAAAAGACGCGCAAAGTGGACGTCTCTACAATATCCCCCAAAATAATCAATAAAAAATCCATCTTATTTCGCCGCTCGGCAGGCCAAGATTTGAGCAGTTATATATCTATCTGTTTTATCAAAAATTGATTTGCAATACTTCTCAAAATAATTTTGATAAAGACTGTTTTTGGCCACCTGCGGAATATTTATAAACAATATGTGACCGTTAAAATTTCGAAAAATCTCTGCGTACTCTGCCTCAAATTGTGGTGCCGCATAAAGCCTACGGAAATATTTACCCGTTTGTTTTATTTCAAAACCCCCTACGTCGTTGTAAACCAAAACCTGTCTTATATCAGGATTTTCAATGATTACGCTTTTGGCTTCTCTAAACAATGCGTAAGGACTGCCGTTGATCTGGCCCCACAAATACTCTTCGATAAAAACTCCATTATATAAAATACCTGGGACCAAAATACAAAATAGAGCTCGACGTTTCGTGCCTTCTATCTTCAAAGCCGATATAGCAAAGATAATCGAACAGAGCCAAATCAAAGCAATGAATATGAACGAGACATAAAAACCAGTCGGTCCAGAACCCCCCGAAAAAGGAAATAGAAAGTTCCATTTTAAAGACACGACTCGCTCCAACCATTCAGTTTTGGGATAATGCGGTGGCACGAAATGGTTGAAAAACTGCAAAGAGAAAACGGCAATAGAAATAAGAGCTGTAGAAATTATATCAGCCTTACCTAATTTACCAGATTCAGAACCAAAATATTTTGCAAACACAGCTCCAGTTATCACACAAAACGGAATAACCAAAAACTGAAGATAGCGATCAAGAGCGCCCAAAGAAAAATCAAATGCAAAAAGATAAAAAGCAAGACCTACGAAAATGAACAGAAAGAACGGGCGGGCTTTGTGCCAAATTTCTTTGGTTGTGAAAAACAAAGGTAGAACAAGCAATGGCGAAGCATACATCAAAGCCTTCACGAGCTGAATAAAAGTTTGAAGCCAACCCCTACCAGCAAAAACGGCAAAATGTTTCCAATAACCAAAAGAATACTCCAGATTAAAAAATGGGAAAATATATTTGGATAAATAAAGAATCAGACCTAGCACCAAAACTCCCAACACTCCTCCAAACAAATATTTGATTATTCTTTTTTTGTCTTTGAAAAAACCTTTCGCTATACCAAAATCAAGAGCCAAAGCAAAAATTGGCAAAACACCACTGACTTTGACCAAGAACCCTCCCACTGCCCCAACCACCAAAATTACAAACCATACCCAATTCGCACCAAGCTCAAAGCTCTTAGCTCTTAGCTTGAAATACCCGATACACATAATCAAGAAAAATGTCGGCATCACCGCTCCATCTACATCAACCATAAGCGTGGCGAGGAGCGAAAAGAAAGAAGCAGCATATAAACCAGTTGCCCAAAGTGCCGTCTTTTTATCGAAAACAATTTTGACGAGGTAGAAAAGTAAAAACAAATTCAGTAAGCCAAACCCAGCGGGGATAAGCCGGAAATTGTTATCCCCTGCCCAAGGACCAAAAACTTTGCCATAAACGAGCTCAGTCAAAGGTGGGTGTGGCACAGTGCCAGGTGGCACCAGCTCTGGATGCGAATAAAGCACCCACTTGTATTCGTCTTGGTGGTAAGGAATATTGAGGCCCGAAACGTGCAGAATAACAAATAGAGCCACAAGGCCCACCAGAGCCCCAAAATATAGCCTATTTTGCGTCAAAACCCCTTTCATTGCATTTCATACTACCAAAAAATAAGCCTCCCCAACAGCCCCAAATAGGCCATCTCAAAATTTGATTTAATAGACTGAATATGTTATAATCTTGCGCGGAGTTTAAGAATGAAAATTCTTGTAGGTTTTTTGAATTTCATTCTCCAATTACCCGGCATCAGCTGGGCGATGGAGAAAATACTGGATGCATGGCAATTCTCGCCCGAGGGAGACTGCCCGCTAATCCCCGACGAGGGATTCGTGGAAAAACACACGATCTCCAATCAGTGGGCTGGGGTCGCGCTCATATCTTATGGAGCGCGTGGCAACCATCTAACAAACGGGTCGTGGGCGACAACTTTTTCCGCCGTCGACACGGCGGATACCGTCCACTACCCATCAGTAGCTTTTGGGACATTCTACGGAGATAAAATTGAAAAAAATATAAAAACATCTTATATCTCCGATCATGCTCCACAGGCTCGGCTTGCCTTCGTCGGCTCGGTAACGAGCACAACCGACGAATGTCTCGCCATCCTCCGCCAATGGCGAGACACAGAAGAGATCGAGCTTGTTATTGTTGTGGCGGAAGGGTGCCACGCACGGCGAGCACGTATCGTTTGGCAGCACTTCTTGCCTCATTTTTTCCCAGAGGCAAAAATGGTCTTCCGCGTCGTGGACGCCCGCGACTGCGAAGACCTGAGCAACCCAATGATCCTCCAGCGGTATTGGAGGATCTGGATCATCGTCAATATCCTGCTCCTGCCATTCTATAAATGGTGGTCAAGGAGCAAGTGGTTCGCGAGGCACAACTTCGCGCAACCCACCGGAGAATAATGTTGAAAAAAGTTCTCGGGTATTGGGGACATCCCTCATACGCCAAAGCAGAGGAAATCCGCCACATCGACGCCATCGCCGTTGTTCCTTTTGGGACACGGCACGTAGACCAGCCCAATTCGTGGAGCAACAAGGCTCTGGCCGAAGTTGCTCGCGAGTATCAGAAACGGTTCCCCGGGGTGAAGTTCATGCTCCAGTGGGAATTCGCAAACGAGCAAGTGAGCCCTGCGCAGATTGTAGGGATACGCGGAAATCCGCATATCTCCACCCGCACATTCTTCGCAATACTCACTTCGTACTGCGCCAACGCTAAAATCGGTATCCTCGCTCACCCCGCGCACACGTGGCGATGCAAATGGATTGCCGAAAAAATGGGCTTTCGAGTATACGTACTCGATCCCGGAACCATCCCCTACTCGCCAGGCAACACGCACTGGCAGGTAAGAAACTCGATCTTTTATTTATTGTGGGAGCGCCTGTCGCGCTTCCACCACGCACTCAAGGGCTGGATCTGAAAAGATCCAGCCCAGTTTGTTTATTTTTTAGAAAAAGATTTTGGCGAGAGCTAGGATTCCCTGTTTCCACGGCACGCGATGACTAACTCCGCTTTCGCCCTTGAAGTTGTCTTTGCTGGCCAAATACCATTCATAATTTCTGATAAGTGCATCTTTGTTTGAATACTTTGGTCGCCAGCCCAATACCCTCTCAGCTTTTTCAATAGAAACGAAGCTGTCTTTGCTTGCTGTTTCGTAGACCCATTTATATAGAGGCGAAAGATGTAGAGCTTCTAGGATACGCAACGTCCAAATCATCGGCCAAGCCGGAAAGCCTGTTATCTTTTTGCCAAACCCGGCTTTATCGAGCACGGCTTGATAATCCTCTTTCATAGTCGTAAATTCTTTGGCGCCAAAATTGAACACATCATTAACTTTTTCTGTTGGCAAAGTGGAGGCAAGATAGATGCCGTCACAAAAATCTTCTACATCCATAAGTTGGTAGCGATTATTGCCAGAACCAATCATCGGAAAGCCGTGACCAGTAGAAGCCCAATCATAAAAGAGTGCAAAAACGCCAAGCCTTTCGGGGCCAATAAAAGATTTTGGTCTGAGTATTGGGATAGTTATACCCTTTTTTCTATAATCCTCACATATTTTCTCGGCCGCAATTTTGGCCTTTCCATACTCCCCAACCCCATCAAGTTTGTCTGTTTCAAAAAGCGGATGGTGATCGGGTATACCATAAACAGCAGTTGAGGATATATGAACCATCCTCTGAATTCCATTATCCAAACTGGCCTGACAAACGTTTCTGGTGCCATCAATGTCGGTGGTGCGGATATCTTCGGTAGAATAAAGCGGAAGAGCTGCAGCCATATGAATAACAGCATCAGAACCCTTCATACTTTCGGTCAGAAATTTTGGATTGCGGATATCCCCCACAATCCATTTGATTTTATCCTTCTCCGGATAATCAAAAGGCAAAAGGTCATAAGAGACCACCTCGTGCCCTCTTTGCAAAAGATAGCGAATCATATTGATCCCAAGAAAACCCGAACCGCCTGTTATAAAATATTTCATAATTACAAATATATCACGATATTTACTTATAAAAAACCAGAAACACAAAGACTACCCAAGCCACAAAAGATCCTAGGACCCAGCCATCTTTCAAAACCATCGTCTCTGGAGCTTCAGCTTCGTGCGGATGAGTATAAATGCGATTCAAAATCCGATAGACAGCCAGCAAAACAAAAATGGTTGAGTACACAAGATGTGGCAACTCATGACCAATCACGCTATAAATACCGTAAGATATCAAAGCGAGTGAAGCCGATACTACCAACATAAAATCAAGAGCTTTTTCAGAATATTCTTTAAGCACTCTCCGACGTTGCTCGTGCGCGTATTCGGCCTTTCTTTTGCCGATAATTACAAATAACGAGCCGAACAAAGTACAGAGAATAATCCAAGGAGAAATATAAGTTTGGGTGGCTAAGCCTCCGGTGTAGATACGCAAAAGATAAAAAATGGCGACAGAGACCACGTCTATCACGGCGACATGTTTGAGTTTTTTAGAATAAGCAATGTTTAGAACAACATAAGCAAGTAATGGATAGAATATTTGAGGTACAAGATATATAAAGACAGAAGCCACCAAAAAAAGCCCTATCAAAAATAAGTAACCCTGATAAATTGATACGGCGCCAGAAGCAATCGGTCGTTCTTTTTTTCTGGGATGCAACAGGTCGCCATCTTTGTCACAAATATCATTCCACACGTACACACCACTAGAAACAAAACAAAATGCAAAGAAAGCCAAGGCGGTTTGACTGAAAGACAGCCAATCCAAGGCCGAACCCGCAAAAAATATTGGCGCAAAAACCAGTAAATTTTTTAACCATTGATGAGGTCTGGCCAAAGCAAAGAAAGGCAATATAGACCAGATTAGATCATCAAGAAAATAAGAAAATTTTATAAATAAAGAATCTTTGACAGAACGCTCATGGCCAACTCTTACAAAGTCTGCGCCTAAGCCTTTGGCAAACAAACCATCAGTAATATATTTGTCCCCGACCACAACCAATCTTCTATCCTTGGGTAAAACATTTTTTATTCCGCGAGTAAAAGGTTTACGGCAAACCAGAGTTTTCAAATTGAGAAGCTCTGCAAAAAATCCGGAATTTTGACCATTCGAACACAAAATGACTTCCGTTTGTTTTGCCAAATCTTCTATCACCTGTTTTGTTTTGGGCTGAATTTGTCTTGATCTGTCAGGCACGAGCGTGCCGTCTATATCAAGCAAGACAATTCTATCCCCTATCTCCTTTGTATCCAGTTCAATAAACTTTTTCATATTTTATTTTTTCAACCTCCAAATCAACACCGACTTTTCATCTTTGATTGTTAAAGGTTTGTAGTGTTCTGTAAACCATCGACTTTTCATAAAACACGGATCAAGTTCTCCTTCACCACCCAATACAAGCCAATCGGGAGTTGTAAACATTATCAAATTTGGTGGGATTGAGTATTGTCTTTGCTTATCAACACAAAGACCGACTGCCGGGTAAAAACTAGAGGCATAATCATTCGTTAAACCAAAGAAATCAATTATCGGCGCCTTTGTAATGTAGCCGATTCCACCTATATTGTTGACCCCGATAGTCTCGCCCTCTTTCATTAATTTTTTTATAACTTCGGCCGTCTCTATACCCCCTTCGTTTTTAACATCACGAAGACTAGTTTGTTTGAACCAAAAAACAGCTGGCCCAACAACAAGAATCAAAACAAAAATCAATTGTATGTACTTATTTCTAAACCAAGAAATAAGAGCCCCAAAGCCAACAACAGAAATCAGAATGAGAACCGGCTCTATCTGGCTTAAATACCACGGAAACATCACTGGATTAGAAAAACTAAATAGCAAAAAATAAAAAGTTGGCACCACAAAAATTGGCCAACTTTCTCGATTTATCATCCTTTTTATACCAAGATAAGCCAGAATCAAAAAAGGCAGCAGATTAAAGACTGTTTGCAGTAAAATATTTTTGAAATCAAATATCTTGCCCCAATAAAGTCTGCTCATATGGGCGAGTTGAACTTTCAGAGCTTGTATAGCTGGTTGAGCAACAATGTTTGCAGTATTTAGCTTCGTAATGACAGATTGCGGAATAAAAGACCCAAAGTATAGCGTGGCAAACACAAGCCACGGCAAGGTGATTATGATAGACAAAATTCCAAGCCTAAGAGCTTGCCTCCAACCCAAAACGCTCCACCAATAAACAAAGGCAACGAGGGACACCAATACAGCGTCCGGACGAGTCAAAACCAATAGTCCCACAGCAACAGCAGACCAACTATATTTGCGAGACAAAATCAAATTAAAAAAACCGAGCAGAATCAGAATAAAAAGTGGACTCTCCATACCTTCAGGCAAAACCTTAAACATATTCAGAGCAAAAATTACAACCGCCAAAATTGATAGCCGCTCTGACAGATAAAATCTAGCCAAGCGCCAAAATAAACAACCGGCAAGAGAAATCAGAACCAGATTCAAAAATGCCACCAAATCGTGAGTCGGAACGCTAGAGAAAAAATATTTCAATAATCCAGCAATCAAAACAAAAAGTGGTGTGGTTGCCCCCAAAATCCTTTCGCCCACGTTATAAACAAAACCATTGCCGGAGGCCAAATTGTCGATATATCTCAGAAGTATAAACTGATCATCGGTAGAAAAACGTAGCGAGGAAAAATAAAAATTAGCCAAAGTCAATAAAAAAGTGAAAGCAAAAACAATTAAAGATGGGTTAAAAAACACCCTCTCCCTTCTTTGTAAAAGATCCATATTTATAATTCCCAATCTGTATTTAAAAATCATCCACAACTCTCTAAATCCGAGTTTTGCCGCTCGCCATATACTACCCGTATACATAGATTCGCCAATACGTGGTTTAAATAGCACCGGTATTTCTATCGGCATAACACCAGCGTGAATAACCCACATTATAAATTCTGGAGAAAATTTACCATCCCCATCTGATAGGACAAAGTACTTTTTTATTTTCTCTATATTCTCTCGGTTTATAAGTTTATAAGTAGATCCAATATCCGACATTGAAGGTCCATTGAACAGAACTTCCACAACTTTAGCCCACAGCCAATTTCCAACTCTCACAGGAAAAGGCATAAAGGCCCCAGAAAAAATAGCCGCCCTTGAAGTACGGGTACTCAAAACAACAGGAAAATGCTCGCTATACAATAAAAACTTCATTATATCTCCTGGTTCCGCTGTCCCATCAGCCTCACACATCACCACCAAGTCTCCCTTAGCTTCCAAGAGGCCCCTTATCAGAGCATGGCCATAGCCTTGCTTAGGTTCGTGCACCAGGCGGGCCCGGGTTTTGGCCACCTCCTCTCTTGTGTTGCCCAAGGCATTGTTGTCTACCACTACCACCTCATCAACCAAACCAGTCTCGAAAAAGCCGTCCACTACCCCCCGAATACTCTGCGATTCGTTGTAGGTCGGTATCACCACACTGACTTTTTTGCCTTTATATGCCATTGCCCTTGATTATAATGGCAGATTAATAAACTTCAACAAAAACGAATCCATAAAAAAGCTGGCCAAAATATACAAAACTAGAGCAATTACAAAGACTGGTAAGTATTTTGGATACCGACGGAACAAAAAAGTGGCGATAATTACAGCAAACGGCACGGTAACAAAGAGCACTCTTTGGGTAATTGCCGGCCAAAAGAATACAGGCAAAATTGAAGCCAGCGTAGCAATCAAAAACACTTTGATTCTCGATTCGAGCAGGCGCCATTCTTTAGCCAAGATTACAAATCCCCCGACGAACAGAAGCCCAAGCAAATTGAGAAGTGAGCCCAAAGACTTTATATACTCTATTATTCTCGACGAATAAACATAAGTTTGTTGATTGGTCTCTAACCAATCAACATAAGTGTAGCCAAACTTAAGGAAGACAAAAGTATAGACGGCCAAAATTGGCAACAAGGCAAGCAAGCTCGGCAACCAAGACTTTCTGATTATTTTGACAAAAGACCACCGATTTTCATAAACCAAAAATATTGCGATTGGCACAATGGGCAAAAATGCATACTCTTTGAACAATCCGCCGACCCCGACCAAAGCCGAGGCGATTAGAATATCTTTTCTTTGTTGCGACCTAGCATATCTAAGCAAAAAGTAAATTGAGGCAACATAAAAAGCCCAACCGCCCATATCCATCAAAAAGTTTAGACCAAAATTGAGCATCGCATAACTGCCAGCCAAGAATAAAGTGCCGAGGAGTGCCGAGTTTTTGTCTTCAACCAAAGTCAGCAACATTTTATAAAATACAAATATAGTAGCTGCATAAAAAACCGCATTCATCGCAAACCAAACACCGAGTGTCGAGCCAAATATTTTGCCAAGGCCAATCATAAGCCACAACCCACCAAAGGTTGTGATGATGCGATGAGCCACGCTAGCAAAAGCCGTGTCTCCACCAGTTAAAAAGTTTGTTGCCTGCAAGTAAGAAGCCCCATCGCCCGCCACTTCTGGCTTTAAAAACCAGAAAGAGCACGCCACTAACACAATAGTGCATATTCCCAATATTAGTATGTTATTTCTTGAGAATTGATCCATTGAAAATTTAATGAAAATTGGAAATTGAAAATTGAAAATTCTTAATAATGGTCCATATCGCCTGCAAGCCATCCTTGAAGCCAATTTTTTTGCCCTCAGCATACGAGCGTCGGAAATAAGAGATCGGCACCTCCTTTATACTTAGACCACTTCGCGCGACTACAGCCGTTATCTCCGGCTCTATCTCGAACCGATTGGCTTTCAGCAGAGGCAGTATTTGAGCCAAAGCTTTGCGACTAAAGCATTTGTAGCAAGTCTCCATATCAGTAAGTTTGAGACCAGTAAAAATATTTGAAAGAGTAGTCAAAAATCTGTTGGCCAAATAATAAGTCTTCCAAACAAAAGGCCGGCCCAAAAAGCGCGAACCATAGACCACGTCCACCCCCGATTTTAACGGAGTCAAAAGCTTTTCGTATTCATTTGGGTCGTATTCTAAATCCGCGTCTTGAATTATCACAAAATCCCCCCTCGCCTCTGCAAGCCCCCTTCTCACTGAAGCCCCCTTGCCCAAATTCTTCTCATTGTAAATTACTTTTAACTTTTCACTTTTAACTTTTAACTCCGCGACTACGTCGCGTGTGCCATCTGTCGAAAAGTCGTCCACGATTATTATTTCTTTTTCCATATCAAAACTCGGGCTTTGGCTCACAGCCCGAACCACACTTTCCAAAGTGTCGCGCTCGTTAAAAACCGGTATGATAATCGAGAGTTTAGACATTTCGGATTGCACTCGCTAATTTTTCTATTAAAATTTCCAAATCTTGGCTCTTTGCAAATTCTAGAAGTTTTTGCCTTTTTATTTCTTTTTCGCTTTCTACTAGGCCCATAATGTTTTGTATGGCCTTGGCCAAATTCAGAGCGTCAACAGTTTCTACAATAAACGATTCATCTATTGAGCCTCGGAGCGAAGAGTTTGCAACTACCGGCAAGCAACCACAGCTAGATGCCTCGATTATGGTTTTGTCCATACTACCGGTTGGAGTAAGATTAACAAAAATTTCGTGCTTTGCATAAATTGCCGGCGTTTGGCTATTTGGCACACTAGGATAAAAGTGAACTTTGTCTTGAAGACCCAGCTCCGCTGTTTTAGCTTTAAGTGAAGCATAAAACTCTTCACCGCCCTGAGTTGGGTCACCATAAAAGTTGCAAACAAAGTCTACACCTTTCTTGTTTAAGATATTTAAAGCCTCGATCAAAAGATCTGGCCTCTTTATTCTGTCCATCCTACCCAAAAACAAAATCGAATTTTTAACTTTATGAACTTTTGAACTTTCTAACTTTATGAACTTGTCTACATCGATACCGACGGGCATAATCTTTGTTTTTTTGTACTTGGCCGTAAAGGATTGCGTAGAGGTGCAAAATACTTTATTGGAAACCAAAACAGCTAATCGAGTAAAGAGATTGCCTTTTGGGTGATTGCGCCAGAAATATATTTTTTTGCCCCAAAGTTTCCACAATTTCCAGCCCAAAATCACATACTCC
>CAZLFM010000002.1:0-1369 GCA_964558845.1 uncultured Candidatus Saccharibacteria bacterium
GGCGAAACTGGTCGACTGACCAAAATAGCCGGGGTGGGCAAAAAGACGGCCGACCAAATCGTGCTTGAGCTTGGTGGCAAATTGGCGCACAAATCAACTTCCAAAACGGCGCGCGAGGACGACGACGTCTTCGACGCTCTCAAATCGCTTGGCTATCGCGAACGCGATGTGGCCGAGACAATGAAAGAAATGCCGAAAGAAATTGTCGGTGCAAATGAAAAAATAAAATGGGCCCTGAGAAGCTTGGGCAAATAGTGATACGAAAGCTATGCGAAATAATACGAAAAACTACGAAAATTAAAAAAGAAGAAACAAAAATGCTAGCACTGCTCAAAAAAATAATCCCGAAATCAGTATTCCACTTTTTCCAACCGGCTTATCATTACGCCTTGGCTTTTGTCGGAGCGCTGCTTTACCGCTTCCCTTCTCGCGAACTATTGGTCATAGGAGTCACCGGCACCAAAGGCAAAAGTACCACGACCGAAATTCTTTACAATATTTTCAAAGCCTCGGGCAAAAAGGTGGCCCTCCAAAGCACCATTCGTTTTGTGCTGGGCGACAAAGAAAGAAGAAATCTTTATAAAATGAGTATGCCCGGCCGATTTTTTATGCAAAAGTTTTTGCGCGATGCGGTTGAAGCAAAATGTGAAGTGGCAATCCTCGAGCTCACGAGCGAAGGCGCCAAACAATTCCGCCACAAATTTATCGATCTCGATGCGCTTATTTTTACCAACCTGGCCCCAGAGCATATCGAATCGCATGGCTCATACGAAAATTATGTCAGAGCCAAGCTTTCGATTGCCAAAGAGTTGGAGAATTCTCCCAAACCAAAACCTGCAATAATTGCAAACGCTGACGACAAAGAAGCTTCAAAATTTTTGGCCTTAAAAATACAAACCAAAATCCCCTACTCGCTCAGCAATGCGATCAATATAAATTCCGACGAAAAAGGCTCGTCGTTCCAAATCGGCAAAGTAGTAATTCATAGCAAACTGCCAGGTATCTTTAACGTTTCCAATATGCTCGGAGCGATTGCTTGTGCCAAGCATTTTGGTGTATCCGAAGAAGTTTCCAAAAAAGGTATCGAGAGTATGAATTTTGTCCGAGGTAGAATGGAAAAGATTGAGGCTGGACAAGACTTCGATGTTGTTGTCGATTATGCTCACACTCCTGATTCCTTGCGAGCAGTCTACGAGACTTACAAAAATCACAAAACAATTTGTATTCTCGGCAACACCGGTGGCGGCCGAGATACTTGGAAACGCCCCGAGATGGGCAAAATTGCGGATGAATATTGCAACCACATTATCCTCACCAACGAAGACCCTTACGACGAAGACCCGCGCAAAATTTTGGAAGAGATGAGGGT
>CAZLFM010000002.1:1469-28855 GCA_964558845.1 uncultured Candidatus Saccharibacteria bacterium
TTGAAATAATTATGGATAGGCGGACGGCAATAAACAAAGCTATCAATACTGCTAAAGAATTAAAAAAAGAAAATAAAGACGTTGCGATTTTGATTACGGGCAAGGGCACCGACCCCTACATTATGGAAGCAAATGGCAAGAAAACCCCTTGGGACGATGCGACAGTGGCGCGAGAAGAACTTGAAAAAATCATCAATAAAAGATAGCTTTTATTTTCTCTATTGACTAATATCCACAAACTATTAACTTTTTGATATGCCCGAACTACCCGAAGTCCATACAACCATTGAGGGGTTAAAAAGGAAAGTTTTGGGCCAGACGATTACAGATGTCTGGTCGGATTTTCATATAAAAACTGCGCACGGCGAGAGGCAAAACCTAAAAAACAAAAAGCATTATGCCTTTTTCAAAAAAGTTGCGACTGGAGCAAAGATAAAAAATATCGAAAGAATGGGTAAAAATATTTTGATTCAACTTTCCAATCAACACACCATAGTTGTACATATGAAGATGACCGGCTGTTTGATGTACAACGTCTCTGATCCTTTTGTCCACCTCAAACTAAAACTAAGTGGTGGCAAAAATTTGGTTCTCTCTGATGTGCGCAAATTTGCGAGTGTGAGTATCGTCGAGACAAATAAGTTGCAGGAGCACGAACGCCTCGAGACTCTGGGACCAGACGCTCTAAAAATAAGTCCAAAAGAATTCGAAAAAAGATTGCGATCCAAGAAAAACTGGCCAATAAAATCGGCACTCCTCGACCAGACAATTGTCGCTGGCATTGGCAATATTTATTCCGATGAAATGCTATTTGCTGCCAGCATTCACCCGCTCTCGAGTGTAGGCAAAATCCCCTCCCCCAAATACACCGAGTTGCACAAGGTAATGCGAAGGATTTTGCTTTTCTCAATCAAGCACGGTGGAGATTCAAAATCCGATTATCGCAATGCTTTTGGTGAAAAAGGTGGCTTTCAAAATTTCCACCAGGTTTACGGCAAAAAGGGTCAGCCCTGCCCTAAAAAGGCTTGCGCTGGTATAATAGCAAGAATAGTGGTCAAGGGCCGAAGCTCACACTTCTGCCCAAAGCATCAAAAAATGTATTCATAGAAATGAAAGATAACAAAGAGATAATTTTAATAGTGATCGGCCTTTTCATTGTTTTCGGTTTAGCTTTTGAACCGCTCAAAGAAGCTAGCCAAAAAAAATCTGGTTCAGATTCGGAGAGTAGAACCTCAAGTAGAAGTTCAAGCATAGGAGAAAGTAGCAAACAAACAGAAAACGCTGACGCCCAAAAAAATATAAAGAATATTGAGAAAGATATAGAGGAACTCGAAAAAGCTGTCCAAAAACAAATCGAGGAAAGTCGACGTTCACCTTTTTATAACAAAATAAAAATGTCGAATATTTCCAATCGCAACAACCCCGACCCAAGCCGAGAATACATCAGAATATCGACAAATTTAGATGGAGGTGAAGAAGTCAACATAACTGGCTGGTATTTGAAAAGCGAGGTGACGGGCTTTTTTGCTGTCATTGGTGGCGCCTCTCTCTTGCCATTCCCCTACACTCGCAATGATTCAAGCGTAGTTCTCAAGGATGGCGACAAGGCTATTTTGGTCAAAGGCTTCTCCCCAATTGGGACTTCTTTTCGTACCAACAAATGCACTGGCTATTTTGAAGAGAATCGGACTTTTTACCCCGGGCTTAGTAAGCAATGTCCAAAAGCTATCGACGACGACCTACCCCTCTTCTCTAGTGTCTACGATCGCAACGACGAGTGCCTCGACATCATCAAAAAAATTCCAAAATGTAGCACGCGAGGCAATGAATATTTAAGGGATTTACCCGACACCGTGCCCTCATCGTGCAAAGACTACATCAGACACCAAATCAACTACAATTCTTGCGTAGCCAGACACATCGGCGACACCGATTTCCCGGGCAACGAATATCGCATTTATCTTGGCAAATTCGGCCCGCTTTGGCGCACCAAATCAGACAAAATAAACCTGCACGACAAAAACGGCCTGGTGGTAGATACTATTGAATACTAAATAGAATAATCCCGACCGAAACCGCTACATTGAGCGACTCCTTTTTGCCTCGCATAGGAATTTCAGCTACCACATCGCAAAGTGCCAAGTCTTCTTTGGAGAGTCCGTCGACTTCATTGCCGAATACAAAAGCGAGATTACAGTCTCCCGCCTCACCGTCGGGTAAATTAGATATTAGATTATAGTTTACAGACCGCTTATCTTGCTCTATACCGATAATTTTGAATTTTTCAATTTTTAATCTTTCAATAATCTCTACGAGATTTTCCGCTTTTTGCCATTCGACAGACTTTTCGGCGCCTAGAGAGGCTTTGGTTAGAGCTTTGTTTGGCCGACCAAAGCGGTCGAGAGGCGCTGGAGTATAACCGCACAAAAATATTTTCGATACTCCCGCGGCGTCACAGGTGCGAAAAATCGAGCCGACATTTTCGTTGCTGCGAATGTTGTTCAACACAACTACGACCTGTGGTTTGTTTGTGTTTGTCATTTTTTTATACTATCATTCTATACGAAAACCATGCGAAAGCTACGAAAGGGTAACGAAAACTTTATGGCAGGTTATTGGATTTTTCGCAGCTTTCCGCCCGTATGAATCCATTCGGACAGGTTCGTAATTATTCGCATAATTTTCGTATTCTATGCTTAATCCATTTCCAGAACTCCTCACCTATTCAATGCTCGCACCTTTTATTCTGCGAGTAGTAGCTGGAATTATATTTATAGACTTGGGCAAACTTGCCTTAAATGGCGAAAAAAATCGATGGCTCATTTCTCTTTCTGCCATTAAACTACCCCGACCAGAGTTGGGTGTAAAGATTCTTGGTATTTTGGAGATACTGGGCGGAATAATGCTCTTGGCTGGCTTTTATACCCAAATCGCCGCCTTAGTCCTTGCTGTGCTAACTTTTGCCGAAGCCTTTGTCGAATACAAAGACCCGGCCATTCTGAAGCGCACCTTGGTATTTTACGTTTTGCTTTTGGCAATTAGCCTCTCCCTTCTTCTCTCTGGCGCTGGTGCTTTCGCGATTGATATTCCGTTGTAGTTTGAATAAAAATTAAATTTGATATATAGTTTTCAAGCTAATTATACACAGACAATAGACAGAGTAGTACCTTTGTCTAGTATAATATAAAGGCAACGCGCCCATAGCTCAGTCGGTAGAGCAGCGACCTTTTAAGTCGATGGTCCTTGGTTCGAATCCAAGTGGGCGCACATGAAATTGTTTAAGGAAAAGTGTATCGAGCTGAGAAGACAAGATTACACTCTCCTTGAGATATCGAGAATTACCGGCAGACCAAAAACATCGGTATATTTTCACATCAAAGATATTGATTTAAGTACCGCTAAACAAAATTCTATAAAACTTGCTAGAATAGCCAGAATTGTTCCTTTTGCTAGTATCAGGAAAGGAAAAAGCTCCAGACAATTTAAAGAATTCAACAAATGGAATGGGGATTTGGTCAATCTTGTTTCTCATTTTGTATTTGATGGTGAAATAAAGAATAGTGGGTGTGTATATAATAATAGAAATCAGGCGTTACTGGATAGGGTTGAAGCTTCAATGAAACTTGTTTATAAATTTGCGCCCACGTATTACATAAACCATGTCACTGGTGTAAAAAGAATTTCTTACTTCAATGTAGCTTTAGCGGCATATATTCGGAAAAAATCTGTTGATCTGCTTAGAAACATATGTCACTCGCCAAAACCATTAAAGAAGGAATTTTTAAAATCTTTTTTCGATGATGAAGGATGCATTGATTTTCGTATAAAAAAGAACATGCGAAGAGTTCGTGGTTATCAAAAAAATGTAGAAATTCTCGTGATAGTACAGAAGCTTTTGAACAATTTTGATATCAAATCAGCAATACACCAACCAAATGAAATTGTAGTCATGGGAAAAGAGAATTTAGAAAAATTTCAAAAAGAAATCGGCTTTTCACACGGAGTTTATATAAACGGAAATCGCTCAAATAGCATTTGGAAAAAATCTCTAGAAAAGCGTTACATTTTGGATCGAGCTATCAAATCTTTCAAAATGTAGCTTCGATCCTTGTTGTTGGATCAACAAATGTTAATAAAATACAAACTACAAAGCCAGCAAGAGTTTTTCGGTTGCTAGGGCCAAATCATCCTCCCCCATTCGCGACTCGTGATACGAAATCACCAGCCTGTCATAAAACCGTTCTAGCTTCGCCTTGTCCCAATTTTTGAAATCAGCTTTGGCTTTTTGGTGCACAAAGGGGTGAATACCAAGGTCAGAAGCGCTAGCCTTTTGAGTGAGAAGCATGTCTCGCACTTTGCCGACAATTGACCCGTGTATCATCTCTATCGGCACGCCACTATTTACTTGCTTTATATATTCAACCCAAGCTTCTTTGGCCGACTTTTTGCCGACCGCATCAGCCAAAGCAAATCCGCCTTTATTAAAGGGTTCTTTGATTTCAGTTTTCGTCGGAGTTTGGATTTCTTCTTCAAAAACTCCTTCGTATTGTTTGAATAGACTTTGCATTTTTTGTTTTTTCTTTATTTTATTACCTCTAGATTACCCCAATTACTACCCCTTGAGCTATTGGCTACAATCGGCACACCAAGGCCCTGTTCTGGGGTCAACACATTTTCCATAATTCTTTTTATTTCTGGTATGACACTCCCCACCACCACTTCTTCCGCCTCATAAATAAGTTCGTCGTGAATTTGGAGCAAAAGCTTAACCCTCTCTTCCAAATTTTCTTTTTTCAGGTATTCGTCTATTCGCACCATTGCGATTTTTATAATGTCGGCCTGAGAGCCTTGGATTGGCGCATTGATGGCCATTCTTTCGGCTGAAGCTTTTATGAAAGGAATCTTGGATTTTATACCTTCAAAATACCTTCTGCGACCAAACATAGTTTTAGTAAAACCCGACTCACCCGCTTCGATTTTCACCTTTTCTATGTACTCTGCTAGACCCGAAAAATTCTCAAAATAAGCATTTAAGAAACTTTGAGCAGTTTTCCTGTCGGTACCAAGATTTAGTTGCAAAGCACTCACCCCCATCCCATACAATATACCGAAGTTTATAACCTTGGCCCTACGCCTCATCTCTTTATCAACTTCGTTTTCGGTGATACCAAAAACCTGGGCTGCCACCGCCGAATGAACATCTTTGCCTTGTCTAAAAATTTCAATCAATTTCTGATCTCCAGAAAGGATGGCCGCAATTCGAAGTTCAATTTGAGAATAATCAAAGGCAAGCAAGCTACTGCCTTTTGACGATATGAAAGCATTGCGAATAACCTTACCCCTTTCAGAACCGACTGGTATATTCTGCAGATTTGGATTTTCCGAGGCCATCCGACCAGTTGCGGCGCCAGTTTGGATAAAATGAGCATGCAGTCGCGAATTTTGATCAAGCAGCTTGGGTATTGGCTCGATGTAGGTAGAGATGAGTTTGCTGAGCTCTCGATGCTCCAAAACCAAAGGAATAACAGGGTGCACATCGCGTAGTTTTGTTAGTTCTGATTCTCGAGTCGATTTGGCACCACCGGCAGTCTTTTTTTGGTTTTTTATCGTAAGCCCAAGTTTGTCAAAAAGAATGCTGCCCAGCTGTTTTGGCGAAGCAATATTGAATTTTTCGCCGACCATTTCCCAAATATCTTTTTCTATTTTGTTAAGCTCCTCCGAATATTTTTGGCCCAAAGAAATTAAAAAGTCTTTGTCCACCAAGACTCCATGTTCTTCCATTTTTCTAATTATCGGAATAAGCGGTTTTTCAATCTCCTCAAACACAGCGAGGCTCTCTCGCTTCTTCATTTCTTCAAAAATTACTTGTTTAGCCTTCTCTAGGTTCGAAACCCGGGCGAAATCAAGAATTTCCTCGAGTGAAGGGTTGGTTTTGTTTGAATCTGTCACCCAAAGAGCCACCTTCACTTCTTCGAGTTCTTTCGGGTCAACTTTTTCTTGCGACTCTTCTTTTTTTTCAAAATCTACGCTTTTTGATTTACCCAAAACCTCTTCGAGCCTCCCGGTCATATTTCTAAACTGCAATTCTTGAAATATCTCCTTGGCCTTATTTATATCCAAAACATTCTGCCAAACCTCTTTTGGCAATTCAAAATCTATGGGTGCATCTCGTCTTATGGTTGCGAGCATCTCACTGAATCGAGCTTCTTCTTCCTTTGTCTTGAGCAGTTCGACCATTCGCGCCTTTATACCCTTTTCTTCAAACTTATTTGGAGTTTTCTTGAGTGTTTTGTAAATATTTTCTATATTGCCAAAATTTTTGATGAGCTCGGTGGCCGTCTTTTCACCAATACCTTCAATGCCGATAATATTGTCGGACGGGTCACCGCGCAGACCTTTATAACTAGGGATCATTTCTGGTCCAAAACCATACCTCTCTTGCACCTTTGATTCATCATAAAGAATCGTATCACTAATACCTTTTTTGAGAGTATAAACTTGCACCTTTTTGCCATCTACCAACTGCATTGTGTCCATATCGCCAGAAGCAATAACAATATCGACGTTGGTTTTTTTGAGTCTTTCTACGATAGTCCCCAGCACATCGTCAGCCTCAAAACCCTCAATTGCATACACTGGTATAGCCAAGGCCTTACAAATTTCTTTGGATTTTTCTATTTGCAACACTAGATCATCTTCTGTTTTGGCTCGACCGGATTTATAGCCTTCATAAACCTCATGCCTATAAGTGGGTTTGGGTAAATCATAAGTCGCAATTATATAATCTGGGCGAAGGTCAGTCGCTATTTTCAAAATCATCGCTACAAAGCCATAAAGCGCCCCCGTCGGCATACCGCCACTTGTAGCAAAATCCGGCAAGGCGTGATAGGCCCGATGCAAAATCGCATGCGCATCAAGCAATACTAATTTTTCTTTTTTTATATCCTTATCCATTACTATCTTTTTTGGCTCTTCCATCTGGTTTATTTTAGTCTTTTCTATCAACAAAGCGAGCTTGACAATTGACTCAATTTTGCTATACTTCTAAACATAAATTCCCATTAGGGACAACACCTCTGCGCAAGCGGAGGTCAATCAATTGAAAACAGCCTCAATCAAGGCTGTTTTCAATTTTCTAAACTGCCCACTACCACACTTTGTTATAAATTTTGTCAGCCTTCTGGTAGAAAGTGCCCTAATCTGAGACAACAAAGCATACGTCTCAAAATCAGCCGACTGAACCTCCACCTTAAAATAGTATTTATTATTTTTGCTAACAGAAGAGCAAGGAACACCAAAAAGCAGTTCTTTGTTAAACTTTCTTATAATAATGAACGGCCTAAGAAAGTACTCCCCTTTACCATCTTCTTCGTGGCCAATATTTTCACCTAAATACACCCACCATATTTCACCTTCCTGGAAACTGGGGAGAGTCTCATTTTTATGAGCTTTTTCTTTAATTCCTATCCATTCTAAAAATCTTTTCATTTTTGAATTACAAATTGGTTACTATGATCTTTCTCTCGTTTTCGCTGTCTCCATGTTCGAATTTTAGCATAATATGAGCAGGCATAATTTCGGCTACTCTATCCGGCCATTCAATACAAACAATATTTTTTTGGTCAGAAATTACCCCACCCCAGCCTAATTTCAAAAGGTCATCCCCCGAGTCCAGACGATAAGCGTCGATGTGGATTAATTTATTAAAAGATGGAAACCCGCCCGCCGGCGAGGTGGGGATTGAAAGATTGAAAAATTTCATAATTACAAATGTTGGGCTCTGGATGGTCTCCTTCACCCCCAAAGCTTCGGCAAAATACTTCATAAAGGTTGTTTTGCCCGCCCCCAAGTTGCCATAAAGACCGATGACTAGGGCTTTTTGGTCTTTTGGCTTTAATTCGGAAGCAAATTTTATGGCAAAATTACGAGTTTCCTCTTGGTTTTTAGACACAATTTCCATAATAAAAGAATTCTAGCACATATGTTATAATCACCTCTATGACAGTCCAATTCGACGAAGACAAACAAAATCAGAAGCTAGACGAACTAAGAGCTCAAGAAGAAGAGGGTTTGGCCGAGGCAATGTCTAAAAAGTATGGCCTGCCCTATCTTGACCTGAGTGTCTCGCCGATAAACATAGACGCTTTACGAATTGTGCGAGAACAAGAAGCTCGCGAAGCCGAAGTTGCCCCATTCAACATAATCAACAAAAATTTGTCAGTCGGTATTGTGTCTCCCAACAACGAAAAAACCACTAATCTTATTGCTAGCCTAGAAGCCCGTGGCTTCAAATGCGCAGTCTATATGGTCTCACACCAAAGTCTTGAGAAGGTTTGGGGTAGATACAAGGATTTGTCTTATGCGATGGAAACAAAAGGTGGTGCTCTCGACATAGAAAACGAAGAAATCCAAAATCTTATCAAAGAAGTGCGCAATGCGGCGGACATAAAAAAGTCGATCGAAACGGTTATTGCCCAAAAAAAGAGCTATCGCATTTCTAGAATACTCGAAATCATTTTGGCTGGAGCCATATCGATCAACGCTTCTGATATTCATATCGAGCCGGAAGATAAAAACGTCAGACTACGCTACAGACTCGATGGTGTGTTGAACGATATATTCGAACTCGATCACGAAACCTTCAATCTACTTCTCTCCCGCATAAAACTTATCTCGAATCTCAAACTGAACATAAAAGGTAAGGCCCAAGATGGCAGATTTAGCATAAAGATAAACGACAGCGAAATAGAGATTCGTACTTCCCTGTTGCCGGGTGGTTATGGCGAATCAGTGGTTTTGCGTGTGCTCAATCCCAATGCGATTTCGGTCCCACTCGAAGAGCTTGGGATTAACCAGTATCTTTTGGAAATAATCATGCACGAACTGCGCAAACCAAACGGCATGATTCTCAACACCGGCCCAACTGGTAGCGGCAAAACCACAACCCTTTATGCCTTCCTCAAAAAAGTGCATACCCCGGATATAAAAATAATCACCATAGAAAATCCAATCGAGTATCATCTGCAAGGCGTGGTCCAAACCCAAACAGAAGAAGAAAAAGGCTATACATTTTTAGAGGGTTTGCGTAGTGCCTTGCGCCAAGACCCAGACATAATAATGGTCGGCGAAATTCGCGACAACGAAACGGCCGAGATTGCCGTAAACGCATCCCTTACTGGGCACTTGGTCTTCTCGACGCTACACACCAACAATGCCGCCGGCACCTTTCCTCGGCTTATTGATCTTGGGGTCAATCCCAAAATCATAAGTTCGGCTGTAAACATTGCTATGGCCCAAAGATTGGTCCGTAAACTTTGCGAAAATTGCAAGAAAAAAATAGACCTGACAGACACCGAAAAATCTTTGGTCAACGAAACTTTGCGAAGTATTAAGGATCCAAAATATTTGAGTGGTTTGGAAGAGAATAATGTGTTTGAATCGACCGGCTGCGATATCTGCAACTTTACCGGCTTTAAGGGTAGAACAGCGATTTATGAGGCGATTTTGACCGATGAAAAAATAGAAGCCGTGATACTCCAAAACCCAAGCGAAAGAGAAATCGCCAAAGCCGCTGAAGACCAAGGTATACTTACAATGAAGCAAGATGGCATTATTAAAGTGCTCCAGGGTATTACCACCCTCTCCGAACTAGCGCGCGTCATCGATCTTGGAGAATAATTTTTGAGTTATACACAAAAAAAATTGCCCATCTAGGGCTTTTATGAATAATGCAGTTAAGGGGAAGCGCTTCCCCAAAATTGGGGATATAAATCTCTAAACGGCACTTTAAGCGGTCTGCCAAAAGCAAAACTTTATTCTAAGGATAATGCTAGCCTAAACCGGCATGTCCTTGAGATAAAGTCTAACCCCGCATAAAGCGGGACGCCGCTTAGAGATTCATATCTCCAAACGCTTCTAAAAAATATTATGCTTTCAAAGCTCCTCAAGTATATCACAAAACAAAGATATGTCAAGTAGTAAGAACAAACAGGCCGAAAATGGCGATTTGAACTTCCTAGACCAAACCCTAAGACCAAATCGCTGGGATGAGTATATTGGCCAAGAAAACACCAAGAAAAACCTACAAATCCTCCTCGGAGCAGCCAAAGAAAGGAGCCACCCTCCAGAGCACGTTTTGTTTTATGGGCCTCCAGGCCTCGGCAAAACAACCCTGGCCCATCTTATAGCAAAGGAGATGGGAGCGCAAATGAAAACAACTAGTGGTCCAGCCATAGAAAGGGTTGGTGATTTGGCCTCTATCCTGACCAATCTCTCTGAGGGAGACATTCTTTTTATCGACGAAATCCATCGACTAAACAAAAATATCGAGGAGGTGCTCTATCCGGCAATGGAATCGCGCTCGCTCGACATAATTATAGGCAAAGGACCATCGGCTCGAACCATCCAGCTCGAACTTCCAAAGTTTACTTTGCTTGGCGCCACTACCCGCATTGCCCTACTCTCTTCGCCACTGCGTAGCCGATTTTCTGGTGGAGTCTTTAGACTTGAATTTTATTCCGAAAGCGAAATAGAAAAAATAATAAAAAGATCAGCCGAAATTTTGGAAGTAAAGATTGACAGCGAAGTCGCAAGAGCCATAGCTAGGCGTAGCAGGTTTACACCCCGTACCGCAAACTATCTGCTCAAGCGCGCCCGCGACTTTGCTCAAGTTCACAAACGCGAACTCGACGAAAGAGTAATTGATGAAGCTTTTGAACTTCTTGGTATCGACCAGGTTGGCCTAAACCCATCGGACAAAAAAATCCTCGAGACTATGGCTCACAAATTTGGTGGTGGCCCCGTCGGCCTCGGCACTCTCGCCGCTTCTTTGGCCGAAGAAGAAGCTACTCTCGAAGAATACAACGAGCCCTATCTTATCCAAATCGGCTTCCTCGAACGCACCCCCCGTGGTCGAGTCCTGACCGAGCATTCTTACAAACACCTTGGACTCGATTATCCAAAAGAGAAACAAGGGAAAATAATATAGAAACGGCGACCTCTCAGCCGCCGTTCAGTTATTTTTCGGAGTTTATCCTCCACGGATATGGTTTTAGGATAGCCATAATCCGCTTTTGTAGGTCTGGTACCAGAGTGGAGAAGAAAACATATCTCTCTGGGACTTCCAAGGGGACGAGGATGTAATCTCCAAAAGTTTGTGAGAGCGTAAGTGCTTCTTCCGCTTCACAGGCAATTTGGAAGTAAACATCTTTTTTCAATTCTTCATCCGTCTGGTCCAACCTAGCTTCTTCTCTCGCCCAAGAAGAATGACGCTCAACTTCAACCAAAAGAGCAGAAGGAGAGATGAACTTTTGAATGTCCTGCAGAACATCTTGATTTGGCTCTGGTCTTTTGCAAATAATTTCATCCTCCCAATCAGCAAGTAGGAGCCAACCTTGTTTGAGAAATGGCTCCGCAAGACCCGAGATCATCTGCTTGAACTTATTCTCCAAATTCAGCTCAAGCCGACCAGAGTTTAGATATGAGCGATTGTATGTCATCCACCAGTTGAAGCGGATGCCATTCTTTTGCAGAGCTTCCACAATTTGAGGAATTTCTTTCTCAAAAAGCAGTCGCTCTTGTTTTGTTGGCACAAAAGCGTTGCCTTGCTTTTGGTATCGCACCTCCAAATCCTTGGAGATACAGAGTTGAGTAAGGAAGGTGATTTCTCTCCCATTCCTCACACAGTTATCTACATAATCATCCACCCATTCGTTGATACGAAGGTTGTTTGAGCGAATAATCCTCGCTCGCTCACGAAGCCATTGCATAATGGTTCTGGTCTGTGGCAACCTCATCCCATTCTCCTTTTTTACGACCTTTTTATAAACTCTCAAAAGAGCAGTTTGAACCAGCCCAACTTGATACTTGAGTTGGCTCACAATACTCTTTTTCTTTTTCCTATTTTTATAACTCATAGGGGGTCTCCGAAGGGACTTGCACCCTCAACCACAAGCTCCACAAGCGAGTGCTCTTCTCTTGAGCTACGGAGACCATTGTTTGGGGAGAGCGAACTCTCCCCATTTTTACAGGTGAGGACCCGCCCCACCCAAAGAACAACCAAACTTATTCAATGAACACCTCCTTTCCAAACAAATAAAAACTATCCAAGTAACAAAAAACCTCTTTCCGAGAAAAGAGGCTTTTGCTTAGATAGTTTTGATTGTAAAAAAGTGGGAAAGCGTAAAATGCCTCTTTCCTATGAGAGGTTTATTTCGCTATGATGCTGTACCGAACGGGATTCCATTACCCGCGCAGTATAGCAAAGTTGATTTGGGATGTCAATGGTGATAAAATCTGATCGTGAATATTACAATTGCCAAATTAGATAAAATATCCGATATTTGTATTAGTATAGGTCAAGTAATTTTTGCGTCTGTTTTTATTGATCCCTTATTAAGTAGTGATTTTAATTGGTCAAGAATTTTCGCTGGATTGATATTTGCTACTCTCGCTTGGATATTAAGTTTAATCGCAGTACAAAATAACTAAATCATTATGGATCAAATTTATATAGTTTGGGGACTCGTTATTATCGCTCTAGCATTGGTTATTATCGCAGCAAAAAAAAATAAATAATGTCAGGACATAATAAATGGTCAAAGATTAAGAACAAGAAGGCGGTGACTGACGCATACAAGGCGAAGGTTTTTAGTAAATTGGTGCGAGCAATCACGGTTGAATCCAAACTGGCCAAGGGAGACACAAACTCCCCCTCTTTGCGAACAGCTATAGAAAAAGCTAAGGCCGAAAATGTGCCGAGTGATAATATCGAAAGAGCGATCAAAAAAGGTTTGGGCGGAGAAGCTGGTTCAATGGAAAGAATCACTTACGAAGCCTATGGTCCTGGCGGCTCGGCTTTGGTTATAGAAGCAATGACCGACAACCGCAACAAAGCCGCACAAGAAATTAAACACATCCTTTCAAAAAACGGTTTTGAACTTGCAGTACCCGGAGCAGCTACATGGGCTTTCGAAAAGAGTTTGGAAAAAGGTTGGGTCCCCAAAATAAGCACGCCCATATCCGAAGAAGATGGAACAAAACTTGAAGCCTTGATAGAAGAACTTGAAGAAAATGATGAGGTCCAAGAAGTTTATACCAATGCCGAGTAAAAAGCTTAGAGCCAAGAGCTTGAAGCTAAAAATAAAGTTATGAAAAAAACTCCAAGCTCTAAGCCAGAAGCTCTAAGCTGTATCTTGGGTATCGACCCGGGTTATGGCAGAATCGGAATAGCCATTATAGAAAAAAGTAAAATTGGTGAAAAACTAATACATTCCGAGTGTTTCGAGACAGACAGCAAACTGCCACACCCCGAAAGACTAGCCTTGGTGGCCAAAAAAGTTGGCCAAATAATCAAAGATTTTTCTCCTACCAAAATGGCAATTGAAAGCCTGCTTTGGAGCAAAAACGTCAAAACCGCTATGGGCGTAGCCGAAGCCCGGGGTGTTATTTTAGCCGAGGTGGCTAAAAACAAAATCCCTATTTTTGAATACAACCCAAATTCAATCAAGCTCGCCGTTACCGGCTATGGCAAGGCCGATAAACAACAGGTCGAGACCATGCTTTGTCGACTTTTGAAAATAAAGAAAGATATAAAATACGATGACGAATACGACGCCATCGCCGTCGCCCTAACATGTACCAGCTCATCTTATCCACAACAAACACAATAAGGTATTGCAAACTTATTTAGGTATGATAAAAAGTAGAAACTTGCGATTAGCAAGTAAATTAAAAATAATAAAAATTCACCATGAGTGATGAAATTCGCGATGATGAAATAGAAGATGTTGAAGAAGAAGAGCTAGATGAAAACGGAGTGCCTAAAATAGCGGAAGAGGAAGGAGAAGATGACGAGGAGGAAGCAGTGTAAGTTAAAAACAAAAAGCTCTCCCTGACCGGAGAGCTTTTTGTTTTGGTTTTTTTATTTACTTTGGTTTGACTGTCAGAAAAGTCTTTTTACCAATTCGCAACTTTCTTACATTCTCCCCCACTATTTCATTTGGGTCATTTATTTTTTGATCCGGATAGTCGGACACTGCACCTTGCTCAACCAAACGACGCCATTCTGATTTTGAATCAACCACTCCACTCGCTACCAGTGCGTCTCCGAGTTTGCCAGACTTCTCTACTTCCAAAACCTCGGTATTTTCCGGAAATTCCCCCTTACTAAAAGTCTGCTCAAAATTTTCTAGAGCTTCTTCTGCCTCTTCTTGATTATAAAGCTGGCCTACAATCAATTTGGCTACACCCTTTTTCAAATTCATAGCATCTTTTTTTAGGTCAAAAGAGTTAATTTCTTCCATCGGAACATCAGTGAGTAGTGTGTAGAGTGGGACAATCGCATCGTCGCCTAGTGCCATAATTTTAGCAAACAATTCTGGCGCTGGATCAGTAAGGCCGATTACATTACCCTCGCTTTTACCTATCTTTACTCCTTTAGAATCTGATAGAAGTGGCACCGTCATCACAAATTTTTCCTTGTTCCTCATAGCTCTTGCCAACATTCTACCAGCAAGCATGTTAAAGGTTTGATCAGATCCACCAAGCTCAAGATCAACATCCAAGGCTACAGAATCATAACCCTGCAAAAGAGGATACAAAAATTCACGCATATTGATTGGTTCACCAGCTTTCAGGCGCTCTTGGAACATATCCCTTTCGATTAGTTGTTGGACTGAGAAATTTTGGGCAATGTTTAGAATGTCGGTTTTGGTAAGTTTATTTAACCAATCACCGTTGTACATTATTTTGATTGGATTTTGACCATCAAAGCGGACGATTCTAGACGCTTGCGACAAATAGCCTTTAGCATTTTCGCGTAACTCTTCGCTGGTAAAAAATTTTTCTCTGGTCTTCTTTTTGCCAGTTGGGTCGCCGGCCTCTCCAGTACCATCCCCAATCAAAAAGATTACCTCGTGTCCTAAATCTTGCCATTGTCTGTGTTTGCGCAAACCAACCATGTGTCCAATGTGCAACCTATCGCCGGTTGGATCGAAACCTTGATACAAGCGAAGTTTTTTACCAGATCGTAAAATTTCTTCGAGTTTTTCCTTTGAGGGGTATATTTTATCGACACCACGAGTCAATAATTTTTGAATTTGTATATCTGTATCCATACCAAAAACTCTACCATATTTAGGCTGTTTTTGGTATAATCAAACTTTATGACAAGCTTCTGGCAGAAACACTCTCATGGAATAAAGCTATTGGCTCTTTTTGTTATTGGGCTTGGTCTTGTTTTGGGAGCAATTTTGATGCTTTGGGCCGCCACCTTTAAGGTGCCGAGTCTAGAATCTATTCGCGAAAGACGGGTAGTTGAATCAACTAAAATCTACGATTCAACCGGTGAGGTTCTGCTTTATGACACAGGTGGAAATATTAGAAGAAGCATTATCCCAGTAGAAGAAATATCTAGACATATCAAAAACGCCACCATCGCAGTCGAGGATGACAAGTTTTATCTGCACAAAGGAGTTCGACCTACAGCTTTCTTGCGCGCCATCTTGGTCAACCTCCTGTCTCTCGACTTTAGCCAAGGTGGTTCGACCATTACCCAACAAGTTGTAAAAAACTCTTTGCTAACAAACGAAAAGCTTATTTCGCGCAAAATGAAAGAGTGGGTTCTTGCGGTAAAGCTTGAACAAATGCTGAGCAAAGAAGAGATTCTTTCTATGTATCTCAACGAAATACCTTATGGTGGTAATTTGTATGGGGTAGAAGAAGCCAGTTTGGCCTTCTTTGGCAAATCTTCTCGCAGTGTCACTCTGGCCGAAGCAGCCTATTTGGCGGCATTGCCAAAAGCCCCGACCTTTTATTCACCATACGGCAAAAATCCAGAAAAATTAGAGGAGCGCAAAAATTTGGTTCTGGTTCTTATGTTGAAAAATGGTTTTATTACCGAAGAAGAAATGAATACGGCCAAAGCCGAGGAGGTAAGCTTCGTGCCAAAGGGCGACCAAAGTATCAAAGCCCCCCACTTCGTTTTTTATGTTCTTGATTATATAAAAAATAAATACGGCGAAGAAATACTACACAATGGCGGTCTGAGAATAACCACCTCCTTAGACTATGAATTGCAGGCAATAGCCGAAAAAATAGTTAGCGATTATGCATTAGAAAACAAAACCAAGTTTAATGCCGAAAATGCTTCGATTGTAGCGCTCGATCCTAGAACGGGTGGCATCGTAACAATGGTAGGTAGTAGAGGCTACTTCGACAAAGAGATAGATGGTGCATTCAATGTCACCACTGCCAAAAGACAACCTGGTTCGACCTTTAAACCCTTTGTTTATGCAGAGGCGTTTCTAAAAGGCTATACTCCAGAGACAGTTGTTTTTGACTTAAAAACTCAGTTTTCAACCAATTGTGCTCCAGATAATTTGAGTAGCGAAAATGGTTGTTATTCCCCAGAAAATTATGACAATGTTTTCCGTGGTCCAGTGACTCTGCGTAATGCTTTGGCCCAATCACTCAACGTACCGTCAGTAAAAGTTCTCTACTTGGCAGGACTTTCAGAATCAATTCGCTTAGCAAGGGACATGGGTATGACTTCCCTATCCAACCGAGGTGATTATGGCCTAACACTAGTACTTGGAGGTGGCGAAGTTACTCCACTTGAAATAACCAGAGCCTATGGAGTATTCGCAAATGGTGGTGTAAAAACAGAAACAACACCTGTTTTTGAAATAAAAGATAAAAATGGAAACGTTTTAGAAAAGCACACCCCACAACAAACCCAAGTTTTACCCAAAGAAATCTCTCTCAAAATATCTGATGTGCTTAGCGACAACGACGCGAGAGCGCCTTCGTTTGGCCAAACATCTGCTCTTTATTTTGCAAACAGAGATGTGGCTGTAAAAACCGGTACAACCAATGACTACCGAGATGCTTGGATTATTGGTTATACCCCTTCTATAGCAGTTGGTGCTTGGGCTGGCAACAACGACAATAGCCCGATGGAAAAGCGCGTAGCGGGCTTTATAGTGGCTCCTATGTGGCGCGCATTTATGGACCAAGTATTGGCACGTTATCCAGTTGAAGCTTTTGAAGAACCTCTTTGGGAAGATCCAAACCTTTTAAAACCAGTTCTACGTGGAATATGGCAAGGTGGAATAGTGGCTACATCTTCTAACCAACAAGTTGTAACGGGTGGTGTCCACACCATTCTTAATTGGGTCAACAAAGACGACCCGCGTGGCCCAACACCAGACAATCCTTCAGCCGACTCTCAGTTTGAACGTTGGGAATATCCTGTGCGTATTTGGGCCCAATCCCAAGGCTTGCATGGTGATTTGCCGTATGTGATTCGTTAATCTTATTATCACCCCTAAATCCCCTCTTAACTTAAGCGGAGACTTTTCGGAAACCCATCTTAATGTAAGAGGGGTAGGGGTGATATTGGAGTGAGTTATAGTATTTTTAAGAAAATTTTGTGTTCTTTCAAAATCGTTTCAATTTTTTCTTTGTGCATAAATATTTGGTTGCGGACAATAGGCGAAGCTTTTATATAAACACTTTCTTCTTTTATATCCAAATCACCATCTTTCAACTTAACTCCAGAAACTTTTTGAATCATATCGGTCAAAATTTCTTTGGTTAGTTGGCTGTTTTTGTGGAGTTTGGCAAACTTCTCCAAAAATTGAGAGATGTTGAACATAGTGGTTATGTTTTCTCCCCTCTCCTGTTTATAGGAGAGGGGCAGTCCGCCGTAAGGCGGGCGGGGTGAGGTTACCGATTCATCGGCATTACTATATACATAAAGCTTTTCTCCGAAGCACCTTTTATAATGAGTGGTTTGCCCATACCCCCAAATTCCATTGTTATACTTTCTCCTGGTATAGATTGAAAACAATCTGTGAGATATCGACTATTGAAGTTGAGAGACAAATCTTCTCCTTCTATGTTGGCTTTTATAGATTCTTTGTATTCACCAACGTCATTGTTTTTGGCCTCGATATTTAATGATTTATCTTTTTTGTCCAAACTAAGTTTAACTTGGTTTAATGAGTCGCTAAAAATATTTGAGGCTTTTACAGAAAGGGCTAGATCACTCTTTAGTATTGTCGCCTTGCTAATAAAATCTTTGGGGATTATTTGTTTGTAATCAGGAAATGCACCATCTATTAATCTCGAGACAATGTAAGTCTCGCCTATCTCAAAACCAGCCTGATTTTTATCGAAAAATAGATTTACTTCACCTTTATAATCTTCTAACATTTTTATTATTTCGGAAACATTTTTTTGAGGCACCAGGACTGCTGGAAATTCTGAGGTGTTTTTTATATGAATTCTTTTTTCAGCCAAACGAAATGAGTCGGTTGAAACAAAAACCAAAGCATCTTCAACTTGGTGTATATAAACACTACCGAGCTCTGGTTTAACACTTGAAATAGAGGCACTATACCAAACCGAGCGTAAGCCAAGTAATAAGTCTTCGGCACTTATTTTGATTGGAGTTTGATTTTCTATTTTTGGAATACTAGGAAAGTCTTCGTGCGGCATACATTTTATAACCGCAGAGTTTTTGAGAGAAGCAATTTTTAGATTTCCATTTTGGTTTTCTAGAGTTATATTGTCTTCTCTTACTGAAGAAATTGCACCGAGTAAAACACTACCAGGTACAGCCAGTGTTCCAGAGGTTCCGCTTTTAGTTTTTGTTTTCACCTCCAAACCAATATCAAGATTGGTTGATCTTGTGGTAAGAATACCTGTTTCGTCCAAATCCAGAAGAACACAAGACAGTACTGGTAAAGTGACGTGACGGCCAACAAGTCTAACTGCCTTGTTTAAAATATTTTCTAAAACACTTTTCTTTATTTCTAATTTCATTTTTTTAAATAAGAATCTTTTATTTATACTAACCCTGTGGATTTGTGGATATCTTTTTTAGATTCGATTTTACAATGTTTTTTAGAGATTCTAAGTTTGTTTTCTGTTTATAACTCGAGATTCAAAACTGGATAAAAACAATGTTTATTTATTTATCCTAAACTGATGTTAATTTTTGCACAGATATAAACACTTATAATCCACAACTTTTTAACCTATTATCGACCGGATTTCCTCAACCTCTTTCAAAAGGTTTGGGTTGTTAACCAAATCATTCTTTATCTTTTCGCAAGAATGAATTACGGTTGTGTGGTCTCTACCACCAAGCTTCTCCCCTATTGAAGGATAAGAAATACTGAAATCTTCGCGCAATATATACATAATTACTTGGCGTGGTTTTATAATTTCTTTCTTTCTGGTTTTTTCATAAATAGACTCTTCTTCTATTTTATAAAAATCAGCAATAATCTTTACAATTTCTTTATGCGAAAGAATGCTTTTTTGTTTGACATTGTTTTTTACCAATTCCTTAACCTCATTTAAATTCAAAGTTCGGGCTTTGGTTTCTGTTTGGCAGACAATCAAATTTATTGCCCCCTCTATATCTCGAATATTGCCCTTTATAGCATCAGCAAGATAGTTTATTATTTCTGGTTCCAAAAACAGACCAATAGTAGAGCATTTGGCTTTTATTATAGCCATTCGAGACTCATGATCAGGGGCCGGAATATCAATAACCATTCCAGCCGCAAATCTTGATTTGAGCCTTTCTTCTAGTCCGGTAATAAAATTTGGGTGTTTGTCTGAAGAAAATACAATTTGTTTGTTGCTGTCTTTCATTATATTAAATAGATGAAAAAGCTCCTCTTGGGTTTTGTCTTTGCCAGAGAAAAACTGAACATCATCCATTATCAAACAATCATATTTTCTGTATTTGTCTTTGAATTGTTGGACCTTGTTGGCTTGCACTGAAGCAACATAGTCATTACCAAACTTTTCAGAAGTGCAATAAAATATTTTTTTTGATGGACTAGAAGCCTTGATTGCGTTGCCGATAGCTTGAATTAAATGTGTTTTGCCGTGTCCGGTACTGCCGTAAATATAAAGTGGATTATAAGAGAGCCCTGGAGTTTTTATGACAGATTGCGCTGCGGCGTGAGCTAATTCATTGAATGGCCCAACCACAAAGGATTCAAAAGTGTATCTAGGGTTTAGGTTATCTTCTTTGTTTACATAATGTTCCGAAAGAGGCAGTTCTCGTGTAGGTGAAGATGGTTTGGTTGGAACGTATTGATTTTTTGTCTTCACCTCTTCTTTTATTGTGTATTCAAGAGCGTGTATTGATCCAGAAACCTCTCTCAAATGTTTCAAAATAAGAGGATGGAACTTCTTCATGAGCCACTCTTGAACAAATGTGTTCGGTACTGAGAGAAAAACCACACCATTTTCAAAACCCGCGACACGTGTGTCTTTGAACCATGTTGCAAAATTGGCTTTGGAAATAGACTTTTCTACTTCATTCAGCACTTTGTTCCATAGCTCGGTTGTATCCATAGGGGCTATTATATACGCAGTCAAAAAAATTGGAACTTGTTTTTAGTCGCAGATGTGTTTATAATTTGTGAATTACCGGTTTATAACTTTTTACAAACTAACTTTTAACCCGATGTCAATAACTTACCAACCAAAAAAGCGCAAAAGAGCAAAAGCGCATGGTTTTCTAAAACGCAAAGCCACAACCAGTGGTAGAAAGGTTTTAAAAAGCAGAATGCAAAAAGGTAGAAAGAGAATAGCCTTATAATTGCCCTCAAAATTCAAATGTTGCCCAAAAACAGGCGTATTCCAAGAATCTTGTATTCAGAGCTTTCTAGAGCAAAAGTATTTGGAAACGACCTTTTTAACCTAAGGGTGGCAGATCAAAAGGAAGTCAAATCAAGGTTTTCTGTCTCTGTTTCAAAAAAGATTGCAAAAAAGGCAAATACCAGGAATAGCCTAAGAAGATTGGTTTACAGAATGATTTATGTTCGCCTAAACCAAATAAAAGACGGGATCTTGGCCCAAGTAATTTGGAAGAGGCAGCCGAAGAGTAAAGAAGAAATAGAAACAAAACTACTAGAGCTACTAAATAAAATAATCAAATGATTGATTTCCTCAAAACCATCATATACGAGCCCCTTTACAACATTCTTATTATTCTTCTAAATATCCCATACTTTGACGCTGGTATTGCGGCTATAGTTTTGACTTTGCTTGTCAAAATCGCGCTATTCCCCATTTCCAAAAAGACGGTTATTACCCAACTCAAGATGAAGAGTACAAACAAAGAGCTTCAAGAAATAAAAGAAAAATACAAAGACAAAGAAACCCAGGCTCTGAAAGTGATGGAGTTTTATCGCAAACACCAAATCAACCCATTCGGGAGCATATTAGGGATAGTAATCCAAATTCCTATAATCTATTCTCTCTATCATATCTTTCTTCACTCTGGCCTGCCGGTAGTTGATATGGATCTTTTGTACAACTTTATAAAAGCTCCAGAAGTTTCAATGAAATTTTTGGGCCTCTGGGATATTTCTCAAAAGAGCCTTGTTTTTGCTATTTTGGCAGCAGTCAGCAGTTTTTTCCAAATGCATTTTTCTAACCAAGACACAGATACAAAAGTCGCTCCAGGTAAGACCGAAGACCTTTCAAAAATGATGACACGACAAATGAAATATACCCTACCAATTGTAGTTTTCTTTATTTCTTGGAGAATATCGGCGGTAATCGCCCTTTATTGGTTTGTCAGCAATCTGGCTGGAATTGCCCAAGACTACATAATAAAAAGAAAGCTCGTTTCTACTAATCCTCAAGTCTAAGCAACCACAGATAGCCATCAATTTTGTTTTTGAAGATCAAATGCTGTTTGTCTTTAGAAATTTTTATTTCAGTTACGTCTATTTTTTGTCCAGTTTCTGAAGAAAGATTCAGGTTGTTGTAGAAAACTCCATGCTCAGTGTCTATTTTTGTAATTGAGTCAGAGGTGGGGGCGGTGCCCTTGTACCAATCATCGGGGTAGGTGCCGCTAGGCAAACTGTCTGGCACGGCACAAAAAACAAAAGAATCATCGGCTATTGGTAAGGCGCACTTTTCTGTCAGAGTGTAAAGATTCTGAACTATTTTGGTCATAGGGTTATCGGTTTTGGTCAGGCTGCCGTTAGCAGTATTGAGCTCATAAAAGTATGTTGGCAAACCACTCGCCTCTTTGGTTTGCAAAACTACAGAAGAAGTATTTTTCCAATACCTAAGTAGCCACTCGGTAAGTGGGTGGCCAAAAATCATCTTTGCCCCCGTGCCGTCTGGGTTTGATAGATAAAAGGCGGAAGAATTTGAGGTGGTGTAGTAAAGTATTTTTGTGCTATCTCCGCTGACCAAAATTTCTTTTATACCAGTCGGTAGTTTAGAGATTTTGGTTGTAAAGGGTGTCAAAACTTCAGCGCCATTTTGGTTTGGAGTGAGAGCGACAAAGCTGGTCTCGACAATCTCGTTTTCGGGCAGAAGTGTTTGGGCCAGAAAGCCAGAACCGTTTGTTAGCCACACAGCTCGTATAATTTTGGGGATGGTGGTGTTAGTCAGCCTTTTTACTTCCAAACTATTACTCCTTGCTTCATAGACATTGCCAGTCCCCTTCTCAACAAAGCGGACGATTGTGGTTGTGCCAGAATCAAAGATAATCGCCCCAGCTACTGGCTCGCCGGAAATCTTTCTTATTTTTGGGATAGGTTGATCGGTGGTATTATTGTTTGTCGTTGTGTTTGGATCTTGGTCAAAAGAGTTTTGGTCGATTGGTTCTGGGTCAACATTTGTGTCATTTTGGCCAAAAGGAAAGTAGTTGGTAAAAGAAAAGCCAGTCTTTTCTCCATCAACATTTGTTTGGTTTTCTCCCAAAACCAAAAATACCGCTACCCCGATTATCACTACTATGCCTATGATAAGTAAAATCTTTTTGGTCATATTAAAAATTTACGTGCCAATGATCATCCTCTTTAAGAAATTTAACTTGTTTGCCATCGACATTTACTGTATATAAAGGTCCATAACTTGTTGACACCGGGTTTCCGATCTTATTTTTATCAACAAATGAATCCAGATTAGGATTGCGACTAAAACCAAAATCAATCGCTGTGCCTGTCGGGTGGCCACCAGTTGCAGAATGTCCTTCTTCGGTGCCGCCAGTGATTACCAGGTCTGACCCAAAGCTCTGTCTTAGGCTAATCAAACCAGCCTTTGTTGTTTCTTGGAGGCCGTTTAGGTTTACACATCCTCGGCGCTGCCCTTGTACACAATGTGGAGCGTAGGTGTAAATTCCGTCAGCCTGAAGAGCCGCTCTATTTGTATTACTTTCGGTGATTTGTGCGGGTGTTAGGATTGCACCACCAACTCTGATAAGGGTAGAAGTCGCTGAAGATGGAACTTCTATGCTTTCGATGTCGAGCTTTACATCCAAAAGGCTTGGGTTGATAGTAAAAAGGATAATCCAGGCTCCAGCGACGAGCAGGATGCCCTTAAGGGAGTTTTCGATGCGCTTCTTGCCCTCTTCTTTTTTGGTAAAGGCGTCACTCGACATCCACAGAAACCCACCAAAAACCAAATTTAGAAGCACAAAAGCCGCTGA
Organism: uncultured Candidatus Saccharibacteria bacterium; assembly: GCA_964558845.1. Taxonomy (GTDB): domain Bacteria; phylum Patescibacteriota; class Minisyncoccia; order Phycocordibacterales; family WO2-35-19; genus JBBTQZ01. The sequence continues at coordinate 24,952 of CAZLFM010000002.1, forward strand.
CACGCCTATAGCCAAATTAAATATACCTGGTAAGTATCTTTGGATATCGGTTTTGCCAGTACTTTCATTAAATGTACCTGGCAAAGGAGCCAGTACTTTATAGGTATCGGTAGGTTGTGTTTGCGCGTGTGCAGTAAATACAGGTAAGAAAGCAAGAATTACAAAAATAACAAAAACACTCGATATCAATCCCCTACTAAAATTTGAAACTTGATTTTGCATTTTTTATTTATCGAAATTTATGGTTAGGCTCGAATCGGCAAATTGCAGTATCTTCTTATCATTCTTGACCTCAACCCTGATATTGGACTGACCAGCACTATTTTCGGGCTTTCTAAATATAGCAGTGCGCGAACCTTGAAGCTCGGGCACAGCTTGTCCGTTGAGGCGCCAATTATATTGTAGCGCAGAGCCAAGCTCTTTTGTAATAAACAAAGGGCTGACAAAAACCTCGATTTCTTGCGAAGTCAGTTCTGTTTGGGCCCCAAGGGCTTGATCAAAAATAAAGCCATAATAGGAGTCGTTTTGATAAAACACTATTTCTGGATCGGTAGTAGGAATACTTAAAAAGGCTTGAGCCACCAAATTACTTTCTGGGTCTCGCACCAAGACCTCAACCTCTTCGCTCGAGCCCAAGATAGAACCATTCAAAAAAAGCACATTTCGGCCATAACCGGACTGACTTTGATAGACTTGAAGCCCATCAGACCATTCGTAAATCAACTTTTCGGCTTTAATCCTCTTGCCGTCCAATACAAAATCTGGAATGGCGACTACCTTGACCTTGCCCTGTCTTGGGTGAAGAGCTTTGCCTTGATAAAAGGGTGGCACATAAGAATCAGCTTCCCAGACAAGGTCTATACTAGCCGGAGCAAAACTCAGTTTTTTGGAAAAGCTGGTGCCGTTTTGGAGCCGAACTCGTATCTCGATAGTTGTGGTTTTGCCCGACTCGGCATTTCTAAAAGAATATTGTTTGAGACCCTTGCCCAGGAGCTCTTGTTCGCCATTTCTATACCAAGCAATGTCGGCCGAATCCAAATCAGCCGTATACATCGACAAATTTATCCAGACCATCTCACCTGGTTTTGGATAATTAGGAATTATTTCTGTCTCGAGTTCGTCGGGGAGCGAAAAAGGCACGTTACCGTTTTGTTGGGCTAAAGCTGTGGCCGGCCAAACCAGCACAACGCCCAAAATTATAACCAAAAGCTTTTGCATACCCTTTTATTGTATCACGCCGAGCTTTTTGCTAAATGACTCTGATGTGGAGAAAAATCAACGCAACCTTTTCGGTATTTTTAGGTTGAGGGTGTTGCTTACTTCGCCGGCCTTTTTTTCGGCCAAACCTTTTTGTTTTTGACCAAATCGGCCGAAAGCTTCCCCAGCCTCTCCAATGTTTTTGCCCTCACGCAAAGAAACCCCGTCTTCGCCAACTTGGAAAAACCGACGCTCAAGCCTTTCTGCTGGATTCAACTCTCTTCTTCTAAATCGCCTCTCTCTTTTTGCATACTTCTCTTTTATTTCCTCTTCCATTTCCGGATTTTCAAGGATTTCTTCCATTTCTTTTTCATATTCTCTTTTTATTCGGCGACTCCTTCTAACGTCACCAAATTTTTGGAAAGGGTATCTTATCGCAATCGTTACCGGGCCACCGGCCCAGGTAAATATGCGCCCAAGCGCTCCAAGAATTGTCGGCTCCTCTCCCCGGTCTTCCATTCTTGTGAGCGTGATAATGAGTATCATACCGACTGTCCAAGCAAACCAAAATGGCACAATATCTAAACCTGGTATCAATTCGGCCAAATAAGTAACTATAGAGGTAGCAAATGTCTTTGTATTTGAACTGTAAGTGACACCCAAAACCAGAAACCAAAGCCAAAAAACAAATCCGGCTCCAATCGATAAAATAAAGGCAAAAAATATACCAACTCCAGTGTAGCTCAGACCAAGTTCGGCGACATCAACTACCAAAGCGGTGATAATCAAACACCAACCCATCCAAAGTTTGACTCTTTGTTTTTGTTCTGGATCGACTCGCGACAAAACTGGAGCTGGCCTTTTGGAATAAAAAGGTGTTTTAGTCGCTTCTTCTTGTGTTTGGACTTCAGCCTCGGGCATTCTTTTGCTTTATGGCAAGTATTTGTGATGGATCGGAGGTAATGATCTGGTCTTCGGTGTAGGAAGCAATGATTTTGATTGCTACGTGTTTTAGTCCGGCAAAGAAGATGCCCTCACCTATCCCCGACTCCAAGAGCAAATACTTTTCCTCGTCAGTTAAGTTGAAGACTTCTTGCAAGCGGTCAATCGTCGTCGGTGATTGCTTGAGCAGGATCTGAATTGAAGAGTTGGTGATGATGGGTGTACCATAGGGCGACTTGAGGAAGTCATCGACGTCTTGAGTGATGGTAGCAAGTCCCAGGTAGTATTTGCGCCCTCTCTTGGCGAGGCTAAGAAGGAACGAAGCCGTGTCTTCGCTCTTCATCATCCACCAGGCCTCGTCGATGACGAGCAAGCGCTTCTTGATCTCGCGCCTGATGGCGTTCCAGATGTAGTGAGTCACGATATACATTGCGACCGGCTTGAGCTCATCTTCCATATCGCGGATTGAGAAGACTACAAACTTGCGATTGATATCGATGTTGGAAGGTCGGTTGATAAAGTTGGCCCAGGTACCGCGGGTATATTTGGAGAGTCTTTGGGCGAGGGATTCGCCGCCTTCCATACCCCCAAGCACGAGTTCAAAATCTGAAAGTAGTGGCGGCTCGACATTTTGAAAATTAGAATCGGCGGTGATGTCTTTGAGGGCGTAGGTTTCGGTAATTGCCCTGTCGATAATCGCATCTTCTTCGGCCGAAAGGCCACCCATCATAATACGGAAAAGACCAACCAAATTTATAATCTGGCTTCGGAGGACGCCCGCTGCCGATTCGTCCTCGCCAGGCACCGGTAGCTCGAAAGGATTGATGTGGTGGTCGGAATTGAGCGATATATTGAAGTACCTACCCCCTACCGCTTCGGCCATATACTGGTATTCGTTTTCTGGGTCGATGACTATGACGTCGGCATCAAACATCAGGGTGCGGAGAATCTCGAGCTTGGTCGCGTATGATTTGCCCGAACCAGATTTGGCCAGCGAGACCGAGTTGTAGTTTTCCAAAGAAAAGCGATCAAAAAGTACCAACGAAGAGTTGTGTCTGTTGATACCATACAAAATACCTTTGTCGCTTGTCAGGTCGAAAGAAATAAATGGAAAGATGCTAGAGAGAGGCGAAGAATTTATTTTGGAATGCACACCAAGCTCGTCTTCGGCGATTGGTAGGATACTGCCAAAGCCCTGCTCTTGTTGGAAGAGTGCAGGTTTGACATACACTAGCTTGGATTCAAGAATTGATTTTATTTCGGACTCGACTTTGTCTAGGTCTTCGCTACTATCGGCATAAACAGAAATATAAAGACCGACTTCAAACATTTTTTCTTGAGCTTGTTGCAAGTTGTCGCGCAAATTTTCAAGGTCTTGATAAGCGGTATCGAGGATCGGGTCGCGCACCAGACCCTTCTCTTCTCTAATTCGAATCTGGCTTTGCACCTCGGCCACCTTTTTTTGGAAAGTTCGAAGCACGCGGGCTGTTTCGAGTGGGTGCACAAAAATCGAAATATCAAACATTTTGTCCATATTGATTATTGGCGCAAACCATTCTTCGGCCAAATAGCGAGGATAAGATATTACAAAAAAGCTTCTGACTACCTTTTCGCCCAAGTTTAGTTCTTTGGCATTGACCTTGAGAGCGCTTGGAGCCAAGATGTCGCGCAGTTCAAGTTCGCTACTACGGGTAACAGAATTGGGCAGAATGTTTATATCTGCTAGCGGACTTTTTGGTTTTTTCTTTAGAAAGTCAAACATATT
>CAZLFM010000002.1:28955-38771 GCA_964558845.1 uncultured Candidatus Saccharibacteria bacterium
TTTTCCGTTTCGCCCGGGTTGAAAATCTTATAAAAAAGTTCGACCACTTCGTCTGTGCCCAGTTTGCCAACTCGGACACCACAACGAGTCAAGCCCTGCTCGACCACGCCCATTCTTTGTTCGAGCTGGGTTCGGCGCTCTTCAAAATCCTCTTGCTTTTGGGCGGTGCTTTGCTTGCCTCCAAGACCAAACGGCAATCTACCGCCGACCGAAACTACAGCCGAATCATAAGGCACAACAATAAAAAAGTTCTTGGTCATTATACTGGTCGATTCGGTGAAGCTCTTTATAAATCCAATATATTGTTCGATTTGGATTTTCATCAGGTCGTTGGTCTGCTCTTTGTATCTTTCGTCCAACAGAGCGATGTATGGCCTTATGTCTAAGCGGCGCGACTGCACGACTATTTGGACCGAAAAGTCCAAAGAGTTTAGAAAATCCTGGAATTGCAAAAGTATGGCTTGGCGTTCGTCGTTGCTTTTGAGCGAAAAGTTTATCGAAGAAGCCATGAGTATGCCTCGCATCCCGCCGTCTTTGAGTATGACAAGACCATCGCGGATATCTTCTATTGGTACAAAATCTTGTGTAGCGGTTTTCATAAGTAGCTTAGAGCTTTAAGCTTGGAGCTTAGAGTTTAAGTCCAGCTTTCTAATTATAGCACGTAGCATCATACTTATCTGGCTTGTCTCTGATATTATCTGTGAATATTCAGATTCGTAAGATGTTTTGATCATTGTTCTTTAAGCTCCAAGCTCTTAGCTTCTTCCTTTCTTTTCACGTCCAATTCCCAATTCAAATCTTTGAGTTTGCTGCCCGACAGATTGGGCACAACGAGCGAGGTGTATTTTTTGTCCTCGGCTTCTTTTTTTACATCGTCCTCGGCCTTTTTCCAAACATAAAGTTTGTTGCTAGACATATACTTGAAGGCCGATTCGAGGGTGTAAATAAAGGGTCGGTTGTTGATTTTGTAAAAGGCCAAGGCTAGAGCCAGGATAACGATTGGCGAAGAAACCAAAAGCCCAAAAAAGATTCCAAAGAAGGTGGTGCAGGCGACGGCCACCGCCGCTCCCCCGGCGAGGTAGATGAATTGCTTGAGCGTGAATGGCCCAAAAATTTTGTCTTCAACATCGATAAATTGTGGAACTTGGAAACGCATGGGTTTGAATTATTCTAAGTACTCTAATTATACTAATTATTCTAAATAAGCTCCACCTCCCAATCAGATTTTGGGATTTTCTTGGGTCAATTAGGTTAATTAGAATAATTAGGGTAATTTATTCCGTCGGTTCTCTATATGGATCCGCCCCCTGTTTGTAGTCGTGAACGTTGTGCTCGGGTGCAGTGGGTAAGTTGCTAGGTGGAGGCGTTGCGACCCTCATCGCTCGCACTTGATTCAGTATCGCCTCCTCAAACCCCACCGGTGCGATTCTGGAACGGGGTTGTTCTGGTTTGGGTGGTTGTGGGATTGTTGGTTGTTGAGTGGATTTTTGCACTGATACACCATCTGCTTCTTTTTGTTGTGGTATTTTGCCAAAGACATTATCCTCCAATTTCATTTTGAGATTAGAAAGATTGTCTAGGTTACGATTGCTCAATTTTGCGATATTCTCGATCGCTATTGAAAGTGGCTGAAGTCCGTAGAGCGAGTATAAAATCTCGCTATCAGCAGAAATTTCTTCGTCTTCAGATAAACCAGATTCTCGTAATAATTTTCCAATCAGTTCTGTTGTTTCGTTGGACATAACAAAATCCTGCACTTCCGGAGAAAGTTTTTCATAAGCTTGTTTTTTTTGTTCTCGTGTGAATGTCATGTTTTTTAAATAAACATGGTACCTCCTTTATCTGGACTATTTAGCCATGCTATGGTTGCAGCGTTTCCTCCCGCGAGAAGAGCTGCTCTCAGAGTTAATTTATCAGAATCGTTCATCTCATCAGCCATTCTGGTTAACATCTTCGGATTATATACATCCAGAACATCCCTATCTAGAGCTATTGGTACACCTCCCCTACCTGGCGTGTTCATAAATCCAGCCAATGTCTTATGGTCAACTTTTCTTATAAACGCCTTAATATTGGCAGTGTTACCGGTTCGTAAGGCTCTCATTAGAGGTTCGATCCTAGTATTTTTAGTGGTTTGTTTTTGACTGGTTGTAAATTTACTACTCTTTGTTGTGACGAATTCAAATTGAGCAGGTCGTAATTCTGCCACAAAATTCTCATCTCCAAAATGAGAAGACTCAATCATCTCTAGTTCGGAATCGCTCAATCCCTTGATTTTGCCCTTAACGCTAGCAATTGCGGTTGCTGTGCCAGCCAACACAGCCGCATTAATATCAGCAAATCTTGTATCCTTGAGTCTAGTTTTTTCTGATTCTGAGAATTGATCACTCTTGTTGAGGGCCTCGAGTTGTTTAACGCTGATTGCATTTGCAAAGTTTAGACTCTTAAGAAGATCTCTGTTGCTTGCAACCAAAGCCTCGGTCTCTTTATCTGAAAGTTTAGCGAGAGCTTTCTCCATTTCTCCAATAAGTGGGCTTCCAGCTGGAGCATTGGCGCCTTTAAGAACAGCTTCTTTGGCTTCTGCCAATTTCCATTCGGCTGTTCTAGCTGCTTCGCGTTCTTGAACTCGCTTATCACTTTCTGCTTTTGCCTCCTTATAACCCTTTGTTGCAGCTGTGCCAAAATCTTTACCAACCAATCGTTGCCCGACTTCTACATCAGGAATATTTATATCATTTAATCCGAGAGCTTTTCCGTATTTGGTCCTACCTAGAGTGCCTTCAACAGCAGCCCCAATGATACTTGTTGGAACTTTTGCGTTACGTAGATCGAACGTGCCACTAGCGGCTTGTTTGTTTGCATAAAGAGTTGCCCTCGCTGCACCACCAGCAATGGATCCCAATATTCCAGATCGTGGTTTGTTCGCCTGTGCTTGTAACCATGCGTTGTTTGCAAACTTATTGCCAGCTTGTCCGACAACTGTTCTGCCTAGCCAAGCTGACCCTCCAAGTGCCACTGCCCCACCCGCTCCAGTAATCGCGCCAAACGCGCCAGCGGTGGCGCCTTTGGAGGCAAGTTGTTTAGAAAGGACTAGAGCGGCGATGGCAAGACCCATAACGATGACGTAGTTGATGATGATGCCCATAGCCATTTTTGGATTTGTGACTAGAGAGGAAAAATCTTTTCCATACTCGCCCATCGGAGCTGATATTATTTTGCTCCCCACTTTAAAAGCTACCCAAGTAAGAGCAAAAAATACTGGGGCAAAAAATGCTTGGTTGAGAAGAGATTGCCACCATTCGCTGAATTTCCCACTTGATCCAGGAATTATGTAGGCAATAAAGGCGAATGGCGACAGAATCATCAGGAATATCAGAATTATAAATCGGGCTACAAACATTATGCTGGCCATAAAGAATATAATTGCAGCTACGAGCATAAACACGCCACTCAAAGTACCAAATAATAATGTCTTGCTGGCGGTGGGTTGATCCAACACGCCAGTTCCATAAATTGTCTGTAAGCCGAGCATACGCATGTAACCACCAGATATCCCATTGTAACGTAAAGTTCCCACAACGTAATTGTCAGAAGATGTGTTGCCTTTCATTGTTTCCTCGTTTGTACTTGAAATGGCTCTGTAAAACCCATCTGCGACAATGTTTGAAGCGTCAATCACCACTTTGGCAAAAAACAAACTGAAGTTTATAAGAATCGCGATTATGACGATATTTAATATCGACTTTCCTACATTGGCATATTCAGACAAAAACATAGTGCGGAAGGCGGTGTAGAGTAAAACGAAAATAAAGACCATATTTGCAATGTCGCGCACTGTCGCCCACGCCTCGGTAATGCTTGTACCTATCGCGCTTCCTGTGCCTATATTGTCTGACATATTGGTAACTGTAAACTGCAAAACATAATCAAAAAGCCATCCGGAAACTATCAGAAGGAAAGAAGTTATGGTCATCAGGAACGCGCCAATTATTTGGAACAATGAACCAAAAATATCGAAGTCCGCAGTAAGGTTGGTGGGTAAAAATGGAATAACAGCTGCGTCAACAACAAAAGGCGTAACTATCATCACGCATACAGCGATAATTAATATGCTTTTTGTTATTCTGCTAATCAATTTTTTGTTTTAATACACCTTCACTTCGCAGGTTGTTGTTTGGCCAGAATTGGTGACAGAGACGTTGTAGGTGCCCGAGTTGGCATAAGAAGTGCCAAAGTTCCAGCCGGTGCCGGCGTCTTTGGTTGAGCCTGGGGCCGACCAAGTGTAAGTAGCCGACCAATCAAAGTTTGGATTGGTCGAGTCGGCAACGGTGATGTAGGCTACGGTGTACTTGCCGACGTATTGAGTTTTTGGAGAACAAACAAGAGGGTTTGTTGTCGTTGTGCCGGCGTTGGTAACTGTTTTGCCCGAGCAATTTTTGACTTCAAAGTTAACGTTCTTCAAAAGTCCGTTGATATTGGCTTGTTTGGTCCACTGGCCGACGTGAGTGCTGTTCCAAGTCGAGCCATAGTCGCCCCAAAAGGATCCACTCGTACTGCCACCAAGCTTGTGGCCATAATCCATGTCGAATTCGTTGGTCGATTGACCATTGAGCCAAGACGACCAAAGTATCTTTGAGCCGACGTTGCTCGAAGAGCTGGTGATGGTGAATTTTGGTGTCTCACCCACGCAGTACGAAGTTTTGTCTGTCGTCAGTTCGAAAAGATAGTTTGGTGTCGTGCCGTTTGGAATAACGATTGCACCTGGTGTGGTAGTGGTGTTTGGAGTTGTGGCGATGTTGACAAGATGAATGCCATAAGCGTTTCTGGCTTGCTCAATCATTTTGTTTAAGCGAGCAACGAGGTCTCTTATCTGATTGCCAAGAGTTGTGTTGGCCACTGTGCTCGATCCGCCAGAGGTATTGTTGGTGGTTACGGGTTGGAAAAAGCTCACTGTTTTGCCTGGGTTTGTCGTTTGGCCCGGAGTTTTTTTGGCGTTTGAAGGTGTCCAGTTTGAAGCGTTACCAGAACCAAAGTATTGAGTCGCACCGGCGGTGCAGGTGTGAGAATTTACAAGCGAGCCCGACTTGCCCTCGATGCCGTCCACTAAGGAGCAAGGCACCGAATACCACATCGAGTTGATGTTGAAGCCCGAACCATAAACGGTGGTGGTGCCAAAGAAGTTGTCGTGTACCTGTATACCAGAGCCGCTACCTTTGTAACCAACTAGAGTTTCTGGTGAAAAGCCGGTTTGGCCGTTGATGGTGCAGTTTGAAAAATACATAGTCTCAGAACCAACTGGAGCGGCGTTCACCGCCTTGACCGATTCTCTTTCCTCGACATTACAGGTGATGTTGTAGCCTCTGGCCCTACCCTCGCTCTCGGCTAGTCTTGCACATCTTTCGGTTGCCGCTCTGTCGTAGCGCAGGTTGCCGGTGCATTGTTGTGAGCTTGGTGTGGCTGGGGCGAGTGTCTGGCCAGCTGGGGCACCGCCGCTTGTGGTGGTTTCTGTATCTGGGTTTTGGCTCGAAAGTCCACCGCCCCAAGATTGATCACAGAGAGATGGTTCGTTGGTGCAAGAGCCGTTGTTGCACTTGTAAGGGGCTAAGCTGGGGCAAGAATTGGTTTGAGCCTCTGCTGCTACCCCTCCAAAACCAATGAGTAGCAAGGATACAAATATTCCTAGTGCTGTTTTTGTTGCTGTTTTCATAGTCGTAAATTCTTTTTTCATATTTATAATTTAATCTTAAAATTTTAATCGCAATTTATTAATTAGCCAAACTATTTTGGCGCGCAGGTAAGGTTTAAGACAGCCTGTTCAAATGATACACCAGAATTGCTTGCTTCTTGAGTGGCCCAGTTGGAAATTTCGCAATCTGAATACAAAGAGCAGTTGCTGTCGGTTGGTCTGACTGGCAAATTGCACGAACCCGCTCCGTTCGGCCAGTTCAAGGTACAGCCCTCAGCCGAAGGATTGGTCAGACAAATGCTTGTATCAAAAACTGTTGTGTTGGCTGTGGCCTCCACATTATTTTTTGAATCTTTAAAGTATTTTTCCAATTCCTTATCTTGGGCATCAGACTGGAATTGACTCAAATAAGAATTGGAGCCGTCGGAGCCTCTTTTGGTCAAGCCAAGTAGGCCGCCCATAGCTTTGTTGGCTAGTTGAGTCAGGAGCGCACCGACTATTTCGTTGACTTCGTCAGCCACTTCAAGTCTACCCTGCCCCGCCCCAAGTGCTTGGTTTAATCTAGACTCGATAACCGTGCCCGGAGTCTCGGTTTTTTCCTGTATACATCTTGGCGGGGCAATCTGATTTAATTCTTCATCTTCATCTGTGGTAAATCCACTTCCTCCGTCGGCAATATCAAGAAGATCGATATTGGCTGGATCTGCGCTACCTCCTTCATAGAGAGTGCAACGCTTAAAAGACATAAAGCCTTTGCCCCAATTTAGGTCTTGTTCCTTAGCACCGACTTTTGAAGCTACTTGGCGAAGCATTTCGTTTTCGGCCATTATGTAGGCGCCGATTGGGTTGTTTTGGGGTTTTTGGCTGATTTCAAAAAATTTGTCCCACCCGCCCCGATCAAAATCGTCCAAAAAGTCTTCCATATTACCGACGGCGTCGGTCAGAGTACATTGCCACAGATTGCGCATATTTGGGTTGTAGCTGTTGACCAAAGCTACTCTTATTCGGCTTTCAATCGGCGCACACAAAAAGTTTAGATTTGGGTCTCTCTCTATAAACAAACCCACCGTCTGGTCGGCCACGCCCTTCAAAAAGCCTTCGGGGTTGGTGACGAAAGATGGACTACCCTTAAACCCGCGGTTTATCCAGTTGACGGTGCTTGCAGTCATTCTTTGGATTGCGTAGTTCATAAAACCAAATGCCAGAGCGTCAAAAAGATTTTCCTTCAAACTCATTCCAGTAGCATTGGTGGCCGTAACAATATTTGCGGCTCCAGATGGTCCAACCTCGACAACCGCAAATTGAGCCTGTGCTTGGCTGGCAAAAAGAGGAGAAAAAACAAAACTGCTGACCAGAGTTAGAACCAAAATCTTATGAAAATTTGCCTTTTTCATTTGTTTTATTATAGCCCGTACAATAAGTAGTAGCCACCCGTGCCCTGTTTATAAAATATATTTTGTTTGTAGATAAAAGCTCTTGTAGCATTAAAAGCCTGTTGAAACATTGTGGCGTTTTCTTGGTAAGTTTTGATACTAATCAAACTTTTGACTGGATCGTCCAAGATGCCCTGCATTTCTTTGAGGCCAGCTGTCATACCGCTAAGGCCTTTGATCATATCGTTGTGCGATCTGGAAAAAGTGGTTGGCACGAACATTTGGGCCAAACCGACTTTGATGTTGTTGTAAACGACTAAGACCTCATCGATTTCTTTCAACTTTTCTCGATTTTGAGTGTTTGCTATTTCAGTCAAAATTTGGAGCTCGTTTTTGGGCTTGACTGGCATATAAGCTTTGAAGACACTACCCAAACTCTCGCCATATTCTTCGACTGATTTTTTGCCGTTATCCTCTATAATTTTGAATTCTGGATTATCGACTGCTACTCGGTAAGTTGATTCGAAATATTGCAAACCGCTGTCAATCAAATTTTGGGCCGTTTGTTCGTTCAAATTGCCATTTTGTTTTAAGGCCAAATAGTTGGACATCAAAGAAACAGAAAAGTTGTCGGTCAAAGTCCCGGCACCATCTGCCGAATCTGGTTCTATGGCCTCGACATTTTCTACTGTTCCTTGTATTTCGTTTTGCCAGCTTGGATTTTCAGGAATTTTGATTTTAGTGCCGGCTGTCAGGTCGCCAATTTTGGCCGTGGTCGAGCTGGTGACCCTGTCGCTCCAGGCAAAGATGATTGCGCCGACTAAGCCGATAGCCAAAACTAGCAGGCTCAAGATTTTTTGGCTGGGCAGATAATTCATGCCCCAATTTTACAGCTTATTTGCTCTAGCGACTACTTTTTTTGGGGATGATGCAGGATCTTAAGCCAATCTTCTAACTTCAAATCCTCGGCCCTAGCCTTTTCTTTTATGCCAAGCCCCAACAAAATACTCTGATCTATACCTAAATTTTTGGCGAGCAACTTTCTTTTGTGAGCAAAACCTTTTTTTACAATCTCAAAAAATTTTTTTTCAAGCAAGAAAAAGTTCTTTTCGCTTTGCACGGATAAAAGCCTGCTGGCTTTTTCCTCTGCTCGGCCCGTCGGCCTGCGCAAGGCACGCTCAAAGAACTTTTTCTTGCCTATACCCCTCACCGCAATAATTGCCGAATCAACTTTTGGCCTAGGTGCGAAGCTACCAGCTTTGATTATCCCACCGTATTCTGGTCTGCCGTAAGCTTTGATCGAAAGACTGAGGATGCTTTCTTTACCATCGCGAGCCATTATCCTGTCGGCGACCTCCTTTTGAACCACAAAAGTCAAAGACTTGGGTTGGTTGCTACTCTCCAAAAACTTTCTAAATATTTCGCCGGTGATGTAGTACGGGATATTCCCAACAAGCTTATAGCTTAGAGGTTTTAGCTTAGAGTTTAAATCTTTTTCTTCCCCTCCAAGCTCCAAGCTCTCAGCTTCAAGCTCAAGTGCATCGCCTATGATTATCCTTAATCTTTTATCTTTTATCTCCGGGGCAAATTTGACTTGCAGCAGTTCTGCTAAATGCTCGTCTTTTTCTACCGCAATTACCTTCCCTGCTTTTTTCAAAAGCAATTTTGTCAGCGTGCCTTCGCCTGGACCCACCTCGAGCACCACGTCCCCCTTTTCAATCTGCGCAAAATCAACGATTTTTTGCAAAATCTTTTCATCCCGCAAAAAGTTTTGACCTAACCTTTTATTCGCTTTAATCATAAATATTTTTTCTATGTCCAATAGAAACAAAAAATACCGAGTTTCTTTCAGAAAATTTGAACAAAACTCGATAATTTCTTGTAACCCGAAATGAAAACAGATCCATCCCTGAAAGTTTTTTTGTGTGAAGTCTTGCGTCTCTCCAATTTTTAACAAACAAGGCTTGTTGTTTTGTAAAGATTCTTTTTATCCCAACAGGGAGGTGGCCTAAAGTCTTACTAAATATTTCTGTGTAAAATATTGTCATTTTGCCCTAAAAAATCTGCCCTTTTTGATATCATCTAGACCAATTTGTAAGTCCTGAATACTCTGATTGGTATAGCCAGTCAAATTTTCTTCTTCAAAAATCATACCAATTGTCATCTTGCCTTCAATGAACGATCTAGTCGCAGATTTGTAAAAATCCGAAAGAGTAATACCTTCTTCTCGTGCCCTCTTTTGTGCCGCCTTCTTGAGCTTATCTTCAATTTTGAACATTATTTGAGTAGTCATAATACAAGTATATACTTTGTAATAACTTTGTCAATACTCACTATATTTAAGACCTAATTTCGTTGCAGTGTATTTATCACAAAGTTGCTTACGTTCTGGAATAGAAGATACTTACCTGGTCCCAGGAAGAGATAGAGACTGGTTGTTGTACCACCTGCTACGCGGTCAGGACTAGTAACGACGATTTTACTCAAGCCACCTGTTTCGTCTGTCTTAATTTTTACATCTTCTCCCCACCCTCCTACTCCAGCTTTAATTTCTTTTTCAAAATCTTTGAAATTTTCTGTTGTAGTATTTAAATACAATATTTTTGTTCCAACGTTCAGTAAAAATGTCTTTCCGCCCCTGACTTCATAACCACCAATCCTCAACCACTCACTACCCTCATCCCTAAAATAGACATTTTCCTCTTCATCAATGAAGGTGTTGCTAGGGACTATGATCTTAAATGAGGTATCGCCAAA
>CAZLFM010000002.1:38781-40288 GCA_964558845.1 uncultured Candidatus Saccharibacteria bacterium
TGGACTGATGTATATCCCTTTTTTTTCATATAAAAAACGATAGTAATGCTCTATATTTTCCCCGTAAATCTTATTACAGTAATAATTCTCTATTGAAGCGAGCATTGCGTTTGGGTGTAGCCTGTCTTCAATAACTGGATTACAGGCCGATGTTGCAGTTTGTGATGCAAAATCATAGAAATATAATCCCTCTGTGCTGTAGGTAGGTTGATTGGTCCAGCTCGTCCTGAATCTCTCTTTTGTTTCTATAAGGTTCTCGGTGCCACGAGTAGCGAAGTCTTTCTCATAGATTTTGAAAGTTATATAAGTATATGTATGGAAAATAAAGTAGAAGGACAATAAGGCTAAAAACATCAAATATATTTTTTTGGATACAGTTATTTTGGTTCCGCTGTTGTGGGATTGTTTTATCGCCCGAACAGACTGCCAAATCCAAAAAAATGTGGTTGGAAGTGAGAGAACGGCAGTTATAATATTCAAAACTGGTAAATAGAAAGGTAAATATGTCGGTATGCCAAGGTAGAAAAAATAAAGGAATACGATAGATCCTGCGATCCATGTAATTACACACAAAATAACTAGTTGTACTACCAGATTCAGGATAGATTTCGGTCTATTTTGCTCCACTACTCCTGACTCTACACCAGAGGATTGATTAGGTTTTGATCTTCCTTCACCTACAAAACGGTAAACAATGTATAAGGTAGATAATAGTATGGGCAGGGTCATGCGTAGCACGAATTCTGTTGGTTTTGTAAGATCAAGCGCGTCGGGTCCAGAAGTTGCGATTGTCCAAAGGGTCATTAAGGTTGCAAGTGTTAGGAAAACAAACAGTGTTGATGTCCATTTGTTCTCCGCAAAAACTCGATAAAATAAATTTTTCATATCAATAACTATATCACTTCTTCTTTGTTGTGTAAGGAATATAAAAGTATGCTATAATACTACAATGAAAAAAGCTAAAATACTTAACTATACAGTCAAAATCTATCCAGCCGAAGAAGGTGGCTTTTGGGCGAAGGTGCCAGCCTTGCCGGGCTGTCATACGGAGGCCAAAACAATGGATGGAATTATTACCAATATTCACGAAGCCATAGAATGTCACATAGGCTCTCTTCTAAAACACAATGAGGTAGTGCCAATCGAAAAAACCAAAAAGCATAAGAAAATGCAATCGTACTCTCTTCCTATCTCGGTAAAAATTCCTCAAATGGCATGAGCCGATTGCCTAATTTGCGACCCAACAAGATTATCAAAGCTCTAAAACGAGCAGGATTCATAGAGGATAGACAGGTAGGAAGCCACTTGGCTTTTTGGCATCCAACCAAAAATTTAAGAACTGGTGTGCCAATGCACCCAGGGGATGTTAGCAGATCTCTTATGAAAGAAATAATCCAGCAAGCTGGCCTTACCGAAGAAGAATTCCGAAAATTGCTTTAATTTTTGATCCGATCAATTCTTACAAAGATTGTAGCATCAGAATTGTAAACATTGTAGGATTTATAAA
>CAZLFM010000003.1:0-33339 GCA_964558845.1 uncultured Candidatus Saccharibacteria bacterium
AAATACCCCCTTCTAGCCTCCACCCTCTCCCAAAACCAAATCCATTTGGAGTAACGATGGGTTTTAATATTTTAGTGCACGCGGTAGGACTCGAACCTACGGCCACCGAGGTATAAGCTCGGCGCTCTACCAACTGAGCTACGCGTGCAATAGCTTGATATTAAGGGTTTGTAGGAGAAAATTCAACTCAAAAATTTAGAGGGGTTAGTCGCAGATAGCGTCGCCAGCAGTCAATGCAGAGTTTATAGCACGAGAGTGGCCGGTCGAATCAACACACCAATGATTGGCTCCCGAAGACTGAACCAAAAGAGGTATTGATACCGCATATTCAGAACCAATAGAAACACAAGAAGGGCTTCCATTCGCCAAACCAGAGAGCAATTGTGATATCGAATTGTCGGCAAACATCCCACTACTACAACTGTTGGTCGAAACGCCATAATTGTCATTGTTTTCAAAATAAAGCTGAGAGGCTGTCATTAACTGCCTAAACTGAGATTTCACTTTTGCATCATTTCCTTTTTTTCTACTTATATTTAGCGAACTCAAAACTAACGAGGATAGAATTCCAATTATGGCAATCACCACCAAAAGCTCAATCAGTGTAAAACCTCTTTTTTTATTCATAAATTTAATTTTATGTTTTTTTAAAAAAACAAACAAGAACACTATGTTAACAAGTTTAGGCCTCGGGCTTTTTCTTTGGTGCAATGGCGTGGGCGACGAGTATCGAATCAAACTCTTCTCTTTCTATTGTCTCTGTTTCCATCAGCCTTTTGGCAATCGCATCGAGCAAAGGCCTGTGTTCGGTGATAATCTTTTCCGCTCGAGATAGAGCTTCCTTCATTATTTTGGAAACTTCTTCGTCGATATGCGCTCCCACCTTCTCGGAATATTCTTTTTCGTTCGTGCCCCTACCGCCAAAGATGACCTTGCCCCCGTTTGATTCAAGAGCCACCGGCCCCAAGCTTTCGGACATACCGTATTTCGTTACCATATCTCTGGCCATAGCAGTCGAAACCTGCAAATCATTTGAGGGGCCAGTCGTCAAATCACCAAAAATCATTTTTTCGGTCACATAACCACCAAGCGACATTGCAATATCGTCTAAAAATTCATTTTTGGATTGGATTCTGCGATCTTCAATCGGCAATTTCAAAGTATAACCAGCAGCTCGACCACGCGAAATTATAGAAATTTTGTGCACCGGATCGGCAAAAGGCAAGACGCTCGCCACCACCGCGTGCCCCGCTTCGTGATAAGCTGTAATTTCTTTTTCTTTTTTGGAAAGGATGTGACTGCGCCTTTCGGGCCCGAGCATCACCTTTTCGATTGAACGAATGAGATCGTATTGAGAAATCTTGGTTCGATTTTCCCGTGCAGCCAAGATTGCTCCCTCATTCATCAGCGAATACAGATCGGCGCCAGAGAACCCAGGCGTGCGCTCGGCAATCAAGGCCAAATTTACATCTTCGGCAAAAGGTTTTTGCTTCGAATGAATTTTCAAAATTTCCTCACGGTCACTCCTGTCTGGCAAATCAATTGTCACTCTTCTATCAAACCTGCCTGGGCGCAAAAGCGCTGGGTCAAGCACGTCTGGCCTATTTGTTGCCGCCATCATTATGACTTTTTCGGTCGGCTCGAAGCCATCCATCTCGACCAAAATCTGATTTAGGGTTTGCTCGCGTTCGTCATTGCCTCCACCAAGTCCGCCCCCACGCACCCGACCCACAGCATCTATCTCGTCCATAAAAATAATTGCCGGTGCTGCCTTTTTGGCCATGGTAAAGAGGTCTCTCACCCTTGAAGCACCGACCCCCACAAACATCTCGACGAATTCCGAACCCGAAATAGCAAAGAAGGATACACCCGCCTCGCCAGCGACCGCCCGAGCAAGCAAAGTCTTACCGGTACCCGGCGCACCCATAAGCAAAATGCCTTTGGGGATACGCGCCCCGATTTCAAAAAACTTTTTGGGATTTTTTAGAAAGTCGACAATTTCACTCAGTTCTTCTTTGGCTTCTTTGCAACCCGCCACATCTTTGAAGGTGACTTTTTGTTTCTGATCATCCGGCGAAGTAATGCGTGCTCTCGACTGCCCAAAAGAAAAAGCCTGCATCCCCGCACCCTTCATCTGTCTAGTCATCAGCCAAATAAAGACGGCGATAAATAAAATAGGGAACAAAATCGGCGAAAGACTCAAAATCCAGTAGAAGGCCCCACCTCTCTCATCAACACTAACTTTTATAGCACTCATTTGTTCTGGGGTAACACCATAGACCGACAAAGACTCGCCGATACTGGCTTGTTCTTCTTTTTTTGCCACCTTGATTTCTCCATTCTGCAAAACGGCTTCAACGCTGCCCGCTCTTACAGACAAACTTTGCACTTCCGAAGCCTTAACCGCCTCGGCCAATTCTGAAATAGTCATCTCGCCCTTTTTGTCGCCTTGTGCCAATAGAGAATAGGCCGAGACCAAGAGTATCAATATAAGAACCCCAGAAACGAAACTGCTAAAAAACGAACCCCTGAAGTTGTTGTTTGGTTTTTTGACCAAAATCTGCTTTTTATTTTCTTTTTTGCTCTCCTTAGTCATTGGTGCCAGTCATTTTAACACAAAAATGCTATTATCTATAGAGTCGCGCCAAGAGCCGACGTCAATCAAATGAGTCTGATACAAAACAAAAAAGCCCACTTCAATTACGAAATTCTTGAAAAATACGAAGCCGGTATTGAGCTTTTGGGCTTCGAAGTCAAATCGGTGAGAAGCTCACAGGGCTCACTCGAAGGCGCACATATAACAATCAGGGGCGAAGAAGCCTTTGTTACTGGTATGAATATTCCGCCCTACCAACCCAAAAACACGCCCAAAGAATACGAGCCCGAGCGTCCGCGCAAACTCCTTTTAACCAAAAAAGAAATTGCCAAACTCGGCGAAGCCGAAGCCCAAAAAGGTTTGACAATCGTGCCACTTTCGGTGTATAATAAGGGGAGTAAGCTCAAAATAGAGATCGCCATCGTCAAAGGCAAAAAGAAATTCGACAAAAGAGAGACGATAAAAAAACGCGATACCGACAGAGAGATCAGAAGAGAAATAAAAGGCTAGTCGTTCGCTTAGAGAACATTTTATAAATAAAGTGTGTTCCAAGGGAACGATCGGTTTAGACGAATTTGTACTTTGAAAAGTGTTGTGTGGTAGAGCACCGTTAACTCTTTAATCTGACGGAAAGCATAAGTGCAAAAAACACTCTTGCAAAAGCAAAATCTGTTGTTTCTCCATTTTTTGGAGTCAACGATTTTGACTTCGCTTTCGTTCGCGCTTAATTTTAAGTAGAACCTAAGTGACGATCATCTTTCTTTCGTCCGTAGGAAAGCCTGATTGTAATAAACCGGACTAGACTACAGTTGCTGTCTCGCAATTGTAGCGACAAATTGAGGCTTGGCTTCTCTTTATTTTGTCAGGTTCGAGAAGAAAAGCTGAAACAAACAAATCTGACTAGACCACATAGAAATACTTTCAAAACTCTTTCGGACGGGAGTTCGATTCTCCCCGTTTCCACAAAAAGTCCTTATTTTCCAACATATTTTTATACCCAAACATTACAAAATCAAAAAATACTTGACAGATTTTGTATATGTGCTATGATTGATAGTGGAAGGGTTGTGGAGAGCAAAGGGCTCTCGACAAAGACTTTCGAGCCAGGTGTACCAGGATGGCCACAATGCCACTAGTACACGAAGTAAGGTTCGCGGTTCAACCCTTCCTATTCAACCACCCCCCAAGGGTGGTTTTCTCATTTTAAAATTCTAAAGTTTCTCAAAACTCTATATCCAGTAGCGGCCTACGCTTGGGTTTGTAGTCGGAGAATTCGCGCTCCAGGTATTCATCGGGGATTTCGAGCACAAATTCGGAGGGAATGTTTACTCCCCGACTGCCAAAGATGGTTCGGGTTTGGGCGTAAGTTAGGAAAAGCTTTTTCTTGGCGCGAGTCAGAGCCACATAGAAGAGTCGGCGTTCTTCTTCGGCCTCTTCTTGACTGACATTCTCATCACCGTCGCGATCGTGGGGGAAGAGGCCTTCTTCGAGCCCGGTAATAAAGACATAAGCAAATTCCAAACCCTTAGAGGCATGCACGGTCATCAGGCGGACGGCTTCTTTTTCTTCTTTATCGCTATCTTGGTCGCTCGCCAGGCTCACATCTTCCAAAAATTTCAGAGCGCCATCTTCGGGCGGCATGGCATCGTAGCGCGAAGCCAGCACAAAAAGCTCTTTCAGGTTTTCTTTGCGTTCCACATCCTCTTCGGATTTAGAAAGTTCACTCAAAATTCCAGCCTCTTGAATAATAAAATTGACGGTCTTGGAAATTGGATTGGCCAAAGAAAAACCTTTGATGCGTTTTAGGAGATTGCGAAAATTATTTAGATTTATTTTCATCTTGACCGGCAAAGTCTCTTCTTTGCCTTCGACGATTTTGAGCAGAGTCGTCTTGCCTATCCCGCGCGGCGGCACATTGATAATTCTTTTTAGATCAGAAATATTTTCCGGATTGAGTGCGTAGCGCAAAAAGGCCATCACATCTTTGATTTCTTTTCTTTCAAAAAATCTGGTGCCGAGCACGTGGTAAGGCACGCCGCGAGCCAAAAATTCTTCTTCCAGCACGCGCGACTGAAAGTTGGCCCGATAAAGCACCGCCATTTCTGAATACGGAATTCCGCGTTCGTGAAGTTCTTTGGCCTTCTCGGCTACAAACTGGGCTTCGTGATTTTCGGTCAAAGCTTCGAAGACCCCAGCCTTCTCGCCCAAACTATTACGTGTAACCAACCTCTTTTCTTGGCGCAATTTATTTCTCTCGATAATCCGATTGGCAATCGCCAAAATAGTTTGGGTCGAGCGATAGTTTTCTTCCAGAAGCACCAGCTTGGCACCAGGGAAATCTTTTTCAAAATTCAAAATGTTTTTGATATTGGCCCCACGCCAGCTGTAGATATTTTGGTCCACGTCTCCCACCACACAGAGGTTGCGCTGTTCGCCGACCAAAGAGAGGGCGATTTTGTATTGCACTTTGTTGGTGTCTTGATATTCGTCGATATGAATATACTGCCACCTCTTAGCATAAACTTTTCTTATCTCTTCCCGCTCCAAAAGTTTGGCCGCAACCAAAAGCAGGTCATCAAAGTCGAGAGCATTTTCTTTGCGCAAAGCCTTTTCGTATTCAAGCCAAACTTCACCAACCACTCCGGCCAAATAGCCTGTGCGAGAACGCGAGGCCTCGCTACTTACCTGCTCTGAATAACTTTCGGCCGAAACAAAATTACCCTTCTCTCTCGAAATAATGCCGAGGATTTTGCTCGGGTCAAAATCTTTGGGATTAAACCCAAGCTTTTCGAGCGCTTCCTTGACCAACCTTTTGGAATCGGCTCGGTCATAAATACTGAAGTATTTACTTACCCCAACCGCTCTATAATTTTCTTTGATAATAAAAGCTCCGAGTCCGTGAAAGGTCGCGACAAAAGGCTTGCCGGTCATCGAAACAGGTGTATTGACACTCACCTCTTTGGCTAGGAGGGCGGTAATACGTTCTTGCATTTCGCGCGCCGCTTTGTTGGTAAATGTGACAGCCAAAATATTTTCTGGCGCCACCCCTTTATTGATCAAATGCAAAATTCTGTGAGTGACGGTTTTGGTCTTGCCCGCTCCCGCTCCAGCCAGCACCAAAAGAGGTCCTTCAGTCGCTTCCACTGCTTTTCTTTGGGCATCATTTAGTTCTTCCAAGTAACGCATCAGCTTATGATAACAGATAATCCAATATTGTTGCCCTGTGGATTAAAAGTTGCGCAAAGGTCCAGAATTGATAGACTTAAGAGCGTCCGAGAATTTTAATTTCAAGCAAGCAAATGGCTCAACAAAGCCATAAAATGACAGAAAAGCAGAATTAACATTAATCCTAGGCTTATTTTAAAAGACCCCTTTAATCCTGATTTCCAAAATCGTTATTTTCCAAGGCTAATCAGGAAATATAGAGCACTTTGGCAAAACAACCTCCTAAGAAGGCTGTTTGCCTTTGGTATCATTTTGCTCTTGCCAATTTCGGTTTCTGCTGGTCTATTGACAGGACTTTTCAACAAAAATTCAGTGGAAACAAACCCATCTTTGAGTAAAAATCGGCTCGAACATATGGCGCTCGTGGCCGTGGCTTCTCCGGCTCCAGAAAATTTGGGTTACGAAAATATTCTCGACGACAATGCCCTTTTGCCGATGTCGGGTCCTTCCGGTAGCGTCGCCGACATCTCGCACCAAAAGCCGACCAGCGACCAGATTAGTGTTTATGTCGTGCGCGAAGGCGACACCCTTTCTCAAATCGCCGAAATGTTCAACGTCACCGCCAACACCATCAAATGGGGCAACGACCTTACTTCAAATACTCTCAAAGTCGGTGAGACCCTGGTAATTCTGCCAATTTCTGGGGTCAAATACACCACGGTCAAGGGCGACACCCTTGCTTCAATAGCCAAAAAGTTCAAAGGTGATAGTGAAGAAATTGCTGCCTACAACAATATCGAAGTTGGTAGCAGTTTGGCCGTCGGCACAAATATAATTATCCCCGACGGTGAAATACTTAGCGCACCATCGACGAGTGGAGCGAGGAGCTCTGGCGGATCAACTTCTGGCCTAAAGCAATACGATGGTTATTACTTGAGGCCAATAGTCGGCGGCAGAAGAAGCCAAGGTATACACGGCTACAACGCTGTCGATATTGCAGCCCCTGTTGGCACCCCAATTTATGCTTCGGCTAGTGGCGAAGTCATCATTGCCAGGTCGGGCGGTTGGAACGGCGGCTACGGCACCTATATCGTCATCAAGCACGAAAATGGCACTCAAACTCTCTACGCCCACAACCAAAGCAACGTCGTCTCGAGCGGTGACACAGTCTCTCAAGGCGACCTCATCGGCTATGTTGGTAGTACAGGCAAAGTCACCGGCGCCCACCTCCACTTCGAAATCCGAGGTGCCAAAAATCCTTTTTAATGTTATTATCTATAATATAGAAAATAATTTCGTAATTTTTTGGCTACCCAACACCGAATCAACAATCAAATCAGAGCTAGCGAAGTCAGACTGCTAGGACCAGAGGGCGAGAATTTTGGCGTTCTCAAAATAGCCGAGGCTCTAGCCAAGGCCAAAGAGCTCGGGCTTGACCTTGTCGAAATTTCCCCAAATGCTGTGCCGCCGATTGCAAGGGTTATAGATTATGGAAAGTTTCTATACATGGAGAACAAGAAACAAAAGGCCATAAAGGCCAGGGTGCAAACGGTAGAAATAAAGAACATTCAAGTAAAGGTGGGTACCGGAGAACACGACCTCAACC
Source organism: uncultured Candidatus Saccharibacteria bacterium (assembly GCA_964558845.1). Lineage (GTDB taxonomy): Bacteria > Patescibacteriota > Minisyncoccia > Phycocordibacterales > WO2-35-19 > JBBTQZ01. Next base: position 7,368 of record CAZLFM010000003.1, read on the forward strand.
TCAAAGCCAAGAAGGCTTCGGAGTGGCTCAAAGAAGGTCACCGTATAAAAATCGACCTCTTTCTACCAGGTAGGACAAAATATATGAATGAAAGCTTTCTCAAAGAGAGAATGGATAGAGTTTTGAAGCTTATTTCTGAAGATTTTAGGATTGCCGAAGAGCCCAAAAAGAGCCCCAAGGGCTTGACAGCTCTAATAGAACGTGCAAAATAGCAAGACACCAATACACGAAATTGGGCGGACCCGTCCGAACGAATCTGGGCGGATAACACAAATATTATGAAGTCGAACAAATCATTTCTAAAACGCATCAAGGTGACCAAAAACGGCAAGCTTGTTACTCGCAAGATTGGCCAAAACCACTTTAATGCCAAAAACAGAACTCGCACCACTCTTCGCAAAAGAGCTACTGTTTTGATAGAAATGACCAACAAAAATCGTGGCAGATATCTTAATAACGCGTAAAATACGAAATCCGAAGCATCAAATCCGAAATAAATAAGAATCCATAATTTATTTCGAATTTCGGATTTAGAATTTAGAATTTTAATTTAAAATATGGCTAGAGTAAAAAAAGGACAGAACGCGCTAAAAACAAGGCGCAACATACTAAAGCAGGTCAAAGGCTATCGCTTCGGCCGATCAAAGAAAGAGAAGCAAGCTTATGAGGCTATTTCTCACGCTGGCACTTATGCCTTTGCCCACAGACGCGACAAAAAAACCGACTTTCGTCAACTTTGGAACGTTCGCCTCAATTCTGTTTTGAATCAAAACGGTCTTTCCTATTCCAAATTCATCGGCTCTCTCAAAAAAGCCAACGTTGCCCTCAATCGCAAGATGCTGAGCGAAATTGCTGCGGCTAATCCTTCAACCTTCAAACACATTTTGACCAAGGTCGCCTAATGAGGCGTATCCCGTAGTAGATTTTGGCTATGATTCCTGTGTCATCGTGCTTTAGCACTTAGCCCAAATTCACTACGGGACGTATCCACAGCTCCCCTGTCAAGGTATTGCACTAAAAAATCCTTAAATATATACTTGGCAGTAGGAGGAATTAAAAGGGCCCGCCCGCCTCGCAAGCGAGAGCGTTGCGGGCGGGAGGAAATTTATAAGCTAATTTACTTGCGAAAGCAGGTTAAAAATATGAATAAAGCAGATTTGGCAAATGCAGTCCACGGCCTAATCGGTGGCACCAAGGTGCAAGCCGAAGAAGTTGTAGAGACAATTATTAGAGAAATCACCAAAACTCTCAAGAGTGGTGGCGAAGTATCAGTAGCCGGCCTTGGTATCTTTTCAACCAAGACAAGGGCCGCTAGAACAGCTCGCAACCCAAGAACTGGTGAGAGCGTTCAGGTCCCTGCTATGAAGGTGCCTAAGTTCAGAGCTGCAAAGGCTTTGAAAGACGCCGTTAAATAGCTTCAGGCTTTTAGCTAAAAGTTTAAAGTTTTCCACTTATCAAAACACTCCCCTACGGGAGTGTTTTGATTTATAAAATCTAAGGTTAAGATTCAAAAGTCATTGCCCACTTATCTTTACCCTGCCAGCCGTCAAACATATGTCCGTGCCCATTTTCTCTGCCCATTTTTTCAATACCCATAAGCAACTCCTGTTGGGTTTTTAAGTCGGCTGTAGCCAATACTTGTTCTATTTTTCGCACAAAATCAGTAGGAGACCAAGGTAGATTTTGCAGAGGATACATTTCAAGTTCTTTTTGGACATAGCCAAGGAAAGGTCGGTGCCTGCCATTGAAACCAAATACCAAAGTCAGGAGGTCCAGCATTGAGTTTACAGCCTCCAAGTGCGCCCCAAAAGGATTGTTGTTGCGAATACATTTTATTGAACGAAATACTCCATTCACATAACCATCAATCCAATAATCAATAAATTTATTTAGTTTATCGGCCGGAATATACCCCTTTTCTTGAATGAGTTGGGGCAAATTATCAGTCTTGTCTACTAGTATTTTGCAATGTGTATAGTTATATCTGTCCCAAGTTTCTGGACTATCCCATTCGGCATATTTTTTGAAATCTGTTAAAGATTGAACGGAGAGGTCTACATTATCAAAACTTCTTTGCTTATACTTTTCGCTTAACACGCTCACCACCTCATCTTTTACAATCATAACCGCATCATAGTCAGAATATTCATTGTCAAAACCTTTCCCTCGTGAGCCAACAAGAATGAGCCCGAGAATGTCATCCTGTTCTTTTGCTTCTTTTAATATTTCTTCAAAATTCTTCTCCATAAAGTCAGTTTAATCCAAAACCAGCTAAAAATGAAGCTTTGATGTTTTAATTAATTTTAATAGGTTGTATGTGTCCTGAAGAAATCGAAGTAGTGCGGGTAGGGAGAGTCGAACTCCCGTCTGGACATTGGAAGTGTCCCATCCTACCGCTGAACGATACCCGCAAAAACCAGTCTATCATAAAACTCTATCAATCCAAGCCAAAATTAACCTATGCAAGTTAACACCAAATCTCTTATCTCTAAAACCTACCAAGGACAGATGGGCAGTCCCAAAAGGAAGTTTGCCCCTTTTATTAACTTTTTTATTATTTCTACGATCTACTATAGACTTAAGAAACTGACTAATCGGTATACCAGTTTCTTTTGACCAAAAATTCACGCATTTTTCTTCGTCATTATCCGGATATAGATGGATACGGATTCTTAGGTTTTTTGTTTCGAGCCCACATATCTCCTTCAACCATCTTATGGAAAACTTTATTATTTTGGGATCCGCATTGGTAATTCTTGTTGAATCGAAAGATTTTGTACCTTCCCCAATATACACCCCCAAACCAAGCATGAATAAATCTCTTTTTGATAACTTACCTATATCTTTTTCGGCTCGTATCTTAGCACTATCAAGACTCTTAACTTTTATCAAGTGTTTCTTGAGCCCAGACGCTGTTCTTGCTTTTCCAATCGTATCTAGAGTATATTTGTTTGGACTGTAATCTATGTTGGTCAACCACTCACTCAACGTACTTTTTGGAATTTGTGTTAATTTAGAAATATAACTATAAGAATAACCCTCTTTTCTCAAGCCCAGAGCCTTTTGTTTTACTTCGTAAACATACATAAATCGTATACTGGTATTGTACCACTACAGCATGAATTGGATATACAAAATATGTGGATAAATAACACAACTACTTAAAGCTGTGGACTCTTTGGGAAACTTTTACCAGAGTTTGAAAATCATCTTCATGGAGAATTTTGTTTTTGCGTTCAAAGCCACACACCTGGCACTTTTGAAGGATGGACCATTCTCCCCCACTCTCTGAAGCTCCAATCGGCGCCATCATGCCACCACAACTTGAAGCCCTATCACCCGGATCAATATCCACGTGTTTACTCCAGAGGCACTTTGGGCAGTGATTGGTGTAACCGCGTCCAATTACTATGGTTCCACATTTCTCACAAGTAAAGTTTTCTACTCTTTTCTTAAACATGGCTTATGGTGACAGTAGAATTGGAATTTTCAATTTTTAATTTAAAATTTTCAAATTGAAACATTGGAAATTAAATGAAAATTGAAAATTGTAAACCTGCCCGATGGCAAGGCGGGCTGAAAATTATTTCTGGTGCCGATGCAAATGCGCGGCAATCCCCATCGCCAATCCGATAATTGCCAAATTTTTGATTATATATTGACCTTCAAGTGTCGGTATCCAATTTGATTGCCAAGTAACATCAGGCAACATAATGAGTGGCAAAAAGGTGGTGACCATATGGATTGCCAAGAGAAAGATGGCCACTCTTTCGAATTTTGGCAAAATAAAAGTTATACCAATAACCATCTCAAAAATTCCAAAGAACAGAATAAATTGTTCAAAAGTCAGAAACGGCAAAGTGCTTTCCATCAAATCTTTGACCAAAGGATTGGCCGGGCTCTCCCCTATCACCTTTAGCAAACCGAACCAAAAGAAGATAACAAAAACAGCCAGCTTGGCAAAAGGTATGCTAGTAGCCCGAAAAAAGGCAATTATCCAAGAATCAAGTTTGTGAAATAAAGTTCCAATCATAAAACAATTATACCAAATTTTATTAAAATTATGTTCTATGCTATAGTGGCAAAATTACGGAGCGTAGTACAGTGGTAGTATTGAGTGGTTTACAGGAAAGAAAATTTAAAACAAAATAGTGATACACGGGGCGTAGTATAGTGGCAGTATATATGGTTTGGGACCATAAGGTCCGAGTTCGATTCTCGGCGCCCCGACAAAGGTAGAAATTACAAAACTAAATTTTCAATTAGCCTAACTTTGGCTATACGTTTTTCCATATCCAAAAAGACACAGACAAGGTCGAACTGCCATTCTGGCTCTGATTTCCGATATTTTTCCAATAGATAAGTCTGAATGATTCTCGATAGTCTTTTAAGTTTAGAGGGGTGGACGTTGTCCTCGGGCCTATAATTGTTTACTTCCTGTTCAAAATGGCCACCAAAACTTCTTCGACTAACAGTCTTCACTTCCACAAAATAAACTTTGCCGTTTTTCTCTGCGACAATGTCCAATTCGCCCCATTTTTTGCGATAATTCCTATTGACAACAAAAAAGCCTTTCCTCTCAAGATATTTTGCCGCTATGTCTTCTCCCTTCTTCCCTATTTCGTTATTCTTAGCCATTTTGTCTTTGACTTTTACCCACATTCCACAGAGTTATCCACACTTATCAACAATTCTTTTGCAAAATAAGGCCAATTAGACAACAAAACAATTCTACAACTTTTATAAAGGAAAATATATCCCAATGTTTATAAAAGAATTTGTTTATTAAAATAAATATGTTAAATTTAAACGAATGCGGCCATGGTTTAGTGGTAGAACATATCCTTGCCAAGGATAAGACGGGAGTTCGATTCTCCCTGGCCGCACAGCAAAAAATCGCCGCCGTAGTTCAATGGATACCCGCCCGACTCGCCTGACGCCTTTATAGTTCAATGGATAGAACAATCCCGTCCTAAGGGATAGATGTAGGTTCGATTCCTACTAAAGGCGCAAGACGAGTCAGGCGGGCGGGGAACAATCCCGTCCTAACGTCTAGATACAGGTCCGATTCCTGTCGGTGGCACAATATTTATGCACCAAATTTTTGGTGTGTTATTATGGCAATATGCTCCCGTGGTGAAATGGATATCATGCGTGCCTTCGAAGCACTTGTTGGGGGTTCGAATCCCTCCGGGAGCGCAAAGCGTAAAAATCTTAACTGCTTAAGATTTTTGAGACTTTGCGCTGGACGGAAGCATGTTTTTTCAGCAGAAAAAACAGCTGAGTCAGGGTCGGGAAAATTTGCGAGTGGCGACGAGCAAATTATTCCTGACCACAAAGCGAAATCCATGAAAAACAACGCTCAAATAGAAAAATTTAATATACCAGAAGAGGTTTCTCGTGTAACAAAGGCGCTAAAAGATGCTAATTTTGAAGCATTTCTTGTTGGTGGCTGTGTCCGTGACCTATTTATGGGCAGAAAACCAAAGGATTGGGACATAACAACCAATGCCACCCCCGAACAAATAATCCCCTTATTTTCAAAGACTTTTTACGAAAACAACTTTGGCACCGTAGCGGTTGTCAATGAAGAAACAAAAGACGAGAGTTTGAAGATAATAGAAATAACACCATATAGGCTTGAAAGCTCGTATTCTGACCACAGACGACCGAACGAGGTGTCTTTCAGCACAGACATCCTTGATGACCTCAAAAGACGTGATTTTACAATAAACGCAATCGCTTACGAACCAGACACAGCCGAAATCATAGATCCATTCTTTGGAGTTGCCGATCTTGCCAGAAGAACCATAAAAGCCGTGGGTAATCCAAAAGATAGGTTTTTTGAGGATGGACTACGTATTTTAAGAGCTGTTAGGTTACACGTGGAACTAGACTTCCCTATTGATCCAGAAACAGAAAGGGCGATTGCCGATAATAGCCATATAATAAAGGAGATTTCAAAAGAAAGAGTTCGAGACGAGCTAATCAAAATAATCATGTCGGATAGACCAATGAATGGCTTTCTAATTCTCAAAAAACTCGGCCTATTGCAATACATAATACCAAAACTCGAAGAAGCCATTGGAATAGAACAAAAAGGTGTTCATATTTTTGATGTTTGGACGCATCTTTTAAAGAGTTTGCAACATTCCGCAGACAAGAAATATCCGTTACACGTGAGACTTTCTGCCCTATTTCACGATATAGCAAAGCCAGAAACAAGGAGATTTGACCAAAATACCAAAGAATATAGCTTTTATGGACACGAAGTGGTGGGTTCACGTGTAACAAAGAAGATATTGGAGGATCTAAAGTTTTCACGTGAAACAATTGATAAGGTGGTCAAGCTGGTTAGGTGGCATATGTTCTTCTCTGACACAGAGCAAATAACCCTTTCGGCTGTAAGGAGGCTTTTGGTAAACGTCGGGAAAGAGAATATCTGGGATTTGATAGATGTAAGGATGTGCGACCGAATTGGCACAGGAAGACCAAAGGAAAACCCTTATCGCTTGCGCAAATATCAGGCAATGATAGACGAGGCTATGAGAGATCCTATATCAGTAGCGATGTTGAAAACAAATGGCCAACGAATAATGGACGTACTAAAAACAACCCCTGGACCACAAATAGGCTACATATTGAATGCCCTCCTTGAAGAAGTTTTGGAGGATCCGTCCTTGAACACCGAGGAGTATTTGGATAAAAGGACACTTGAATTATCAAAAATGTCTCTTAATGAACTTAGGGTTTTAGCCGAAAAAGGTAAGTCAAAAAAAGAAGAATTAGAGGAAGGGGAGATAAAGAAAATCAGAAGCAAACACCACGTGGAATAGGGGAGCGACCAGAGATATCCACATAATGTCCTTTACATATTTTATAAAAGACATAAAATGTTTTCAGACGCCGATAATTTTTTACAAAACAATCGGCAATTGGTTATTTGGAAATTAGACGTCTATCGAAAGAAATTTTGGTTAGACAAGAGAGAAAAGTTATATATATCTTCACTCATAAATTTTATAATTGAGATATCGAGCTTGTCTCTTGGGTACACCGGCTTCTAACTGAAATTTGCTTTTATCCCGGCTCCGCTTTTGCTCGTAAACACTTGTGCGCAAAAGAGGGGCTGGGAACTCAAGTTCTTTTTTGCCCTCTCTTGTTTGAGGGTCTAAAACCCCCTCTGTCTCGCGAATTCCTCCACCGCGTCTCTGGGGGTTTTGTTATACACAAAATTTATTTCTATTTTCACCATTTCAAACTAGAATAGGATTATTATTTATAATTTTTAAAAATATGAAAGTACTTCATACAATAACTTGGGTTCTGCTTGTTATCGGCGGTCTTAATTGGGGACTAGAAGGAGCAATCAATTGGGGAGTTGGCAGTTTCTTGCCAGCCGGCGTTGCTCAGATTGTTTATATCCTTGTAGGTATTTCTGCACTTGTAGAAATATTCAGCCACAAGGGCAACTGCAAATGCTGCGAAGCAAAGGCTCCTATGCAGACTATGTAACAAATAAAATCTATTAAAATGAATCGAGTTATAAAGTTTGGTTGCATTGTGTTGGTTTCGTTTTTGTTTGTAAGTCAGACGGCTTTTGCTGCGACGTGTAGCGACAAAGCCAGAGCTTCAGCAGCCAAAGCGATTGCAAACCGCGACAAGGCTTACGTACAACTCCAGATTGCCAGCTCGAGTGAGCAAATAGAAAAAACCTATCAAGATCAACTAACGGCAGCACTTGAAGCAAAATACGCCATTTCGCTGCCGGCCACTTCTTATGTTCTGTCGATACGCCCAACGATTAGTGCTGAATTGCAAAAAGAATTAGAAAAGGCTAGGAAAACTCGAACCAAAGACAAAGAACGCGCCCTTAAAAGCCGTGGGCGGGCAGTAGAATCGGCACAAAAAAGATTTGATAGTGCTTACAAAAGAACCCCGGTTCTAAACTGCACTCTCTAAAATCTAGCCTGCCGATGAGATAGGGGACTAACGACTAATATCTAGTAAGACAGGGCAGTGGTCCGAACCCAAAACATCCGAAAGAATTTCGGATGTTTTGATTTGTGGCAAAAGTCTTTGACTGGCAAAGAAGTAGTCGATGCGCCAACCCACATTTCTTTCGCGTGAATTTCTCCACGGCGTCCACCAAGTATAAAAGCCTTTGCCTATGGGAGTGAAGTGGCGAAAGGTATCGATAAATCCGCTAGAAACCATTTTGTCCATGCCTACGCGTTCTTCTATGGTAAAGCCGTGTTCGCCTTCGTTTTCTTTTGGATTAGCCAAATCGTTTTCGGTATGAGCCACATTGAGGTCGCCACAAAAAATTACTGGCTTCACTCTGTCTAAATTTTTTACATATTCAAGAAAGGCTGGGTCCCACTGTCTGTAGCGCAAGGGTAGACGAGAGAGGTCGCCTTTAGAATTTGGAGTATAAACACAGACAACATAAAATTCGGCAAATTCGGCCATAATTACTCGGCCCTCTTTGTTTGGGTCGCCATAACCGTCTTCAGCAAGTTTATATTTTGCAACAAGCTCCTCGGGCAATCCTAGTTCTACTCTGAGAGGCTTCTGTTTGCAAAAAATCGCCGTCCCGCTATAACCGGCCTTTTCGGCACTGTTCCAATATTCTTCATATTCGGGCAAATCTACCTCGCTTTGATGCTCTTTGGCTTTGGTTTCTTGCAAACAAATAACATCCGGCTGATACTTCTCCATAAATGGTACAAAAAGCCCCTTATTGTGCACCGCCCTTATACCGTTTACGTTCCAGGATATGATTTTCATTTGTTTATTTTTTGTGGAGATTATTTATACATATCATGGTCATCGATGGTAAGGATTATGGCATGATCTTTTGATTTTGAAACCCACTTAAACATAATCCGTATTTTGTAAGTTATGGAAAAAGCGTATTTGTCTTTATATTTACCTTTGAGTTTGTGAACTTTCAGAAATTGGTGATTCTTGGCATCTCTAAAAAGCTCGATTCTTTCAAAAGCTTCTTCTTGGATGTCAGGGTGCAATCGTCTAAGTTTGCGGAAAAATTCTCCTGTAAATCCAACCTTAATCATATTTAGCAAACTTTTTTAACAACTTCCTTGGGTCACCATAAAGCACTTTTCCCTCGGCGATTTCTCTTTCTGCTCTTAATACAGAGGCGAATAATTCGTCTTCGGCAAGTAGATCAATAGCCTTACGAATAACCTCCGCTTTATTTGAAGCAAACCTTTGTTTAACCATGGAGTTTATAAACTCCTCTTGGCCAGCTTTTACTGGAACTGATATCGTAGTCATGTTTGTATGATAAATTAATATTATAATATCATACATTAACCAGATAATTATGCAAGCACTAACCTCGTTTGTTATGGAATTTTTTGTGGATGTCGCGGAGGTGGCGGTCGGTCACGTGGGTGTAGATTTGAGTGGTGCCGATGTTGGCATGACCAAGGAGGGCTTGCACACTACGCAGGTCGGCGCCGTTGCCTAAAAGGTCGGTGGCGAAACAATGCCGGATAACGTGCGGAGTAACTTTTTTGGAAATACCGGCCTTGATAGCGTAGTGTTTGACGATTCTTTCGATTGAGCGCTTGGTCAGCGGGCCGATTTTGCCACGATTGGATTTGTTTTCGACATCGAGCTGGACAAAGAGCGCGTCGTCCAGGTCCTTTCTTTTATCTAAATATTCTTTAACCATCTTTTTGGCCGTGTCGGAAAGAAAAACCACTCGCACCTTGCCACCCTTACCCCTGACCGAAAGTTCATCGGCTCGCAAATTTATATCGCGAGTCAGGGCACAGAGCTCGGAAACACGCAAACCAGTAGAGAAGAGTAGGTGGAGTATGGCCCTGTCGCGCATCGCTTTGAGCTCACCCCCCTTAGGTGCATCGAGCAGAGCCTCTAATTCTTCGGTCGTAATCAAATCCAGCGAGCGTTCGGGAGTTTTGGCTAGTTCTATTCTTTCGGCCGGCAGAGTTTTGACTTCTTGCCGAGTCATATACTTTAGAAAGGCTCGCAAGGCTATAAGATAGTAGTTTTGGGTTTTGCGCGAGAGCGATGCGCCTGTCTTTTTGTTGTTGCCCGAGACTTGGCGGTTGAGCCAGAGGCGATACTCCCTCACACTCGTATCAGTAATCGCTTCGGGGCTTTGGTCTTTCAAAAACACCAGAAAGCGCGTCAAATAACGGTCATAATTCTCTATCGTGTTGAGAGAACGACCTTTTTCGATCTCTACATATTCCAAAAACTGGCGTTTGAGCTGATCTAGGGTTTGCGACATAAAAATACCTCACCATTGTACCATATTGTGCGACACGGGGGGTTAATTAAAGGTTTTGTGTCTTTCTTTTTGTGGAAATTTTGAGTAATATGCATTTATGAAGGAGGTTAATAACGTCGCATACATTGACGGAGCAAACTTGCACAGAGGCGTCAAAAGCATGGGTTGGAAATTAGATTACACAAGGTTTCGCGTTTGGCTTAAAGATAAATACAAAATAGAAAGAGCTTATATTTTTATAGGCCTAATTCCAGCTTACAAAGACCTGTACAAGTATCTTCAAGAGTCTGGTTTTATCCTAGTTTATAAAGAAGTCATTTATGATGACTCGGGAAAACCGAAAGGAAATTGCGATGCAGATTTGGTATTACAGGTTGTGGTAGATTCCTATGAGAATAAATTTGATAAAGCCATTATAGTCGCGAGTGACGGAGATTATGCAGGGCTAGTTAAATTTTTGCTAGAGAAAAATAAATTTGAAGTAATTTTATCACCACATCCAAAGGATAAGTGTTCGGTCTTACTTAAAAGAATTGGGACAAAAATATCTTACATAAATGATCAACGGTCCTTACTAGAACTTAGTATAAAAGAAAAAGCCCCCGATGGAGACAGAACTCCATAAGGGTCTTTTTCGTGGGTATTAAGACCAGTATAGCAAAATTAGAATTAAAAATCAATAACTCAAGTGGGGATATAAAATAACATGTCTTTACCAATTTTATACATAATGTGCGGAGTTGGATTTTGAGCTCGCGAACAAGCCCGCCACTCTGAGTTCCAAACATAGGAAAGTTGTATGTTTTTCTGATCCAACATGTTTATCCCCCAATGAATAAATTTTTTCCAGAATCTCAATCCGCAATCAAACTTCGATTGCAATCTGAGAACTGGAGCCCATCTTACGATGAGCCCGCTTGCCATACCGGACAAGCTCGGTTGAACTGACCCAAAAATTAAATGGAGCTTAGAGATCCTTAGAGATCACGGCCGATTATCATACCCGCCCGAACGAGCTGCTCGGGATGATTAACGAGCCACCGCTTTACCCACGGGTGAAAGAAGATCTTCCGATCTTCGAACCATGATTCCTTTATGCTCCCATGCTCATCGATATATCGGGTAAGTACAGCTAGCCGTACCTCGCCAAGATTTCTCTCGAGAGCCAGAGCAAAGAAGCATGGTTCAATTGCTTTTCGAGGGGAGGTCGCCAGAGCAACTACTCGAAAAAGTCTCTGGGTGCGGTAAGTTAGAACCTTTTGCACCTCATCCAACATCGTAAATTCCAAGGGCTTCATACCCTTATAATCAGAGATGTATCTTTCAAAGGTCATTTCGACCTCCATGTCTCACCGGTTTGTTTTTGCCCATCCAGCAAGCGAAACAAGGGCGTGTTATTTCTAGGCACAGAATAGCAAATTACACATCAAAAGTCAAGGGGTGTAAAGTGAGGAGTGGCCTTACGCGGTTTGTTGCAAAAGATGAGGGTTTGTGCTAGTATTGCCGTATGCTTACCAAGAATAAAAAGCAAAGAATTATAAAGGAAGTGAAGATTCACGACACCGATACCGGCAGCCCCGAGGTTCAGGTGGCCGTTTTGTCGCGCCGAATAGACGATTTGGCCGAACATTTGAAAAAGAACAAGAAAGACAAGCACTCGCGCCGAGGCCTTTTGGGTCTGGTGGCCGATAGAAAAGCTCATCTTAAGTATTTGGAAAAGAAAGACACGAAGAGATACAACGCTCTTATAAAAAAGCTCGGGCTCAAAAAATAGCCAACTCCTACTATTTTATAAATTTGGCATTTCTTTTTTTGCTTTTATTGTTTTAGAATGAATAACAGAGTTTCTTGGATTAAGTTTTAATATTAATTTTTTATCATGTCAGTAATAAAGCACTCCGAACAAAGAGTCGGAATTTTTATAGATACACAAAATCTCTATCACAGCGCAAAAAATATTTACAAAGCCCGAGTCAATTTTGGCAGTGTCCTCAAAGAGGCGCTCGGCAACAGAGTTTTGATTAGAGCCATAGCCTACGTCATCACCACAGAGAGTGGGGAAGAGCGAGGGTTTTTCGACGCCCTAAATAAACTAGGTATAGAAACAAAAACCAAGGACCTACAAATTTTTGCCGGTGGCGCCAAGAAAGGAGATTGGGATGTTGGGCTGGCCGTAGACGCAATCAAATTTGCCCCGAAGCTCGATGTTGCAGTTATTGTAGCCGGAGACGGCGACTTTGTGCCATTAGTCGAATATCTAAAATCAGAAGGTTGCCAAGTTGAAGTAGTATCGTTTGGTAAATCAACTTCCGCAAGATTAATTGAAGTGGCCGACGATTTTCTCGACCTCGACCAAAACCCACGTAAATATTTGCTCGGTAATTCTAGAACAAGGAACAATTCTTTATAATTTTTTATTTTTATTTGCTATAATAAATCTTCAACTGCAAATTTATGCACGTAGAAGATTCACAAATTAGAGATTTTATTATCGACGCTGGGCTAGCTTCGCGCGCCGAAATAGAAGAAGCCGAAAAAGAGGCGAGCCAAAAAAAGCGCCCGCTCGGCGAAACACTTGTATCCAAGGGCAAGTTTTCTGAAGACGATTTGCGCCGAATGCAGGCCTATATACTTGGTATTCCTTTTGTCAATTTGAAAGGCCAAAAGCTCAACCACGATATTTTGACATTGATTCCAGAGCCAATCGCCCGCAAACACAACATCATTGCCTTTGAAAAAAAGGATGATTCGCTCGAAGTTGCAATGCTCGACACCGACGACCTGCAAGCCTTGAACTCAATAAAGAAAAAGGTCGGGGGCAAGATTTTGCCGAGACTGACTGATTCAGAATCGATGCGTTATGCCCTGCTTCAGTATCAGAAAAATTTGCAAGATGAATTCGGCGACCTAATCAAGACCGATTCGGCAGAAATAAAAGCCATCGCCGAAAAGATGCCCGGGGAAGAAGAAGCTTCCGAAAGCGATCTCAAAAAATTAGCCGAAGAATTGCCTGTGGTTAGAATTGTCGACACGCTTTTGAAGCACGCGATTATTCAAAATGCTTCTGATATTCACATCGAGCCTCTGGAAGAACAAATCGTGGTCAGATACCGCGTGGACGGGCTTTTGCACGATGCGATGGTTTTGCCCAAACACATTGGACCATCGCTGACCGCTAGAATAAAAGTGCTTTCGAGTCTGAAGCTCGATGAAAAGCGCTTGCCCCAAGACGGCCGTTTCAAAATCGATATGAATGGAGAAAGGGTTTCTTTTCGTGTTTCTACCTTGCCGGTCTACTATGGCGAGAAGACCGTGATGCGTCTTTTGCGCGAATCGGTTTCCGGTTTTACCCTCGAATCGCTTGGTTTTCATGGAGCGGGTTTGGACATTTTGCACAAAGCTTTGCAACACACAACTGGTATGGTGCTCACAACCGGTCCGACTGGTAGCGGTAAATCCACCACTCTTTACACTATGCTAGATATTCTAAACACGCCCGATGTCAACATTTCTACAATCGAAGATCCGGTCGAATACCAAATGAAGCGAGTCAACCAAACTCAGGTCAAACCCGAAATTGGTCTAACTTTTGCCAACGGTCTTCGCACTCTTGTGCGCCAAGACCCAGACATAATAATGGTCGGTGAAATTCGCGATGGCGAAACAGCTTCTCTCGCCATCAACGCCTCACTGACCGGACACTTGGTGCTGTCGACCCTGCACACCAATTCAGCAGCCGGAGCAATACCACGTCTGATTGATATGAAAGTCGAACCATTTCTACTTATCTCTACTCTCGACGCCATCATCGGCCAAAGATTGGTGCGCAAACTTTCCGACAAAAGAGAAAAATACAAACTTTCAAAGCCCGAGATAGAATCAATCTCTAAGGCGGTAAATATGGATGTGGTGCTAAATGCGCTCCGAGAAGAAAAGATAATCGGCAAGGGGGACGGTTGGGAAGACATCGAATTTTGCAGACCACAAAAAGATGCCGGCGAAGAGGGTTTCAAAGGCCGAATCGGAATTTATGAAGTATTGAATGTCTCTTCGACAATAAAAGATATAATTATAAAGGGTGGGACAACCGAAGACATCGAACTCCAGGCCAAAAAAGAGGGCATGCTTACAATGCTCGAGGATGGACTTTTCAAGGCGGCTCAAGGTATGACCACAATCGAAGAAGTTTTGCGCGTCGTCTCGGAATAATTCTATTTTATAAACATTTTTTATAAATATTTTTTTTGTAGCTGATATAATTAGTAGGCGGAGTTTTTTGTTTTATACTTGAAAATTTTATTGAGATGCCACTTTATAAATTCAAAACCATAAATAGCGAGGGCAAGGAGATTGAAGATACAAAAGAATTTCCCGACAAAGGCTCTTTGTATGCCTTTGTGCGCCGAACCGGCGACACCATAGTCTCTGCCGAAGAGACGAGTGGCAAGAAGAGTAAAATAAAATTCTTCTCATTAGCAAGAAAAATCAAACCAACCGAGCTGATAACCTTCGCCAACAATTTGGCGGTAATGACCGAGGCCGGACTTGCGGTCTCAAGAGCTCTGGCCATAATGATCAAGCAGGCCAAAAACAAACGCTTTATTGCTATTTTGGAAGACATAAGCGCTTCGATCAACCAAGGCGAGACTCTCTCGCGAGCCCTCGAAAAACACAGCGACGTATTTTCAAACATCTTTATTTCTATGGTGGCCGCTGGCGAAGAATCGGGCAAATTGGCTTATTCGTTACGAACAATTGCCGCCCAACTTGAAAAATCCAACACTCTAACCAAAAAGATAAAGGGCGCGATGATTTATCCTTCGGTTATTATTTCTTTGATGGTCGTAATCGGCATTGTCCTTATGGTTTATATGGTGCCGACCCTGACTGCAACTTTTCTCGGGCTCAATATAGAATTACCACTACCAACCAGGATTATTATCGCGATCAGCGACTTTATGCGAGAAAATATTATTTTGGTTATTCTCGGACTCGCCGCTTTAATATTTGGAATAATTACTTTCTTAAAAACACAGCGAGGCGCTCGTCTTTCTGATTGGGCCGTGCTTCATATGCCAATCTTCGGCACCATGTCTAAAGAACTAAACGCCGCCAGAACCACGCGCACCCTGGCTTCGTTGGTTTCATCTGGAGTGGATATAGTCGAGGCCTTATCAATAACCAGCAACGTCTTACAAAATTCTTATTTCAAAGAGGTTGTGAACGAATCAGCAAAAAAAGTCGAAGTCGGAGAACTACTTTCGACGACTCTGAGCAACAATCTCTATCCAATATTTGTGAGCGAAATGCTTTCGGTTGGTGAAGAGACGGGCAAAATGACCGATATGCTAAACAATGTCGCCACTTATTACGAAGGCGAAATCGACCAAAAAACCAAAGACCTCTCTACCATCATAGAACCATTCTTGATGATTCTAATCGGTATTGCTGTTGGTGCCTTTGCAATAGCAATGCTTCTGCCTACATATTCTTTGGTTGATGCAATACAATAAAGACGTCAGGGGTTTTGAAAATTGAAACATTGAAAATTTAATGAAAATTGAAAATTATAAATTGAAAATTGCATCTCGGGGTTTTTCTTTGGTTGAAGTTATATTTAGCGCGGCCATCTTTGCAATTATTGCCGTATCGGTTTATAGCGGATACGCAAATTTGACTAGACTGATTTCGGCTTCAAGAGACAAGGTGATTGGAGCCGACTTACTAAACGAACAATTCGAAATTGTTCGCAACCTGCCATACCAAAATATTGGTCTCTTACAAGGCATTCCCTCAGGTGTGCTTTCTGCGACTTCGACAATAACAAGAGATGGTAGAAGCTTTTTTGTAACCAGAACAGTGCGCAACATCGACAATCCTTTTGACGGCACACTTGGGGGCAACCCAAACGATTTGTCTCCGGCCGACTACAAATTAGTAGAAGTATCGATTGTTTGCGATTCTTGTAGAAATTTCTCCGAAATGAACGCCTCTTCTTATTTTGCACCCAAAAACCTCGAAACAGCCTCGACCAACGGCGCCCTCTTCATAAGAGTTTTCGACGCCAACGGTATACCAGTTCCTCAAGCCGAAATCGAAATTACCAACAGTAGCGCCGGTATTTATATCGAAGAAACAACCGACAACAACGGCAGTCTACAAATAGTCGACGCTCCGCCTGGTATCAATGCCTATCGCATAATAGCGAGCAAACCAGGGTATACAACCGATCGCACATATCCAGCTTCGGTATCAAACCCAAACCCAGTCAAACCCGACGCCACCGTACTACTACAACAAGTGACCCAAATATCTTTTATTATCGATAAAGTTAGCACCATAAATGTATTTTCTAAAAATTTACAATGCGGCATAGTTGGAAATACACCATTCAATATAGCTGGGGCAAAACTTATTGGCACCAATCCAAATGTAATAAAGTACAGTGGAAGCTTTAGCACCGATGCTGCTGGCCAGAAAACTTTGAACAATATCGAGTGGGACACATTTGTACTGACTCCGGGCGGCACCGAAAATTTGATTGGTATAAATCCAGCTTCTCCATTTTCGGTTTTGCCCGATTCGGTCCAAAACGTGGATATGATTTTTGGCGCTGGTGCTCCAAACAACTTGCTCGTTACGGTCAAAGACGGGGCAACTGGTCTACCTCTATCCGAAGTTCAGCTGACCTTAACCCAGGGATCATTTGTAGCAAACCAGGTTACCGGCAGGGGATATATGGAACAAACGGACTGGTCGGGCGGGGCCGGACAGACAAATTATACGAACGACACAATGTATTATTCAGATGATGGCAACATCGACACCTTGTCACCAGATGGAGAATTAAAACTCAAAAAAATACTCGGGGATTATGCATTATCTGGGTCTCTAACCTCATCAATTTTTGACACCGGCACATCCTCAAATTTCACCAACATCGTCTGGTCTCCAACCGACCAACCTCCACAGACTGGGAGCAACAGCGTCCGATTCCAGATTGCAACGTCCCCAGACAACACCGCAACCACGACTTGGCAATACTTTGGTCCAGATGGAACCTCAAGCACCTTCTTTGATGTATCCAACAACAACATAAACCCGATTCATAACGGTCATAGATATTTTAGATACAAGATATTTTTGAGCACTCTAGCAACCAACAAAACACCAAACATCGCCAGTGTCGCTGCGACTTACACATCGGATTGTATTCCTTCTGGGCAATCCTTATTCTCGACCCTTTCACACGGCAACCACCGTTTGTTATTGCAGAAGACCGGATACCAGACGCAAGAATTTGATGTAAACATAATCACCAACGACGAATGGCAGAGTGTGGACGCAAATATGTTGCCCGAATAATCTTATGCACAAAAAAAATAATCAGATAAATAAAGGGGTTAGCTTGGCAGAGATGGTGGTAGTCATAGCGATTTTCGGCATAATTTCTGTTGCTGTGGCTAATTTCGGAAGCGAGATATTCAATTTCAATTCTACCGCTGGATCCAATTTGACCGCCCAATCAGAGGGCCGAAGAGTGCTCAAAACAATGGTCAAAGAACTGCGCAGTGTTTCGCCGTCTAGTGTTGGATCTTATGCCTTGAACCAAGTTGCTACGTCTAGCATTATTTTTTATAGCGACATCGATGATGACGGACTCAAAGAAAGAATTCGTTATTTTTTGCAAGACACAAACTTAAAAAGGGGGGTGGTCAAACCCTCCGGCAACCCATTGAGTTACAATTTAGCAAATGAAAATCTAATCACTCTTGCAACTGGCGTAGCAAATGGCGCCACCCCAATATTTGAATACTTTGACCAAAATTACACCGGTAGTTCTTCGGCGCTTCTAGAACCCGTTCAAGCAACTTCTGTCAGATTGGTTAAAATAAATCTTATTTTAGACAAAGATCCAAACAAAGCTGGCGGGATAATAAACGTAACCAGTCAAGTGACACTCCGAAATTTGAAAGACAATCTATAAAATAATGCTTAAGATTTTAAAAAACAAAAAAGGTCAGCTTTTGATACCAATCATTATGTTTTCGGCTATTGCCCTGGTCATAACCGGCGGGATAATGAATTGGACCAAAATAACCATCGAGGCCAACAGACAAATGCTTACCAGAGAGCGGGCGATTTATCTCGCCGAATCAGGGATAGACTATTATAGATGGCACCTCGCTCACGCCCAAGCTGATTACCAAGATGGCACTGGAGCAGACGGGCCATACATCCACAATGTTTTCGATAAAGATGGCAACATCGCTGGTCAGTTTAGACTAAACATAACTCCGCCACCAATTGGCTCAACCAAGGTGATTATCGAATCAACTGGGATACCGGCAAGCACAACCATCGAGAGAACTATCCGTGTCGAGATGGCCATACCTTCACTTGCCAAATACGCAGTCGCCGCCAATGATGTAATGCGTTTTGGTGAAGGCACAGAGGTTTTTGGTCCGATACACTCTAATTTGGGCATCCGTTTTGATGGTCTAGCCCACAACATAGTCACAAGTGCAGTTGCAAGCTATAACGACCCTGATTCAGACGATTGCAACAACAACAATTCTTTTGGCGTACACACTTGTAAAAATCCGGCCGACCCATCTCCGCCTGCACAAGTGCCAAGCAGGCCAGACGTTTTTGAAGTTGGTCGACAATTCCCAGTTCCACAAATAGACTTCTTGGGATTAACCAACGATTTGGCCACAATAAAATCCGAAGCCCAGAGTTCTGGCAGATACTTTGCACAATCAGGTAGACAAGGCTATCAAATAATTTTTCAAACCAATAATACTTTCAATTTATATCGAGTAAACTCACAAACAAACCCGGGCCTTTTCTGTTTCAACTCTCAAAATCAAAGTGGTTGGGCTACGTGGAGCATCAACAGCAAAACACTGCTTGGTAATTATGAAATACCAGAAAACGGACTTATTTTTGTAGAAGACAACCTTTGGGTTGAGGGCCAAATCGATGGTTCGAGAGCTACTGTGGTAGCTGGCCGCTTTCCAGATAATCCGCAAAATAGACCTGGCATTGTGGTCAACAACAATTTACTGTACTCAAACTATGACGGCAGCGATGTGCTTGCCCTAATTTCTCAGGGTAACATAAATATCGGCTTAAATT
Source organism: uncultured Candidatus Saccharibacteria bacterium (assembly GCA_964558845.1). GTDB lineage: Bacteria > Patescibacteriota > Minisyncoccia > Phycocordibacterales > WO2-35-19 > JBBTQZ01. The sequence goes on from CAZLFM010000003.1 coordinate 26,794, forward strand.
CTTCAAACACCCTAAGAATTGATTCTGCCCTCATCGCCCAAAACGGTAGGGTTGGCAGACACTATTATAGTTCTTCGTGTGGATCAAATTATACTCGTTCTTCTATAACACTCTACGGAATGATTGCCACCTATCAGCGCTACGGATTTGCTTACACGGGCAATAATTTCAATTGTGGTGGTAGTATTGGTAATATCGGAAGCGGTTATTGCTCTCGTGTTTTGAATTATGACGCCAATTTGCTCTATGGCCCACCGCCAAGTTTCCCTCTGACATCGGATCAGTACGAGATCCTTTCCTGGCAGGAAATATAGGATATAATGGTAGGAATGAAAAAGCGCAACTTAATTGTGGCAAATTGGAAGATGAACCCAAGCTCGCTTTTGGAAGCCAAGGGTCTGTTTTCTACTACGAAGAAAGTTGCGAGCACCCTCAAGAATACCGACGTGGTAATTTGTCCACCTTTTGTCTTTTTGGAAAGCTTGGCTAAAACCACAAGGCCCAAAAATCTAACCCTTGGTGCCCAAAACATATCAAGCGAAAGAAAAGGGGCTTTTACCGGAGAAATTAGCGGTGAAATGGTAAGAAAGCTCGAAGGGCGCTACGTTATAATTGGCCACTCGGAAAGAAGAAGCTCTGTTTTTGGCGTTGGCGAAACAGACAAAATTGTAAACGCAAAAATGTTGGTGGCTTTGGAGTCTGGCTTAATACCAATACTTTGTGTTGGGGAGAAAGAGAGAGACGGCGATGCTTCTTATCTTTCATTTATCAAAGAACAATTGAGAGCTGGCCTTTTAAACCTATCCAAGAAAGACCTAGTAGGAATAATAGTCGCCTACGAGCCAATTTGGTCAATCGGTAAATCATACAAAGAAACGATGAGCCCGACCGATATCCACGAAATGAGTTTGTTTATAAAAAAATCTATTGGCGAAATTTATGGCAGAGATATTGGTAATAGTGCCAAAGTGCTTTATGGTGGCTCGGTAGAAAAAGAGAACACCGAAAACATAATGCGCTACGGCGACGTTTATGGACTCCTTGTAGGACATTCTTCTTTGATAGCCGAGGAATTTGCCAATATTCTAAAATTAGCCGATATAAAATAATTCAAAAAACTTCAATGAGATCGATAAGAGAAGCCGAGATAATAAAAGGAACCAAGGTACTAATCAGAGTCGACTGGAATGTCCCCATACAAGACTGCCAAGTTTTGGATACATCAAGAATCGAAGCTTCATTAGAAACAATAAATTTTGTCTTAGAGAGGGAAGGGAAAGTTATACTGATGAGCCACCTCGGCGATGGCACTGATTCTCTTGGCATTGTGGCCGAAGAAGCAAGAAAATTTTTCCCAAATATCAGTTTCAAATTTGTAAGCGACCCTTGGAATTCAAGCTCCGATAGTGGCAAAAATGGCCTCGACTATTTGGAAAGTGGCGGCATTGCCTTGATTGAAAACCTAAGATTTTGGGCCGAAAAAGAAAATGATCCAAAATTTGCTGAGCAACTGGCAATGTTTGGCGATATTTATGTCAATGAAGCCTTTTCGGTTTCGCACCGAGCCCACACTTCAATTGTTGGTGTGCCCAAACTTCTACCAAGTTTTGCTGGATTTCACTTTTTAGAAGAATATGAGAATCTTTCCAAAGCCTTTGACCCAAAACATCCATTCCTTTTTATTTTGGGTGGGGCCAAGCTTGAAACAAAGTTGCCTTTGGTCAATGAATTTTTGAATATCGCTGACAATATTTTTATCGGCGGAGCGCTTGCTAAACCCGCTTCAGAAACCGACCTCGCCCAAAATCCAAAAATTATTCTGCCCAAAGGTAATTTGTGCGCTTTGGACACCAACCCCGAAACTCTTGAGATGTTGCAGGAGAAAATAAATGGGGCCAAGTTTATTTTGTGGAACGGCCCGCTTGGCAAATACGAAGACGGTTATGACCAGGGCACAAAAGCTCTAGCCAAAATACTGAGCGAGTGCGAGGCTGAAGTAATAGTCGGCGGGGGCGACACAGAAGAGGTGATTGACGTTTTAGATATCGAAGATAAATTCAATTGGGTCTCGCTTGCCGGTGGCGCCATGCTCGACTTTTTGGCCAAGCGCACCCTGCCAGGGATTGAAGCGTTGGACGAAAGCTAAGAGCTTAGAGCTTCTAAAATTTTATTTTGGTTAGTTTCAAAATCTTTTTTAACTCCTTTGACTTTGTGATCGGGTATGAGCCAGATGTGAGCGTGGGGGACTTCTTCGCCGACAATTTTAGATATAATCCAATCGGTTTCAAAAGCTTTCATCTGCGCTTTGGCAACCTTTTGTGCAACTTCAAAATACTCTCCGGCATTTGGCACGTCCCAAACCCATCTATAGTGAGTCTTTGGCACAACCAGTGTATGGCCAGGCGATTCGGGATTGATGTCCAAAAAGGCCAAGAAGTTTTCGTCCTCATAGACTTTGTAACTTGGTATTTCGCCATTCACTATTTTGCAAAAGATGCAGTTTTCCATCGCTCTATTATATCACCCCCCGCCCCCTCTTACATTAAGAGGGGGTTTTCGGCTCCCTTCCCCTTCGCAACCCGTCCGACTGGGTCATCCGGGCGGAGGGGAAGGGTTGGGGATGAGGTCGAGAGAGTGGTATCATACCCCTATGTCCAAAAAATATTCTGCAAAACCCAAAGTTTCCGATAATCTGGTAGAACAGCTTTTACACAACAGGGGTATCAAGACCGAGGAGGAAAAACTGAATTTCCTAAACCCCAATTTTGAAGCTCATTTGCACGACCCATTTCTTTTGCCTGATATGAAAAAAGCGGTCGAAAGAATTCTGGCCGCTATAGAAAAAAATCAGAAAATCGGCATTTGGAGCGATTATGATGCCGACGGTATCCCTGGCGGGGCGCTCCTTCATGACTTTTTTAAGCTCATTGGCTATAACAATTTTGTAAATTATATACCCGACCGACACGATGAGGGGTATGGACTAAACATAGAGGGTATAAAAGAATTGAAAGAAGAGAATTTAGAACTTTTGATAACGATAGACTGTGGCATTAGAGACAATGAGGCAATAGATTATGCAAACTCACAAAATATAGAGACTATAATTACTGACCACCATGAACCTGCCGAAAAATTACCAAAAGCCTTTGCTATAGTTAATCCAAAACTAAAAAATTCGAAATACCCAGAACAGATACTCTGTGGTACGGGTGTGGTGTGGAAATTGATTGAAGCGATTCTAAAAACCAAAAGAGATTTTATAAAGGAAGGCCAACCCTTCGAGTTACCTCAAGGTCAAGAAAAGTGGTTGCTCGACCTGGTAGGACTTGCCACTCTTTCAGATATGGTGCCGCTCGTGGGGGAGAACAGAGCGCTCGCGCATTATGGTTTGCAAGTTTTGCGCAAAACTCGTAGGCCAGGCTTGCGCAAACTCTACAAGATGCTCCGGATCGTGCCCGAAACTTTGAGCGAGGACGATATTGGTTTCCTTATTTCACCCCGAATCAACGCCGCTTCTAGAATGGGTTGCCCGAGAGACGCGTTTGATTTGCTGGTAGCCAAAAACGAAGCCGAGGCTGAAGTGGTAGCCAAACACCTCGACGCAATCAATAACGAAAGAAAGGGCATGGTCGCCTCTATAGTCAAAGAAGCCAAAAAACATATAAAGGAGAAGTTTCAGAATACTGGAGAAAAGCCAGTCATTGTAACCGGGGATACCAAATGGCGCCCGTCGCTCCTCGGGCTTGCGGCCAACTCGATTGCCGAGGAGTATGGACGGCCGGTATTCTTGTGGGGCGGTGCTTCGGTCAGAAATTCTACCGACAAAAATACCGAATTGCTCAAGGGTTCTTGTCGATCAGACGGCTCGACTGACTTGGTCGCTATCATGGAACGAGCCAAAGATGCCTTTATCGAATTTGGTGGACACAAATTTTCTGGTGGTTTCTCGGTTTCTTACGAAAAGATTCACTCGCTCGAAGAAGCTCTGATCGATGCGTGCACTCATACTGTAAAGGCGGATTCAGAAACCTTGACTGACACCGAACTTGAAATAAATAGTGTGAGCGAAAGTATAGCCAACCAAATTTTACAACTCGCACCATTTGGCGTTGGTAACGAAAAGCCCCTCTTTATTTTCCGCGATGTCTTGCCAAGCAAAGTCGCTCGCTTTGGCAAAGAGAGCAATCATTTGGAAGTGGTATTTGCGGATTCACAGCGAAAAGTCCGTGCGATTGGCTTTTTCAAATCACCTGATGATTGGGGCGATAATTTGAAAGAGGGCATCAAGACCAACTTGGTCGCCCATATCGAAAAATCAGGCTGGAACGGCCGAACCGAAATCCGCCTCCGCATCGTCGATTTCTTTTGATTTTTCCCTCCTCTTGATGTAAGGGGAGGGCAGGGTGGGGTTATTTAAATATGCTAAAATCATTTTATGAGTTTCATTATTTACACCGATGGATCATCGCGCGGCAACCCGGGACCTGGGGGGTGGGCCGCCATCATTGAAGAACGAGATACGAGTAAAGAGTTACGAATAAAAGAAATCGGGGGCAGGGAAGAGATGACGACCAATAATAGAATGGAGATGCGGGCGGTGATAGAGGGTCTCAAAAATACACCAGAAAGGAGTCGGGTCGAGATTCACGCTGATTCAGAATATGTAATAAAGGGTGCGACGGAGTGGATTCACAACTGGCAAAAAAATAATTGGCGCACCAAGGCCAAAAAAGATGTGCTCAACAAAGATCTCTGGCTCGCCTTGCTTGCCGAAATGGAAAAAAGGGAAGTTGCTTGGAAGAAGGTGGCAGGACACTCGGGGCATTCTTACAATGATCGTTGTGACGAAATAGCCACAAGTATGGCCGACAACTTAAATATAAAATTATATGAGGGTCCAAAGTCGGGCTATGGCGTAAGTTAAAAATGATTTACCTGGCGACAATTTCTTTCGCTCTAGGAATTTTGATAGCAGAATTTGGACAGCTCGGGATAAGCCTCGCGCTTTTTGTTTTTATTGTCGGCGGACTAGTTGCTCTTATAATCCAAAAAGAAAATCAATATATTGCTAAAATAATTTTGCTTAGCTGTCTTTTTCTTGCTATTGGCATTTTACGCATGAGCTGGGCTGAGCCAAAAATTGATAAAGAGTTATTAACTCATGTCGGAGAAAAGGTAACGGTGCTTGGAAAAATAGCCGATGAACCCGATTGGCGCGACAGCGGTGTGCGTTATGTGGCGCAACCGGAAAACAGTGCGTCAAAAATTTTGCTCGTTGTAAATAATTTTTCGGATATCGAATATGGCGACAAAATAAAATTTAGCGGCCGACTTGATCGACCTAAAAATTTTGTTGCATCCGCCGATGAGGCGGATAAAGATAACAATGTGGAGTTCGACTATGTATCTTTTTTAGCCAAAGATCAGATTCATTTTACAATTTGGAATCCAGAAATAGAAATTGTGGCAGTGGGGCAGGGGAGTTTGATCAGCAAACTTTATGATTTGAAAAATGTGTTTGTCAGCAAAATTGCCACGGTTGTGCCCGAACCCAACTCTTCGCTCCTCGCCGGACTAATCTTCGGAGTGAAGCAATCTTTGGGCAGTGAACTTTTGGAAAAGTTTCGCCAAGTTGGTCTGATCCACATCGTCGTCCTCTCGGGTTACAACCTTGGCATCATCGCTTATGCCGTGCTTCTTGCCACTTCATATTTTGGCAAAAGAAACGCCGGACTTTTGGCGAGTGGCATTTTTATAATTTTGTTTGCGTTTATGGTCGGGCTCGGAGCGACAGTCGTGCGCGCTGGGATTATGGCACTCCTCGCTATCTTGGCTCGATTTTTGGGCCGGCCGGCGAAGGCTTTACGTTGGCTTTTTATCGCCGGAGCATTGATGCTTCTTTGGAACCCGCTTTCACTATCGAGTGATCCATCTTTCCAACTTTCTTTTATGGCCACACTCGGACTGATTCTTTTTTCGCCATTTTTTTATTCGCTCATTGCACACAAATTTTCTTTTATTCCAGAGAAGTTTGCCTTGCGTGAAATCATCGCCGCAACTTTCGCGGTGCAAATTTTTATTCTACCTCTGCTCATCAAAATGTCGGGTGAGATCTCACTCGTTTCTTTTTTGGTCAATCCTCTGGTGCTACCCGTCGTGCCGATTGTGATGGCGCTCGGCGCACTTACCGGCTTTGCGGGCGCTCTGCCTTTTATCGGTAAAATTATTTCTTGGCCGTTTGGTGCGCTCGCGTTTATAGCAAGTGAATTTATTATCCGCGTCGTAGAAATATTTTCAGCCCTCTCTTTTGCCGTGGTCCCAATCGGCACGTTGCCGCTTTATGTGATTATCATCTGGTATGCCTTCTACGCTTACGTCTATTACAAGCTCAAGAATTTATGGGTTTCATAGCCTTAGCCTCCAAAAAACCATTTATTAGTTTCATTATTTGGTTGCTTCGAGGAAATTGTTTTCAATCACGCTCCAATTGAGATTGGCGAAAAAATCTTCGACGTATTGTTTTTTGCCACTGGGCTGATAGTC
>CAZLFM010000003.1:33439-37528 GCA_964558845.1 uncultured Candidatus Saccharibacteria bacterium
GAAAAATATACTTCGTGGTTGCGCATTCCGTTGAACTCAAAAGAAAATCTTCTTTGGATTTCACCGAGCTCATAGGCAAACTTTTCGCTCTCTTTTGCGAGCTCGCTTATGTGATCGAGAATCAGATTGGCGTGCTTCACATAACCTTCGTAAAGTTTGATGTGCTCCTCGACGGTTTTGGTCGAGATACCTTTGAGAGCTGGGATGTTAAATTTTTTAGCTTCGAATTTCATAGGTGTTAGTTATTAGTTAATAGATGACAGTTATTATATCATTTTGAATATGGAAAGACGTGCAAAAATAAAACTCCTTGTTTTGGCTGTTCTTTTATTCGCATGTCTGATTTCTATCTTTGCTCTCATCCAAACAAACAGGGAGAGGATACTGAAAGTTGCTTTTCTCAACATTGGGCAAGGCGATGCGATACTGATCGAGGCGCCAAGTGGCAACCAAATACTAATCGATGGTGGGCCGGGGCGAAGTGTCCTGCGCGAGCTCGGCAAAGTCTTACCTTTTTATGATCGACGTATCGACGTCGTCCTTGCCACTCACCCCGACGCTGATCACATCGGTGGATTGCCAGACGTTTTAGAAAAATACAAAGTTGATCTCTATATCGAATCCGGCGCTCGTCATGAGACCAAATTGTTTGATGCACTGAATTCAAAAATTGAAAAATTAAGCGCGTCTAATGGCAAGGCAGAAATAAAAAAAATGGAAGCCAGAAAAGGTATGGTGATCGATCTGGGCAGGGGAGCCAGACTCGAAATTCTTTTTCCGGTTATTGACCCGAGTGAGATGGAGAGCAACACGGCTTCAATTGTCGCGCGACTGGTTTATGGTGAAAACGAATTTTTACTCACTGGCGATTCGCCAATCGCGATCGAAAATTATTTGGTCAATTATGTGGGCAGCCAATCTTTGCAATCAGATGTTTTGAAAGCTGGGCACCACGGCTCGCGCACTTCAACCAGCGCCAGTTTTGTGGGAGCTGTCTCACCGCAGTATGTCGTCATCTCGGCTGGCAAAGAAAATAAGTATGGTCATCCGCACCAAGAGGTGCTCGGTATTCTAAATAATTTTGGCACCAAAATCCTCCGCACCGACAAGCAGGGGAGAATAATTTTTGAAAGTGATGGTGTGAATTTGAAAACTAAATAACGCCAGCGTCTTTGAGAGTTTGGTAGGCACCTTTCTTTTGAATAGTCTTGATGCCCTTGGCAGAAATATTGAGAATCAAGGTTTTGTTGAGTTCGGGCACAAAAATGCGCTTTTTTTGGATGTTGGCGTAGCGACGTCGAAGACCCGTGTCGTTAAACTGGGTGGCGCGAGTTCTATTTGAGTAACCTCTTCCCACCAGAGAAGACTTACCTGTGATTGCACATACTTTAGCCATAATGTCGACTATGCTAACATAAGGTAGTCACAATGGCAAATTAAAAAAGATGGAATTCTTATTTATAATCGCAATCCTAATAATGTCAGTGGTTATCCACGAAGTGGCTCACGGCTATATGGCACTCGCGCTTGGCGACACCACAGCCAAACACCAAGGCCGGCTAACCCTCAATCCACTCTCTCACCTTGATCCGGTTGGTTCTTTCTTCGTGCCCCTTATCGGTTATCTGCTTGGTGGCTTCATTATTGGTTGGGCGCGTCCTGTACCATTCAATCCGTACAACCTAAGAAATGCCAGGTGGGGCGAAGCGCTGGTAGCCATAGCGGGACCACTTTCCAACATTTGTTTAGCCCTTATTTTTGGCCTCTTAGTACGCTACGGCTCGCCAGCCAACTTTCTTGGGAGCGAATCTCTGAGCCTCTTGAGTTTTATTGTGCTTATCAATATTACTTTGGCCTTTTTCAACCTCGTGCCCATCCCACCCCTCGATGGTTCCAAAATTTTGTTCTCTTTTTTGCCCCTCAAAATGCAGTGGCTACGTTTGACAATAGAAAGATTTGGCATTCTTTTCGCTCTTTTCTTTGTATTCTTTCTCTGGCAATTTGTGAGCCCCTTGGTATTAAAACTCTACGTTCTACTAACAGGACTTGCGTTTTAACTTGCTTTGTATTAAATTTAGCCCTAACCGCGGATAGCGGTTTTATATGGCAACAATCAACCAACTGATAAAAAGAAAGAGGCGAACCACCCACAAGAAATCCAAGGCGGTCGCTTTGGCGCGCGGTTTCAATACACTCAAGAACCAGCCAGTTTTGTATCCATCACCATTCAAATCCGGAGTCTGTACAAAGGTCACCACCAAAACCCCTAGAAAACCAAACTCAGCTATTCGAAAGATTGCTAGGGTTCGCCTAACAAATGGTATGGAGGTTACCGCCTACATTCCTGGAATTGGCCACAATCTCCAAGAGCACTCCCGTGTGACCTTGCGTGGTGGTAGAGTAAAAGATATTGGAGTTAGATATACCATAGTCAGAGGCAGACTCGATGCTTCTGGAGTAGACAAGCGTATGACATCCCGATCTTCTTACGGCGTAAAAAGACCTAAAAAATAAACTTGAGTAAATGCGTAGAAAAGTAAAAAATAGGAATAAAGTCGGACCAGATATAAAATTCAATTCAACAAAGGTTGAGAAGTTTATAAATTATTGTATGGAGAGAGGCAAGAAAAACACCGCCCGAGCTATCGTCTATCAGGCTTTTGATTTACTCAAAGAAAAAGAGAAAGTAGAAAATCCGCTCGATCTTTTCGAAACTGCTCTCAAGAATACCGGCCCTTCTGTAGAAGTTCGCTCGCGCCGAGTTGGAGGTGCTAATTATCAAGTTCCAAGAGAAGTGCGCCCAGAAAGAAAGGGTTATCTTTCGATGAAGTGGATTATTGATGCTGCCCGTAGCAAGAAAGGTAAGCCAATGCACGAAAAGTTGGCCGAAGAAATCGTGCTCGCCAGCAAAAATGAAGGTGAGGCGGTTAAGAAGAGAGAAAACGTACACAAAATGGCCGAGGCCAACAAGGCCTTTGCCCACTTTGCTTGGTAAATTATTAATCGATACGAAAGTTATGCGAAATCTACGAAAAAATTACGAAAATAAAAAGATTTTCGATTTTTGTGGATTTTCGTTGTATTTCGTATAATTTTTGTATTATGAACAGAGATTACCCCCTAGATCGAGTTAGAAACTTTGGAATCATCGCCCACATCGATGCCGGCAAGACCACTACTTCAGAGCGAATTTTGTATTACACTGGCAGTCAACACAAAATAGGGGAAGTGCACGAAGGCGAGACCACCACCGACTGGATGGAACAAGAGCGCGAGAGAGGTATCACCATCACCGCTGCGGCTGTGACCTGTTTTTGGGCTCCAACCTATCTCGACGCCGAGGCTCGCAAAAACAAAGACAACAAATACCGTTTCAATATTATCGATACTCCTGGACACATCGACTTTACCGTCGAAGTAAAGAGGTCAATGCGCGTGCTCGACGGCGCCGTTTGCGTCTTCGATGGCGTGGCTGGTGTCGAACCTCAATCCGAAACAAACTGGCGCTACGCCGAAGAAGCGGGTGTGCCCAGACTTTGCTTTATCAACAAGCTCGATCGCACCGGCGCCAATTTTGAAAAATCTTACGCTTCTATTCTTACCCGTCTTTCCAAAAAAGCCGTCAAGATGCAAATCCCAATTGGCGAAGAAGACAAGCACGAAGGTGTGATTGACCTTTTGGCGATGAAAGCCTTCGACTTTGAAGGCAAACTTGGCGACAACGTTGTTGAAATACCTATGCCCGAGCATCTCAAGGCTGAGGCTGAAAAGTATCGCGCAGAATTAATTGAAAGAATTGTAGAAAATGACGAAGAAATGATGAACAAATATTTGGCTGGCGAAGAAATCGCTTTTGATGACCTTAAGAAGCTTTTGCGCAAAGCTGTTGTAGCCAACCAAATCTTCCCAGTATTCTGTGGCTCAGCTTTGAAGAACAAAGGTGTGCAACTCGTCCTCGACGCAGTGGTAGATTATTTGCCTTCTCCTCTCGACATACCTTCAATCAAGGGTATTGACCCGAGGACGGGCGAGGAGACGGAGAGACATCCTTCTGACGAAGAACCATTTTCTGCTCTAGCTTTCAAATTG
>CAZLFM010000004.1:0-27317 GCA_964558845.1 uncultured Candidatus Saccharibacteria bacterium
TATTTTTTGGCCACGAGGAAGATGTAGATGAGGTCGAGGATGCCGAGAGTGCTGGAGACAAGAAGGATGATGAACCACCACTTGTGGGAGAGGCGAGAGGCCTTCCAAAGAGCGATACCTTTGATTGGTATCGTGGCTATCGAGATGGCGACTAGCCAAGCATTTTGGGCCAAAAGTTGATCAAGCATAAGAGTATGATTAAACCTATTAATTGCTAATTGTTCAAAATATTATAGCATATAGCAAATGCGATACCTAGGTATAGATTATGGCGACAAAAGAGTGGGGATAGCGCTCACAGACGAGCTTGGCGAGTTTGCTTTTCCTTATAGGGTGATCAAGAATTCAAAAAATATTTTGGATGAGGTTTTAGCTATAGTCGAAAAGGAACAGGTCGTCGAAATAGTGGTCGGGGAGTCGCTTGATTCCGATGGTAATCCGAATTTGATTCAGAAAGATATAGACGAATTTTGTGCCAACCTAAAGGCAAAAACTGCAATCCCGGTTTTCTTGGAGCAAGAATTTTGGACTTCGATGCAAGCCAAAAAGTTTCAGGGCGAAAATGAGCTCCTCGACGCTTCGGCGGCGGCAATAATACTCCAAACTTTTATTGATAGAAAAGGGAATGTGATATAATTGTTGAATGAGTTTTGATGCTGTATTCAAATACTTTCCTTCACCAAATTTTTTAAACCCGCCTCACGTTGGTGTTTCGCTTTCTGATTTTTCTTTGAAGATGTCTAAGTTTGGAGGAATGTCTCCTAGCTTTACAATAGATACTTTGCTTTTGCCTTTGGAGCCGGGGATTGTGTCTGCAGGCTCCGTTCTTAAACCAGAAGAATTAGCCAAAAAAATTGCCGAAGCCAAACCAAAGTTTCGATCCAATTATTCTGTTTTTACAATTCCCGATGAATTTACCTATGTTTTCAAGACTTCGGTTCCAGTGATTAAACCTCACGATCTGACTGAAGCTGTCGCCTCGACGCTAGAAGAAAATGTGCCGATGTCTTTTGAAGACACCTTGTTTGATTTTGTACCAACCTCGATTACTCATGGCGAAAAAGATTACACAGCCGAAGTCGTGGTCGTAGCCTGTGTTAAAAGTGAAGTGGAGAAACTTGTCAGTATGTTGAAGCAGGCGGGGCTCGAACCACTTGCTTGCTTACCTGAATCGCAGGCAGTAATAGAAGCGGTCATACCAAAAGATGTGGTCGATACGGCTTGTGTGGTGCATGCTCGGGATAATCGAGTGGCAATATACCTTGCTAACAACAGGACGGTTCAATTTGTAACCATAAGGAATGTTGCTAAGGGTGATTATGCACAAGAATTTTTGGACGAGTATTCAAAATTTGTTGAATATATTTCAAAATATGGAGATGCTACGGAAGGGGCAGCCAAGAATATCTATGTTTGTGGGGAATTTGAATATGCAAAACAAGTCGTCCTTGCCCTAAACGCCAATGGCCACAAAGGCAAATCCATCTTGGCAAATATTTGGAACAATGTTTTTGATGTGAGCAAGCACGCCCCAGATCTGCCCTACGAAGTCTCTCTGAGTTTTGCTGGCTCTGTTGGAGCCGCTATTTCAAAAATATAATATATATAGATATGAATCTTTTACCAGAAACAGAAAAAAAGTTGATAAAAAAAGGGCTCAACCTACGGTTTTTGATAGTTTCTTCTTTGCTTGTTGCCCTGGCTTTGCTTGTAGGAATTGTTTCGCTCGTACCAGCGTTTGTTTTGGCCAAGGCCAAGCTAATGGAGACGACTCTTTTGGCTCAAGCCGAAAATCATTCAAGGACGATAGAAACAGAAAAAATTTTGGCGGTGCCAGAAGAGATAAAATCAAAAACAGAAATTTTTCTAAAAAGCATTCCAAAATTCCGAGTAGCTGAAATTTTCTATCTTATCGCAAAAGATTTGCCGGCAGGGGTTGTTGTAAAATCGGTGTCTTTTGCTGGTCAATCAGCGGGGCAAACCCCAAGAGAAGTGCGTGTTTCGGGTGTTTCGGGTGATAGGCAGTCTTTGATTGCTTTTTCTGATAAGTTGCGAGCAGAGAGTTTGTTTGTCGGTGTCGAGGTGCCTGTCTCAAGTTTGACACGCGAAAAGAACTTGCCATTTTCTATAAAAATAAAGTTATCTGAATAAAATGCCTCACTGGATACCAAAAAAGAAAATGCTCATTACCGCGCTATCAATCCTCGCTCTTTGTTTTATCCTTTATGTGGTCGGATTGTTTATGGTTAAGTCAAAAATAAATGCAATTAGATCTAGCTATACAGCGAGTGAATCCAAATTTGTCCAAGAAGAAAAAAGAGTAGCTATTGATCAGATTGTGAATTCTTATTCAGTGGAGATAGAAAAGGTACGCAAATTTTTTGTGGCCAAGGGAGACGAAGTTGAATTTATAGAAAGCATCGAGGCTTTGGCAAAGAATAGAGGTTTGCTTTTTGAAATAGATACGATTTCCCAATCGCCGATAAATGATGATAAGAAAGAAGATATTGTGGTCAGTATAGATATTGAGGGCAGTTGGGCAAATGTTACGAATTTTATAAAAGAATTAGAAAGCCTGCCTTTTGGGGTGTCGATTACAAAAGTTGAACTCGATACCAAAAGTGGGGGAGTCTGGGCGGGTCTGGTAGAGTTCGCTGTTTTTAGAGAAAAATAAAATGAAGTTACTTAGAATACATTTCAAAAAGTCCGGTCCAAGTATAGAATCTTTGCATAGAAAATTTTTTGATCCAAATCGGCTTTGGCTTTTTGCTCTTGCCGCGTTCTTCTTTCTGGTGATTGTCGGCTGGCTTATTGGTTTTGATTTTTTCCGCTCGGTCTACTTCGAGGATTACAAAAATGTCGGGGATACAACTTCCGCTATTAAAGAAGAAATGAATATCGAAAATTTGATTCGAGCCATAGAGCGCAGAGAGGCTGTATTGAATAAAGATTTACCAACCGCCCCTGACCCTTCGCTGTAGATAATTTTTTATTTTGTGTTATATTGTTTTGACTGCGCGCTTAGCTCCCCGCCCGAACGACTGGAAAGACATAGTCGTTCAGTCGGGCGGGAGTTGGTAGTCGCCTCCTCGGCGACCCGCCGATGAGGCGGGAGTGCGGACATTCATTTGGTTCCTTGTGATTAGAAAAATATTTGCGCGGTTAGCTCAGTTGGTAGAGCAACTGTTTTACACACAGTAGGCCGGAGGTTCGAGCCCTCCACCGCGCACAGGCAATTTAGGAAATGCACATTTAAAATAGTAAGGGTTAGAATTGGTTGGTATAATCCTTATGTATGCCTTATAAAAATAGAGAAAAAATATACGAAGCCCAAAAGAGGCACCGGATTAAAGTCCGCACAAAACTTTTTGATTTTTTGTGTACTAAATCCTGTGTGGATTGTGGAGAAAAAGATCCTATTGTTCTAGAATTTGACCATAGAAATTCTGCAGAAAAGTTCAAGATAATTGGGAAAATGTTATCCGGCCATTATTCATGGGAATCGGTATTTAAAGAAATAAATAAATGTGACATAAGATGTGCAAATTGCCACCGAAGAAAGACATACAAAGAGCAAGGGTCTTGGGGAAGAAACACACCTTATCAAAGCTCTCGTAGTTAAATGGATATAACAGGAGACTTCTAATCTCCTATTCCAGGTTCGATTCCTGGCGAGAGCGCAAATGCGAAACTCCAAATGAAAATAAATATTTTATACGAAGATGATTTTTTGCTTGCACTCGACAAACCAAGCGGGGTAATGGTGCATGCTGATGGCCGCAATAACACAGAAACTCTGGTGGATTGGGTGCGGGCAAATTATCCAGCGCTTGAAGAAGTGGGGGAGATGCAGACTTTGCAAAATGGCGAAATTATAAAGAGGCCGGGCATTGTGCATCGGCTTGATCGCGAGACAAGCGGAGTGATATTAGTCGCCAAGACTGCCGAAGCTTTTGCTTACCTCAAAGACCAATTTCAAAATCGAAAGGTAGAAAAAATTTATCACACGGTGGTGTGGGGCCACTTTTCGCCAGACAAAATGGTTGGAGTGATTGATAAACCGATTGGCCGCAGCGCATCTGACTTTCGCAAATGGTCGGCCGAGTTTGGTGCCAAGGGCGAACTGCGCGAGGCGGTGACGGAGTATAAGGTTTTGGGATCTATACCTCACCCCGCTCCGATTGGAATCGGAGTCGACCCTCTCCTATTGCAGGAGAGGGAGGAAGAAAAAAACAATAACATCGATAGCAGCATTTCTTATCTCGAAGTTAGGCCCAAGACCGGTCGAACTCACCAAATCCGTGTCCATCTCAAATCTATCAGTCATCCGGTAGTTGGAGATAAGCTCTATGGGCCAAATAATCCCCCTAACCCCCTTTACCTTAAAGGGGGAACCAACCACCCAATTTTTGATCGTTTGGCCCTACGTGCCTTTTCTATCAAACTAGAATTACCTAATCATACTTTTATAACCATCGAATCACCGTTGCCCGAGGAATTTGAGGAAACAAGGTCGCTTTTGAAAGTGGAATAAAAGTCTGATCTATCCGATAACGACTTATTTAGTAAACTCGAAAGTGAAGAGTATATTTTCCAATTCAGAAAGAGTTTGGCCATACCTTTCTTTATAGGTCATCTCGTAAAAATGACCATTTCCACCAACTAACAACACTCTATAAGAAGAATCTTGAGCAAGAACCGCGGATTTGGCGGTTCCAAATCCGAGAGATACTATTTTCTGGTTGGTAAAGAAACTAGAATCCATCACATACTGCTCAAAGTTCCCGTAAGACTTTTTAGTCTTTGGATTCAATGGAAGAGCATTCAAATCAGAATAGTATTTAATTGTGATGCTACTTAAATCTGCGTTTGGTCCGTACAGACTTATGAGATTGCCATTTTTTGTTAATGACCAATTTTGTGGGTATTTGATTGAATATTGGCTTTGATTATCAGTGTAAGTTTTAGTACCAGGACCACTAGACGTGTTGGTGTCCCCACCTTTTACTTGCTCTATTTTAGAGCCAGATAATTTTAGTTGAATAGTTTTATCGATTGTATCCCCTCCATTCCATGGCGCGTAAGTTACTAACACAAGTCCATTTTCAATTTTTATGCTCTTGATTTCTGGGCGGTCATCTATAATAGAAAAAGTGTCAATCGGAAACGCCTCGCCTTTTTGGTTTAACACAAAAGCCACATCACGCCCAACGCCAGTGCCTCCTGATCGAGATGATAGAATAACCACAGCATCATTATTGTAGTCTCCATTTAAATCCCCGTGGATAATAGAATCTATTTTTGTGTAGTAATCAGGAGAAATTTTCCCACTCTCATCTTTGCCTGAATAATAGCCATCCACAAGTTTTATAGTACCGTCAAAATAAGTATTTGTTTTAATTGAACTTTCTGATAAATTCTGAGAATTATTTTGTTCGCTTTTGGCCCTTTCTACGTCTACCGATCCAACCCATCTTGTATCAGAAAAGTTTCCTTCTGGCACTACACAGGTAGAGCCTACTATTTGTTCTTTTTCACTACACTCTTGTTGAGTTTTGTATGGGGAAGGTTTCCATTCTTGTCCAAAGTCGCCTACAAAATAATGCTTACAGGGCAGTTTGGTGTCAGATACACATTCGGCGTAAGTTAGGTATTGTTTGCTAGGAGTGCCATTTTTGGTGTATTTCAGTCCCCAAAAAAATAACCCTGCAAGAATAATGAGACCGATAAGAATAAGTATTGTCTTATTTGATTTTACCTGAGGTTGAGGAGGTAAATTTGCTCCTGAAAATTGAGGAGCTTCCATATTTTGAGAATTATTAGTGCCCATAATTTTGTTTATAATAGCTTTATAATAATTATGCAATTATACAACACAATACTTTTTAATAAAAGCACGACTAAAGAACCTGACTGCTTCCTAGTTTAGATTAAATTAACCTTAAATCCATAATCCACAATTACGACTTTCGTGCGGTCGCACAAATGTCGTAATATGAGTATATGAAAAAAATAGTACAAAAAATAGAGCGAAAGAAGAAAAAAGAGGGTGTGAGAAAATTAATTCCAGTTGGTCAGATTATACTTGCCTCACTTGCGGGTGCTACGGTCATTAGTCTAGCTGCGGTTGCCCCAGGTGTAATTTTTGCTTTGAAAAAACTTGGTGTGACCAAAAAATTACTTGATAGACACAAATACTACGTTAACGATTCTTTGGAAAGACTGGTTAAAAAAGGCTTGGTAAGTATAGTAGAAAAAAATGGGGAAAAATTTGCCAAATTAACCAAAGAAGGCAGTCGAAATCTTTTTAAAATTCAGGCTAAGCTCCAAACAATCTCTATTCCAAAAAAATGGGACAATAAATACAGAGTAGTCATCTTTGATATCAAGGAGAGTGAAAAGTTTGCTCGTGATGAGATTCGTTATACTCTTTTACAATGTGGGTTTGTAAAATTGCAAAACAGCGTTTGGGTCTATCCCTATCCGTGCGAAGGGGTGATTCATCTCATAAGGACCCATCTTGAAGTGAAAGATGAAGACCTCGTTTATATGACAGTAGAATCAATTGAAAATGATGAATGGCTACGGAAACATTTTAAACTCCCTTTAAACTAAATAACTTATAACAATTACGACTTTCGTGCGGTCGCACAAATGTCGTAATTATGTTCATAGAAAGAAATGCAGAAGATTTTTGAATAGGGAATGAGGAAGGGGGGGATTAGAAAAAAAGACAAAAAACTGCTATATTTTGGGAATGAGTGAAGAGGACAAAAAAGCTAAATCTAAAACGGCCGAGAGGGAAGAAGAGATTCTAAAGTTTTGGCAGGAAAACAAAATTTTTGAAAAATCGCTTGAAAAGGAAAGCCCAAAGGGTGAATTTGTATTTTATGATGGGCCGCCGTTTGCGACTGGTTTGCCACACTACGGCTCGCTTCTTTCTTCTATAATCAAAGATGTTATTCCTCGGTACAAGACAATGCAGGGGTTTCGGGTGCGTCGTAGGTGGGGTTGGGATACACACGGTTTGCCGATTGAGTCGTTGGTAGAGAAGAAGCTCGAGCTCAAAACTAAAAAAGATATAGAAAAAATTGGTGTGGCACGCTTTAACGAAGAAGCGCGAAATATGGTTTTGCAATACGCGAGTGATTGGCAAAAGTATGTCGAAAGAATTGGTCGCTGGGTAGAGTTTGAGAATGCCTACAAGACAATGGACAATTCTTATATTGAGTCGGTTTGGTGGGCGCTTTCGGAAATGAACAAAAAGGGCTTGCTCTATGAAGGCCGAAAAGTGTTGATGTATTGTCCGCATTGCGAAACTCCACTCGCCAAAGCTGAAATTGCTATGGACAATTCTTACAAAGATATTACTGAGGAGGCGGTCACGATTAAATTTAAAATAAAAAATCCAGAAAAAATTGGTTTGCAAGGTGAAGCATTTTTGCTCGCCTGGACCACAACTCCGTGGACTCTGCCTGGTAATGTTGCGCTCGCGGTGGGTGAGAAAATAAAATACGCAATCGGTGAACAAGATGGAGAAAAAATAATTAGAGCGGATGAAAATGGCGAGCTGGTTGGTAAAGATTTGGTTGGGTTAGAATACGAACCTCTTTTTGATATTCCAAAAATAAAGGAGTCGCCAAAGGCTTACAAAGTTTATGCTGGAGATTTTGTAAATACAGAAGAAGGTACGGGAATTGTGCACACGGCGGTGATGTATGGTGAGGACGACTACAACCTTGGTGTTAAGGAAGGTTTGCCTATGGTTGATCTGCTGGATTTGGGGGGTAAGTATAACGAAAATGCACCAGAATTTTTGCAGGGTAAGTATATAAAGAAGGCGGAAACGGAAATAAAAGATTATCTAGAAAAAGCCAATCTACTTTTTGAAAGGAAAAACAACACTCACTCTTATCCGCATTGCTATCGCTGTGGCACGGCGCTTATCTACAACGCCGTCTCTTCTTGGTTTATAAATATCCAAAAAATCAAAGACAAATTACTGAAACTCAACGAAGACATAAATTGGGTGCCAGAATATTTGAAGCATGGCCGATTCCAAAACATCATCGAAAACGCACCAGATTGGACGATTTCGCGCAATCGC
Organism: uncultured Candidatus Saccharibacteria bacterium; assembly: GCA_964558845.1. GTDB lineage: Bacteria > Patescibacteriota > Minisyncoccia > Phycocordibacterales > WO2-35-19 > JBBTQZ01. The sequence goes on from CAZLFM010000004.1 coordinate 8,108, forward strand.
TATTGGGCTTCGCCTTTGCCAATTTGGAAGAACGAAAAGACGGGAGAAGTCAGAATAATCGGGTCTTTGGAAGAGCTAAAAAAGTATACAAAGAAGAGTGGCAACAAATATTTTGCCGTTCGTCATGGTGAGGGTGAGCACAATGTGCTTGATATCGTAAGCAATGATCCAAATTTACCACACCACCTGACAGAAAAAGGGAAGGAACAAGCAAGGAAAGCTGGAGAAAAACTGAAGAAGGAAAAAATCGACGTTATTTATTGCTCGCCCTTTGTACGCACCAGAGAAACAGCGGAAATGATTGCTGAAGAAATGGGCTATCCAAAAGACAAAATAATTTACGATGATCGCATTCGCGAACTTAACTTTGGGGATCTACATCTCAAGCCTTTTGCTGACTTCTTGAAGTATGAAGAGGCGTCGATGCAAGATTTTGGTGACAAACTGCCAAATGGTGAGAGTTACCAAGATGCCAAAAATCGTACCGGAGATTTTGTTTATGATATTGATGCTAAGTATCAAGGTAAAAATATATTAATCGTTACTCACGGAATGTTCCTCGAAGTTTTTCCTGCTGTTATTGCTGGAGCGGACGCCAAACAGTCAAAAAACTTTGTTGATACGGTGGATCCGCAAGTTGGTGAAATATATAGCTATGATTTTGTACCTCTTCCTCACAATCACAATTACGAACTTGATCTACACAAACCTTATATTGATGAAGTAGAGCTTGTAGATGAAGATGGCAATAGGTTAACAAGAATAAAAGAGGTAGTAGATTGTTGGCTCGAATCTGGCTCAATGCCTTTTGCTGAATGGCATTATCCGACAGAGAACAAAAAAGAATTTGAAAAGCGTTTTCCTGGTGACTTTATTGCCGAATATATTGCTCAAACCAGAACCTGGTTTTATTACATGCATGTTATGAGCGTCGCTCTTTTTGACTCAGCTTCTTTTAGGAATGTAGTGACAACTGGCAACGTGCTTGCTAAAGATGGCACCAAAATGTCCAAATCAAAGGGTAATTATACAGACCCGCTTGCAAACTTTGACGAAATTGGAGCCGATGCTCTAAGGCTTTACATGATGGGTAGTGTGGTCATGCAGGCAGAAGATATGAGTTTTAGAGATGAAGAATATAAGGAGCAAAATAATCGAGTCATAAATATCTTCTGGAACTGTTTGACCTTTTTCAAAATGTACAACGATGATACCAACCCACCAAAAGAGCTTTCTCGCAAATCAAATGTTTTGGACCAATGGATTTTATCAAGATTGAACCAAGTTATAACCGAGATTACGCAAGCAATGGAAAGTTATGACACCGTTACTGCTTCGAGGGCAATAAAACCTTTTGTTGATGATTTTTCAACTTGGTATGTTCGTCGTTCACGCGATAGGTTTAAGAGCGACGACCTAGACGATCGCAAAGACGCAATGGAGACAACAAGATTTGTGCTTCTAACCTTCTCAAAACTGTTTGCGCCAATAATGCCATTTCTTGCTGAAAGTGTTTATAGAGAAGTAAGAGGCGAGGGTGATCCAGAAAGTGTTCATTTGTGTGATTTTCCAACTGGAGGCAAAGTCGATGACAAGATTCTAGAAAATATGTCGGAGGTGAGAAAAGTCGTTTCGTATGCTTTGGAAAAGAGAAACACTGCTGGCATCAAAGTGAGGCAACCGCTAAATAATTTAAAAATCAAAACCCAAAAATCAAAATTGTCCGAAGAGTACCTCGAACTTATAAAAGACGAGGTTAATGTAAAAAATGTTGTTTTTGATGATTCGATTAGCGATGAAGTCGAGCTGGACACGACGATTACAGAAGATTTGAAAAAGGAAGGGCAGATGCGCGAGTTTGTGCGGGCGGTGCAGGATTTGCGCAAACAAAAAGGTCTAGCGCCGAGCGACACAATCAAGTTGTTGGTCGAGACCGACGAAAAGGGTAGGGCCTTTATTGAATCGCTTAGCGAAGAAATAAAAAAGCCAACCAACGTCTCTGAAATTATTTTTGAAAGCAACGATGGAGAAGCGGCAAATATTGGTGAAATGAAATTCAATCTTTCAATCTTTTAATTTTCAATTTTTCAATGTATTCAAAGCATCACACCAAAGGTATCGTCCTTTTTGGCCTAAGCGAGGGTCTCAGTGACAGGCGAGTCGGTCTTTTGACCGAAAACTTGGGGCTAGTTTGGGCCAAGGCCCAATCGGCTAGAAGCGGCGTCTCCAAATTGCGCCTGAGCTGTCAGGATTTTTCTTTGGGTGAGTTTTCGTTGGTGTCGGGTAAAGCCGGTTGGAGAATCGTTAGTGGGCGGAGCCAGAAAAATTTTTTCGAAACATTAAAGACTAATCCCGAAAAAATAAGAATAATGGCTAATGTGTTTGCACTGCTCCGCAAATTGCTTTCTGGAGAAGAGGCCAGTCCGACTCTTTTTGCTACTATCTCAAACTTTCTTGAATTTTTGGTTCTGGCCAAGCCAACAGAAGTTGCACCGCTTGAGTGGCTGACGCTTTCAAAGATACTGCATATTCTTGGTTTTTTGCGGGAGGACCCAGAAATATCTTCTTATATAAATATCGATACAATTGATTCGGAAAATCTGGCACTTCTTGCCCCAAAGAGAGAACGCTTTATCAAACTTATCAACGAGTCGCTATCGGTGGCAAGAATTGGAACGTGATATAATTGAACAATGGAAAGAAATAAGCTGGAGCGATTAGAAAAAAAGCTTTATTCACGCAAAGCGCCGGAAGTAATAGATCCGGGTAGGTCTGACCTTGAGCCCGATACCTTTGATAATGACGTGCTGGGGGCAAATGATGGTTGGCAAGCAGATGGGCGCAACCGTTTTGATGTGCTGGCTTCAAAAATTTCAAAAACCGCAATGAATAAAAGCAGTTTTGTAAAAAAGTTTTTTATAGTCGCAGTGTTTTTGTTTGCTCTGTCTAGCTTGACGGCGGGTTTTGTTTTCTTTGGTGGTGTAAATCTCATCTCTTCAGAAAACGTAGACATAAAGGTGGTTGGTCCGACGAGTATCGGTGGTGGCCAAGAATCTTCTTTCGATATAACCATAATCAACAACAACAACACCTCGCTCAACTCAGCTACGCTTCTTATCGAATATCCAGCCGGCACTCGTTCGCCCAAAGACTTGACCAAAGATTTGAGCAGAGAAAGGTTGACCATAGGCGATATCGCTCCGGGAGAGAGCTATACCCAAACCATCTCGGGTGTATTTTTTGGCGAGAAGGAGTCGGTAAAGCTGATTAAACTTTCGCTCGAATATAGGGTAGAAAATTCGAGCGCTACCTTCTTCAAAGAAAAAGAACACGAGGTGGCTATCAGCTCTGCTCCGGTTATACTTTCGCCCACTTATCCCAAAGAAGCCAACTCAAACCAAGAACTAACTTTCAATGTTGAGCTTGCGTCAAACTCGCAAGATAGTATCAATAATCTTGTTTTAAAAATTGATTATCCTTTTGGTTTCGTTTTCTCGAGTGCGTCACCGAGTCCTTTTGCTGGAGATAATGTTTGGAAATTTGGCAGTTTGGGTAAGGGTGAAAAGAAGACCGTTTCCGTTAGGGGTACAATAATTGGCCAAGATAACGAAGAAAAAGTTTTTAAGGTTTCGACGGGTACGGTAAGTCCGGACGATGATAGGGCAATAGGGGTTGTAATCGCCGAATTGACCGAATCTATTTTAATCAAAAAACCTTTTATTGGTTTGGATGTTTTTCTCAATGGTAAAAGTGGCGATTATTCTGTAAGGGGTGGTTCTTTTGTTGAAGCGGGTCTAAATATTATGAATAATTTGCCGACCAGACTTTTTAATACTCAGGTGGAAATAAATTTTTCTGGAGGGGCTTTTGATCAGCTCAGTGTTTCGGCTGGTCAGGGTGGATTTTTCCGATCGGCCGACAACACGATTCTTTGGGATAGTCGTTCGGTGACCGAATTATCTGATCTTGGTCCAGGTTCTCAGACCCGGCTCTCTTTCAGATTAGCCCCTCTGCCTTATAGCTCTGTGCCAAGAAATCAAAGACCGGAGATTGTAATGACGGTTAAGGCTAGAGGTGAGAGAGTTCTAGAGTCGGGCTCGGTTGAGGTAGTCTCTGCAACCGAAAGTCGAAAAATAGTTTTGGCAACCGATTTGTCGCTTTCGGCCAAGACTGTTCGTTCAGAAGGTAGCTTCGAAAATTCCGGACCAATTCCGCCAAAAGTGAATACACCAACTACCTACACTATTGTTTGGAGAGTTTCTAATTCTTTCAACCAAGTCGGCAACGCTGAAGTGCGGGCCACTCTGCCTCCGTATGTAAAATGGACTGGTCTTTACTCGCCAAGTGGAGAAAAGTTTAGCTTCAATCCAACGACCAAAGAAATTGTTTGGAGCGTTGGCACTCTGCTACCGAATACAGGTTTTTCTTCTCCGTCGCGCGATGTTTATTTCCAAGTCGAACTTACTCCAAGCACTAGCCAAATAGGCAGTAACCCAGTGCTTGTTGGTGAGGCGACGCTGGTTGGCACAGATCGGGTAACAAACGCTCAAGTGGGTGTGAGTGGTTTACCAGTCACCACTGATTTTTCGGGCGATGCTACATTCAAGACGGGCAATGATAAAGTTAGTCAATAGAATTTCTCTAATTATTCTAATTGCTCTAATTAATCTAAAATGATAGCTTAACTATATGGCAGAAGAAAATAAAATGGAAAAAATAGTGTCCCTCTGCAAAAGAAGGGGATTTGTCTTTCAAGGTTCAGAAATCTATGGCGGTATGGCCGGTCTTTATGATTTTGGGCCTTATGGTGTTGAACTGCTCAATAATTTAAAATCTGAATGGTGGAAAGCTCACGTGCAAATGCGCGATGATTATGTAGGTATTGACTCGGCTATGTTTAAGGATCCGCGAGTTTGGGAAGCCTCGGGCCACACTAGTGGATTTTCTGATCCACTTTCTGAATGTCGCAAATGCAATACGCGTATTCGAGTTGATAAAGAATTAAAAAATATAGGCATTAATGCAGACGAAAAAATGCCTGAAGATGAACTAGCTCGACTTTTTGAAGAACATAAAAAAGAAATTTCTTGTCCGCAGTGTGGTTCTCACGATTTTACCCCGGCTCGAGCTTTTAATTTGTTAGTCAAATCAAATCTCGGCGATTTTACTAGTGAGGGCAAAAACCCAGTCTACTTGCCCGGTGAAGCCTGTCAGGGCATTTATCTCAATTTTAAAAATGTTGTTAATTCAACGCGGATGCAGATACCTTTTGGTATCGCTCAAATTGGCAAAGCTTTTCGCAATGAGATTTCGCCGAGGAATTTTCTTTTTCGAACTCGCGAATTAGAGCAAGCCGATACCCAATATTTTGTCCGACCAAATGAAAACAAAGCCGAATACGAAAAAATCAAACAAAGTAGGTTTGATTGGTATGTCGGTCTTGGTATCAAACCTGAAAACTTAAAATTTGTGCAACACGAAAACTTGGTATTTTATGCTAAGGATGCGTGGGATATAGAGTATAATTTTCCGACTGGTTTTGATGAGCTCGAGGGTATTCACGATCGTTCTGATTATGACCTCACTCAACATATGAAGTATTCTGGCACCGATCTCAACTATACCGATCCGCACAGCGGAGAAAAGTACATTCCTTGGATTTTGGAGACTTCAGTTGGTATGGGCAGAATGTTTTTGGCATTTGTATCTGATGCTTATTATGAAGATGAACTTGATGGCGATACGCGAGTGGTTTTGAAGCTCTCACCAAGGCTCGCTCCAATCAAGGTTGCTGTTTTTCCACTGCTTAAGAATAAACCCGAGTTGGTAGCCAAAGCCGAAGCGATACACACACTACTCAAAAAGAACTTTAGGTGTGAATTTGACGACAATGGTAACATTGGCAAAAGGTATAGGAGACAAGATGAAATCGGTACACCATTCTGTGTGACAGTTGATTTTGAAACACTTGAGCAAAATGCCGGCGTTACAGTTAGAGATAGAGACACTGGCAAGCAAGAGCGGGTACTAGAAACAGAACTTGTTCAGTACATCTCGAGCAAAATAAATTCGTAATTTTATTTAATCCACACAAATACTAGGAGCTCTGAGTAGGAAGCAGTAAGCTTAATCTAAATATGGCAAAGTCTTCAGAAGAAAAAATAATTCAGATTAGTAGCGGAACTATCTTTAAGGCGCTGTTGATTCTGCTCGGCTTTATAGGTATCTATGTTTTGAGCGACATCATTTTGGTTGTGCTCCTTGCGGTCGTAATCGCTTCTGCGATTGAACCGGGTACCAAATGGCTCTTACGCAAGGGCGTTCCAAGAATTATTTCGGTTTTATTTGTCTATTCTATTATCGCAGTCATCTTGGTTGGGTCGTTCTACTTCCTCTTTTTGCCATTACTCAACCAATCGGCCTCGCTGCTTTCTAGTTTGCCCGGCTATTTGGGTGAGTTGCAAGTTTGGAACCCGCTTCAGAGTAATGGTTGGCTAAGCAATAATCCAGCTTTAGGCAATATTTCCTCAAGTTTTTCATTGGCCCAAATTGTTGAGCAGATAGACACGGCAGTATCAAATATTTCTCAAGGGTTCTTCTCGACAGCCAGTGCTGTTTTTGGAGGCATACTCTCTTTCATTTTGGTTATCGTTTTGTCTTTTTATCTTTCTACCGAAGCGGATGGGGTAACAAACTTTTTGCGAATTGTGACTCCGGCCAAACAAGAAAACTATGTCATCAGTCTCTGGAAGAGGTCGCAACACAAAATCGGTCTTTGGATGCAGGGCCAGATAGTGCTGGCTATCATTGTGGCAATGCTGGTCTTTTTGGGACTAACCTTGCTTCAGGTTGAAAACGCACTTCTGCTTGCAGTCCTCGCTGGTATGTTCGAAATTATTCCGCTCTTTGGTCCAATCTTAGCGGCCATTCCGGCTGTTTCGATTGCGCTGATTACCGATGGAATGACCAGTGCGCTTCTGGTCGTCGGGCTTTATGTAATAATCCAGCAATTTGAAAATCAGCTTATTTATCCTTTGGTGGTGCGCAAAATTGTTGGTGTGCCACCAATTGTCTCTATCTTGGCGCTTATTGTGGGTGCCAAACTCGCTGGGTTTGTAGGCCTTATAATATCGGTACCTCTTGCCTCGATGCTCATGGAGTATCTTTCGGATATCGAAAAAGATAAAGCCGAGGCTCGGGCCCTTGCCGAAAAATCGACTTCAAAGTAGGCTATAGTAATGGCAAAGATTTTTTATATTACTACAACTCTGCCGTATGTAAATTCCGATCCTCATATTGGCCATGGGATGGAGTTTATTCGAGCAGATATTATTGCTAGATACAAAAGGCTTGCAGGGTTTGAAGTATTTTTTAATACTGGTACCGATGAGCATGGGCAAAAGGTTTATTCTCGGGCTCTGGAAGAAGGCAAAGACCCTCAGAGGTATGTAGATGAATGGGCGGAAAAATTTAAAGGGTTGATGCCACTCTTAGGTCTTTCTCCGGATATTCACTTTGTTCGCACAACCGATACTCACCACAAACGGTCTACCCAAGAATTTTGGAGGCGTTGCGACGCAAACGGAGATATTTATAAAAAAAATTACAAAATAAAGTATTGTGTTGGCTGTGAGTTGGAAAAACAAGAATCAGAACTTGTGGATGGCAGATGTCCGTTACACCCAAATAAAGAATTAGAAATTAGAGAAGAAGAAAACTATTTTTTCAGATGGAGCAAATATCAAGATAAACTGCTTGAACTTTATAAACAAAATCCAAAACTCGTAATACCAGATTTTAGGTTCAACGAAATCAAAGCTTTTGTTGAAAGGGGATTGCAGGATTTTAGTATCTCGCGCCTGAAAACTAAAATGCCTTGGGGTATACCAGTCCCTGGTGATGAAGATCATGTCATGTATGTTTGGTTTGATGCGCTTGTAAATTACATTTCAACTTTGGGCTGGCCTGAATCAGAAAAAGACGGAGACTATGAAAAATTTTGGGTCAACGGCACTCCGGTGCAATATGCTGGCAAAGACAACCTACGTCAGCAATCGGCAATGTGGCAAGCAATGCTGCTTTCAGCTGGGCTCACTCCAACTCATAACATAATAATCAACGGCTTCATAAACAGTGGTGGACAAAAAATGTCCAAATCTTTAGGTAATGTTATCAGTCCGTATGATGTGGTCAGCGAATATGGCACTGATGCTCTGCGTTACTATGTAGCGCGCGAACTTTCCACGTTTGAAGATAGCGATATGACAATGGAAAAGTTTAAGGAAGCCTACAATGCCAATTTGGCTAATGGGCTGGGGAATTTGGTCTCCAGGGTTTTGACTATGGCGGATAATTACGGAGTAAGCACTGTGGATACTATAGACCCGGATGTATTTTTTGTTAATAACGAATACCTTGATAAATTTGATATTAATGGATATATGGATCATATATGGCTACTCATTCAAGCGGCAGACAAAAAAATCCAAACTGAAGAACCATACAAGAAATTTAAAACTGATCCAAGTAGTGCGATAAAAATAGTTACTGAACTTTGCACCCATCTTTATGAGATTGCTTTCTGGCTTAAACCGGTCATGCCAGACACCTCTGAGAAAATCATTAGTTATTTATATAATCCAAAAAATAAAAAACCAAAGAAGCCACTGTTCCAAAGAAAAGACTAACCCCACCCTGGGCTTTGCCCTAGACCTCCCCTTAGCAGGGGAGGTGCTCGAACCCAATCATGGAAAGAATAAATAATCTAAATAACCTATTAGATCGCCGAAGGGAATTAAGAAACAATCCCACCAAAGCAGAAGATATTCTGTGGGATTATTTAAGGAACAAAAAACTAGGTGTAAAATTTAGGAGACAGCACAGTATTGGGGGGTACATTTTGGATTTTTATTGTATTGAAAAGAAATTGGTTATAGAAGTTGATGGAGAAATACACAATAAATCTGAAAATAAAGAATATGACGAGATTAGAGACAGGTTTTTTGTTGATATGGGATTTACGGTTTTAAGATTTACAAACCAAGAAGTGGAAAACAATATTGACTTGGTAATGGAGAAAATCAAAATATGTGTTTGATGTTTTGAACCTCCCCTGCTAAGGGGAGGTCGAGACGCCAGTCCGGGTGGGGTTTGTATGCTAAGATATCGTAATGAAATACATCGACGTCCACTGTCACCTAGATTTCCCAGATTATGGCGCTGAATTGGGCGAGGTTTTGGCGCGAATGAGGGAGCGGGAAGTAGGGGCGATAACGATAGGCACTGATTTGGAAAGTTGCAAAAGGGCAGTAAAAATTGCTGAAGAAAATGAAAATATCTGGGCCTGTATTGGTGTGCATCCAGAGGAAAAAGAATTTGATGAAGCTCTGTTTGAAAAGTTGGTAGCGAGCGAGAAGGTGGTTGCTATAGGCGAGTGCGGTCTAGATTTCTTTAGATTAAAACCAGAGGAGTTGGAAGCAGAAAAAGAGAGACAGGAAATTTTGTTTCGTAAACAAATAGAATTTGCGCTAAAACATAATAAACCCCTGATGCTGCATTGTCGCCCTGCCCGCAACGCCTCGCTGGGCTCGGCTAGCGTGGCGGGCGGGGACTCATACGACGAAGTACGCGCTATTTTAGAGAGTTACGACGATAAAAAGTTAAGAGGCAATAGCCACTTCTTTGCCGGCACCAAGGAACAAGCCAAAAGATTTCTTGACTTAGGATTTACACTATCTTTTACAGGAGTGGTTACATTTACTCACGACTATGATGAAGTGATAAAGTTTGCTCCAATAGGCTCCATAATGTCCGAAACCGACTCACCTTTTGTGGCCCCTGTGCCTTACCGGGGTAAGCGCAATGAACCAACGTTTGTGATAGAAGTTGCAAAGAAGATTGCAGAAATAAGGGGGGAGACAGAAGAAAAGGTCCGGATTGAATTGCTCCAAAATGCTCAAAAAATGTTTGGGTTGCCAAGCTAGGATTTTGTGATATTATTTGGCCTAGCCCTGTCCGAAGCCATTTTATTATAGCCGGCTTCTGCTTGCTCCATTTGGGGCAAACCCGCGGGGTAAAATTATGCAAGAAACAGAAAAAGACGATTTACAAGTATATGAAATTGGTTTCCATATTCTACCGACCGTTACTGAAACGGAGTTGCGAGAAGAGGTTTCTAAGCTTCACGAATCCATTACTTCCTCTGGTGGAGCCATTATCTCGGAAAGTTTTCCTGAGCTAATAAACTTGGCTTACGAGATTTCTAAAAGATCAGAGTCGAAATACACGTCTTTCAACAAAGCTTATTTTGGCTGGGTCAAATTTGAGCTTGAGAGAGAAAACATAAAGATTGTTGATGAGTCTCTAAAATCAAACCCACAAATCTTGAGACACATAATCATAAAGACCGTAAAAGAGAATACCCTGTATATTCCAAAGATTGCTTCGGCTAGAAAGTCGGTTGATGCAGATGGTGAAATTCCGCTAGTTAGCGATTTGTCCGAGAAGGAGGCAGCCTTGCCGGTTTCTGAAGAAGAAATGGACAAAAGTATCGACGATCTCGTCATTAGTTAACTTTATAAACTTTTTACTTTATAACTTTTAACTCTATGTACATCAACAAGGCAATTATTTACGGCAACCTCACCCGCGATCCAGAATTAAAGGGTTTACCATCTGGTATGCAGGTTTGTGAGATGGGCATTGCTACCAATCGAGTTTGGAAAGATAAAAATGGTGCCAAACAAGAATCAACCGATTACCACAACGTCGTGGTCTTTGGTCGCCAAGCTGAATTGGTTAAGCAGTATCTATCCAAAGGCAATGGCGTATTTGTCGAAGGTAGAATTCAAACTAGAAGTTGGGACGCACCAGACGGCACCAAAAGATACAAGACCGAGATAGTGGCCGATAGGATTCAATTCGGTCCAAAGGGCGGCACTACTGGCTCTTATAGCAAACCAGAATCTGCTCCTAAGACAGAAAGCGAACCGAAAGAAAAGGTGCCCTCAATAGAATATCCAGAAGAGGAAATAAACGCCGAAGATATCCCATTCTAATTTATTCAATCTTTTAATCTTCAATTTTTAATCAAAAAAAATGACCAACAACACACAATGTTTCTTCAAACAAAACGGTATCAAACATATCGATTATAAAGATGTTGATTTGCTCAAAAAGTTTATCAACCCGCACGCTCGAATCTTGGGCAAAAAGCGAACCGGAGTTTCTAGTGAATTCCAAAGACCCTTGGCTCTAGCTATCAAGCGCGCTCGCTTTATGGGGCTGTTGCCTTACGTTAGTAGGTAAAGCTTAATTCCGTCATATCACCCCAACCCCCTCTTATTCTTAAGAGGGGTTCCGAACTCCGAGAAAATCCCTCTTGTAGTAAGAGGGATTTAGGGAGTTATTTAGATACGAGACACATATTCTCCAGTCTCCGTATTCACAACAATAGTATCGCCGTCATTAATGAAAAGGGGAGCGTTGACTGAGGCGCCGGTTTCTACTTTGACCACCTTGTTGCCACCTTGAGCGGTGTTGCCTTTCATGTTGGGTGGTGCCTCGACTACTTTGAGCTCTACTTTGATTGGCATTTTGATACCGATAATCTTTTCTTCAAAAATCATTGCTTTGGCTATGGCGTCCTTTTTCAAAAACTTTACACCAAAACCAATCTGCTCTTCTTTTAGGGCAAATCTCTTGCTCGGTTCGCCCTCCTCGTGGAACCAATATTCGCCCCCGCCCGCCACGCTAGCCGAGCCCAGCGAGGCGTTGCGGGCAGGCTTAGCTTCGTAAATAAATTTGATATTTTTGGTGGTAAGCTCTGCTTCTTCGGCCTTTTCGGATACGTGAAATGAATTCTCGGTGATTCGGCCAGTAATAAGGTTGCGCAGTTTGGTCGCGTTGACCGGTTTTCTTTGTTGCTTTCTAAAGACGTGGGCACTCAAAACCTCCCACGGCTCGCCGTTGTAGATTATAAACTTGCCGACTGTAATTTCGTTGTATTCAAGCATTGGATAGATAGTAGGTTATAGATAATAGAAAATAGTCAAAATAAAAATGCCAAAACTAGCCTCAAGATGATACCCTAATCAAAGGCTTATTTCAAGGCCGTTTATTCCTCCTCACTTTCGTCGGTTTTGGCGACAGGGGCGATTGAGCCGCCGTTGTCGTGGAGGCGCTTGCGGATTTCTTTGAGAATTTCGCTTGAGAGTTTTTTGTCTTGCTTTAGAAATTGGCGGGTAGCGTCGTAGCCACGTCCAAGAGGCAGGTCGCCATACTTATAGGAAGCGCCTGATTTTTGAATGATGCCCATTCTTTCGCCAAGAGCTAGCATTTCGCCTTCTTTAGAAATACCTTCGTTATACATCAGGTCAAACTCGGTTTGTTTGAACGGCGCGGCGACTTTGTTTTTGACCACCTTGACTCGCACTCTACCGCCCATTATTTCTTCACCCTTTTTTATCTGAGCAATTCTTCTGATATCGAGTCGGACGCTGGTGTAGAATTTGAGAGCTTTACCGCCTGGAGTAGTTTCTGGATTGCCAAACATAACACCAATTTGCATTCGAATTTGGTTGATAAAGATTACAATGGTTTTAGATTTTGCCGAGATGGCAGTGAGTTTGCGCAAAGCTTGGCTCATCAGACGGGCTTGTTTGCCGACGTGGTGAGCGCCCATATCTCCTTCGATTTCGTCTTTTGGAGTCAGGGCAGCGACCGAGTCGACTACGATAACATCGATTTTGTTTGATCGCACCAGAGAATCGACTATTTCCAAAGCCTGTTCTCCGGTATCTGGTTGGGATATTAGAAGCTCATCTATCTTTACTCCAATGCGCTTAGCATACTCTGGGTCAAGAGCATGCTCGGCGTCGATAAAAGCACATACGCCTTGCAACTTTTGAGCTTCGGCCACTACGTGTAGTGCCAAAGTGGTCTTGCCGCTTGATTCTGGTCCAAATATTTCGATGATTCTACCTCTTGGCATTCCGCCGACACCAAGGGCCGCATCGAGCCCGATTGAGCCCGTTGGAATCACCCCGACATCAACCTTGGGCGCCTGTCCTAATGTCATTATACTGTCATCACCAAATTTGGTTTTTATTTCTCTTATCGCATCTGCGACCTTGGAATCCATCGATTCTTCCTTTTTTTCAGTTTTTTCTTTTTTTGCCATTTTATTCTGTTATTTCTTGTAAATTTTCTTGTTTAAAATAAACTCTTATTTCCTCTACGACTTCTTGTTTAAACCTGTCTCGGCCGTAAAGCCTGATTATATTAGAGCCGGGGTTAAGTAGCAATTTCTCTTTGAAATTGCCTTCTGTATCTATAAAAATCGGTCGATCGTTTACGCTAACGAAGACTACATTTTTAGCTATGCCTTGCACCACGACAAAGTTCTCTGTCGTTTCGCTCTCGGCAACCGGGTAGAGGATTGTAACTCTTGGGCCGATTATAAGGTTGCGAGCATTAAAGACTCCATACCCAATAAGTAGGACAAAGCCGAGAATGATTATAACTTTTTTTATATTAACACCGCCTTTTTCGCATTTATACGGATACATTGTCTGTTTCTTCTTCTGGGGAGTCGGTCGCATAACCTCCCTCAGGTTTTATAAGTACATCGCGTGGTTTGGCTCCTTCGCCTGGGCCAATGACTTGCTTTTCTTCCAAGATATCCATAAGTCTTGCGGCTCGCGCATAGCCTATGCGAAGCTTGCGTTGTAGGTATGAGGTTGAAGCTTTGCCGGTCCTGATGACTGTCTCTCTAGCTTCTTCGTACATATCGTCATCGACATCATCGTCGCTACTATCGAAGATGGCATTTCGACTTTCGATACCCCCCGCTCCAGTTGTGCTAACTTCAAAATTTATTTCGCTCGGTAAATCATCCTGAGCTTGTTTGCCCAAGTATTCGGCCACCTTTTTGACCTCGTTTTCTGATATGAAAGGGGATTGCAAGCGAATTGGTTTTGACATCTCGCCAGAAAGATAAAGCATATCGCCAGCACCCAAAAGCTTTTCGGCTCCGGCGCTATCAAGAATGGTGCGGGAGTCGAACTGAGAAGCGACTTGCAAGGCGATACGAGCCGGAATGTTGGCCTTGATTAGGCCAGTAATGACGTTGACCGAAGGTCTCTGGGTCGAAAGAATGAGGTGAATACCAACAGCTCGACTCATCTGGGCCAAGCGCACGATTGCCGATTCGAGTTCGCGCGGATAAGCTTGCATTATATCGGCGAGTTCGTCTATTACGACTACTATATAAGGCATTGTGTCGGGTATGTCGCTTTGGTTTGTGTCCCCATTCTTCTTGGCTTGTTCTAGGGCTGGAGTCAAAATATTTTTGTGGTAAGACTCTACATCGCGAACTTTGCTTGTCTCGAGTATTTGATATCGGCGTTCCATTTCTTTGCCGGCCCATTTGAGGGCCATAATTGCCTTTTTCGGATCAGTGATAACTGGGGTCAAAAGATGAGGGATTTTGTTGTAGAGAGTTAGCTCGACGCGCTTTGGGTCAATCATTATAAATTTAAGGTTCTCTGGTGGGTTGCGGAAGAGAATTGAATTGATGATAACGTGAATTGTTACTGATTTACCGCTACCAGTTGCGCCGGCAATAAGTAGATGGGGCATTTTGGCCAGGTTTGCAAACTGAGCGATACCAGAAATGCCTTTGCCCAGAGCCACCATCAAAGGTTTTGGCGAATCGGTATATTCGTTTTGAGAGAGTAGGGTAGCGAGACCGACGGTGGTCTTTACGGTATTTGGAATCTCGATGCCGACGAGGGATTTGCCAGGAATAGGAGCTTCGATGCGCACGGGGTGAGCGGCGAGAGCCAATTCAAGATTGTTTTGAAGCCCCAGTATTTTTGAAAGCTTTACACCTTCGGCCGGTTTGAGGGCGTAGCGAGTTACTGATGGTCCGATAGATATTTCGTCCATCTCAACCACGATACCGAAATTCAAGAGAGTTCGTTTTATGATGTTGGCGTTCGCTTTTATATCGCCAACTTCTGGCTTACCCTTGTCTCTCTCTAGCATCGAAATTGGGGGTGGGGTCCATTCTCTAAAGAGGGAACCTTTGCTCAATCTAAATTCTTCGGTTTCCGCCGGTTCCTTAGGTTTTGGTGTTGATGATACCGCGGGTTGTGGAACCTTCGTTTCTGTTTGTTTTGGTGCCTCATTTATTTCCGCACCTGATATTTTTATTTCCTTTTCTTTTTCTATATTTTCCTCACCTTCTTTCTTGGAACGTCCAAATATAAAGCCAAGGTTTAGAGGAGTGTCAAAAATAATAAGAATACTGGCGATGGCTAAAGCGCCGAGTATTATAGCCGAAGCATAAACTTCAAAAAGTTTGACCAGGGGTTTGTAAATTACGTTGCCGATAATCCCACCTTTGTTGTCAAAGGCAAGGCCGATGATGGCCAAGAGAGAGAGGAATAAAACCCCACTCCCCAGACTTCTGGTCCAACCAAAAGAATGCTTCATTGATTTGGCAAAAGCGATAGAGAGTAAGAGGCAGATGAGTGGAATCAAAAAGTAGCCTATGCCGAAGAGGGTCGAAAAGATGGCATAAATTTTGTCACCGACTACACCAGCCTTTTCAAAAGAGGCAAGCATAAAAAAAGTGAAGAGCACAAAAAGTCCTATTGATGTAACCCAGGCCAAGGTTTCGTTTTTTAGGCTACCTGAATTTCCTAGTTCTTCTTCTTTTTCACTTTTCTTTTTTCTGCCCATTGCATACAAATCATATCACGAATTCATAGACCGAGTTTGTAAAAAGTGAATTTTGTAAAGCCTATCTTTCAAGTATTTTTCTGTTTCTGGTTTGAACAATCGAAATTAGCAATTTGACAGTCTCTCAAAGACGCAATAAGCTACCTGTAAAGGACGTAAAACAGACACTTGCTTTTATCTGTCCGATAGTGTATAATATAAAGGACAGGTTAAAATAACATTATAAATAAAGGACATTTTATGAACACTGAGTTGTCTCTTATAGATAGTAATACTGATTCTTCAAAAAACTTTTTGAAGTTGTATAACCGCTCAAACAGGCTTATTTCTGCTGTTTTTTTGGTCATAAATGTTGTAGACGGTAACGATCAAATAAAGAATCGAATAAAGGAACTAGCGATGCAACTTATGTCTGTTTGTGTTGAGCTAAAAGACGAACAAGGTGCCAACTCTTACAGACTCTTGTCTAAAATTGAAAAGGTGGTCCTAGAACTTTTGTCTCTTTTGGAAGTTACCTCTGTTTCTGGACTTGTGTCCGAAATGAATGCTTCGATTTTGAAAAATGAATTCCAATCTTTTCTTGCATCCGTTACAGATTTTTCCGAGGGAATTACCGGTAGCGAGGTGAATACGGTCAAAAATGTTTTAGAAAAGAATGACCTAGCAGATTTTGAGACGGTAAAAATAAAAAATCCAAATCCGACAAGAAGCACGGCGGATAGTGCGTCTGTGGTTGCAAAAACAGTGCCAAATCAAGTAGTTATAAAAGACGAAAATAAAGGACAATCCAGAAAAGACTCGCGACAAAATGCCATATTGGAGTTTGTCAGATTACACCCAAGCTCGAGTATAAAGGAAATAACGCCTCATATAAGGGGTTGTGGTGAAAAGACTATACAGAGGGAGCTTGTGGAGCTAGTTAGGTCTGGCACTATGCATAGAGTAGGTGAGCGCAGGTGGAGCCGATATTCGGTTGCTTAAAAGGCGGAAGTATGAGATACTCTAAAAACCCTTTGTTATCCACACTCTTGCCTTTGCGAGAGCGGATAGGGGGCGTTAGAATAGCTAAAGGCTTTGCGCTTCTTGTCGATATTTAGAAGCAAAAAAGCTTTGGCAAAATAAATTATTAATTATTAGAAAGTCCCTGTTTGGCTCCAAACCTTTTATAAATAATTTTTGGGGTTTGACGGCGGACAAATTACAAAACATGTTAAAATCAAAATCAGTTAAATTGTTTGCGGGCGTGTTGGGCGCTGCTATGGTTTTGAGCACATTTGCAGTTCCTGCATCTGCTCAGACTACAGCTGAACTCACAGCAATGATTAATTCGTTGCTCGCTCAGATCAATACGCTTCAAGCTCAGATCGCCGCACAAGGCGGTTCTACAGTTGGAGGCACAACCTTTACTCAAGACCTTACAATTGGCTCAACCGGATCTCAGGTTTCTGCTCTTCAGCAGTGGCTTGTCACCAAGGGCTACTTGTCTATGCCAGCTGGTGTAGCTTATGGCTACTTCGGCTCATTGACTCAGTCAGCACTTGCAAAGTATCAAGCTGAAGCTGGTATTTCTCCAGCCGCTGGTTACTTCGGTCCTATCACCAGAGCTAAGGTAAATGCTATGGCTGGCGGTACTACAACTGGTGGCACAACCACTGGCGGTACTACAACTGGCGGCATTACTACTCCTGGTGCAGAAGGTACTCTTACAGTAACTTCAAACAATGCAGGCCTTGTTTCTACAGTATACGAAGGTGATGATATGGCTCCTGTCTACGGTCTCAATGTCGAAGCTAAAAACTCTGACATTGCTATCCAGAGAGTCAAGGTCAACCTTGGTACTGACAGCAAGATCTACACAAAGGGTTACTCAAAGATGTATGTAACCGTCGATGGTAGCGTAGTTGCTTCTGCAGACCTCAACTCTTCAACAGTTGTTAAGGAGTCGAGCACATACTACATAACTATCACAGGTTTCAGCGTTGTTGTTCCAAAGGGTGGCAAAAAGCAAATCGTTTTGAAGGCTGATGTTATGCCTTCGATCGAATCTACTGACAGAACAACTTTGTCTTCAATCAACCTTACTATCCCAGCTAACGGAGTTAGAGGTGTAGACGGTGCAGGCATCGACCAATACGGTCCTTCATCTGCTTTGTCTAACCGCTCAACTACATTCAGCGCAGAGCTTTCAGAAACAGCTACATTGAATATGTCGCTCAACTCTTCTTCTCCTAAGAAGAATGATGTCTTTGCTACAGCTGGTGCAAGTGAAAACGAATTGGACAAACTTACTTTGGCCGTCATTGACTTGAAGGCTGAAAAGGATGATGTCACTGTCACTGATATGGACATCACTGTTACTAAGACTGGCTCTGGCGCCGCTAACGCTTCAACTACTGTTTACCTCTACGAAGGCTCAACAGAACTTGATAGCGCAAGCTTGGTAAATTCTGGAGCTGCTGGTAGCACCTTCACCTTCTCTGACTTCGACTATGTAGTTCCTAAGGACACTACAAAGACTTTGACAGTTAAGGCTGACATCCGAAGCGCCAACGGCACAGTTGCAACATTTGCAGCTTCTGCTTCTACTACTGGTGCAAACGCAATCGTTACTGAAAACTCAAATGGGGATTCTGTAACAGAAAGCGGTTCTGCTACTGGTTATGGCATCGGTGTTCGCAACCAGGGTCTTGAAGTATCACTTGTATCTAAGAGTGTCACAACAAGTGGCGTTCCTCAGACAAGCGGTGCAAACAACCCATCTACATCTACCATCACTGCAAACTTCACCTTCAAGGTTAAGGCTGTCGGTGCTGCTCAGATGCTTGGTTTGACCCAATCAACTTCTAGCCCATTCGTATCGAGCACAACTTCGTTCGATATCTACCGAAACGGCTCTGTTGTAACAGATGTTGGAAGCAACTCTACATCAACTGCATTTACAGTTGACTCGATCTGCACCACTTCTGGATACACCAACAGCTGTTCGTTGGCTGAAGGTACGGAAGTTACAATCCCTGTTTCTTACCAACTACAAGGACGCAAGTCTACTGGAGCTGGCGAAACAATTGGCCTCTACTCATTCGGTATCAACGCTCTATATGCTAGTGGCAACGCCATTAACTTTATGGACGGTGAGAACGATTGGAAGACAGCTGATGTAAGCTTCCCTTAATCTAGCTCTTGTGATTCTCAAACCAGGATTCGTCTAAAGTTTGAGATTGCTAACAAAAACCCGCCTTGCGGCGGGTTTTTGTTTACCCAAATTACACCCGCCCGACTCGCAGTCGTTGCGGGCGGGCCACACCAAAAAAGCCAAAGGGGACCTTTGACATATCGCCCCCAGATTTCCTAAGGTCTCGCCTTAGGAAAATTGCCCTCTTCTTAAGATTGATAGCTTTTTATAAATTATGCTAAGATTATTTTAATAATCAAAATCTAATGAAGCGGGTGGTATTTTTAGTTT
>CAZLFM010000005.1:0-6032 GCA_964558845.1 uncultured Candidatus Saccharibacteria bacterium
TAACAGTGTTTATTTTATCGGCCTTTGCTCTTATCATTTTGTAAATATCTTGTGGTTCGTCATACAAATAAAAATCCGCATAAGCTTCTGCCAACCCCATCACCAGTCTGTGCCGCTTCCTTCCTTGTATCTCTATTTCCTCTAGTCGCCATCCTTCATTTTTCAATTTATCAAAAAGTTTTGGTGTGACAACTAAATCAATATCTTTAACCTCTCGAATATCGAGTGCGCCAAGAATCCCGCTTCCAATCACCAGATATTCCCCAAAAGGTAGTTCCAACTTTTTTACTTCTTCGATTATGTTCATAAATAAAATTTTCTCACAATTTCCATATTATGTATTCTTCCCAGAATTTTTATAACTTTGCTGATTCGCCTTCGAAGTTTGGTTCGACAATGCCCCACTGCATTGTGGCTGGATCGATTTTTAAATAAACACTTTTGCCGACCGAGGGTGCTGTGGTCATCGGCTCGTTTGGAGCACGTTCTGCAAAATTGACCACAATGACTTGTTTGTGGCGCGGATTTCGACTGACCTCAGTAGTTTGCGGAGCAATGCGGTCGCCCAAAAGGTAGCCATCGGAGCCGACATAACCATCGGGTGTGTTGAGGCTAGCAACAACGTAGAAAAAGGTGCCACTGCCCCCTGTTGTTTGAGTCAACAAGAAAACCACATCCTCTCGCCCATCGTTGTTGAGGTCGGTTTTGAGCTCGTTGCCGAAATAGCGAGTAACAATTTTGGCTGAAGAATTTGGCACGTTCTCTTCGCTAACACCGCTCGCCAAGGTCACCGGTCGGCCGTTGATTACAAAGGTGGCGCTTTTGAAGTCGCTTCGAGCTTTTTGGTTTTGCTCTTCGACAGGTTTTTTATCAAAATTTAGATAATAAACCGTGCCCAAGGCAATCGCACCAACAATCAATACAATAACAACTTTTTTCATTAAATTAGTATACACCTTTAGTCAAGCGTAATAAACCACCTGTTCAAACGTCTATACTTATGTGGAAACCATCTTGGAATCCGACATATTAAAAATAACTAAATCACATGGAACATAACAAAAAAGGTAAAGTCGGAGCGTTTTTGTCGGGTGTTGCGGTTGCCACCGCGATCGGCGGCTACTTTTTCTTCGGTTCAAAAAATGCCAAAAAAAATAGGCAAAAAACTGAAGATTGGATAGAAGAAGCCAAAGGCACAGTCGTCGCCAAGGTCAAAAAAGTCAAAAAGCTTTCCAAAGAAAAGTATGAGGAAATTGTGGACGGAGTCTCCGACCAATACGCCAAACTCAAAGAAATTGGCAAAGAAAAAGCCGATGAGCTCCGCGCTGAGCTCAAAGCCAAGTGGCAAGAAATCGAAGCCGCCTCCCGCGAAGACGAGGAGGATAAATAGGTTGTAAATAACATCCCTAGCTTTGATTTGATCTGGGCTGTTTTGTTTTGCCCAAGAAAAAGTGCAGGATTGAGGCGAGGATGGTCCAATATAAAATCAGGTAGATACCAATAAATGGAGGCGGTGGATCATCTTTCAAAAAGTTAACACTTGGCAAGAGCAAAGGTCCAATCAGGACAATTTTGACCGGCATAATGATCGTTGCCACTACCCTCTTCCATGCTACCGGTGAATCGCTGCCGGTTCTGATGACCGAGTCGGGAGCTTTGGGGAAACCTCGGGGGCCGGTTGAGCCCAAAAGCGAAGTGCTGACAAAAAGAAAAGCAAACCCGCAAATGATGAAAAGAATAACAAATTTTTTCCTTGAAATATTCATAAATAAAGTATAGCAGAAAATCTATAAGTGAAAGAAAAGGCCGACGGTTGGTTACGCGGCCTTTAGTTTTCTTCCATCAAATGTTAGGGAGACATGTTAGGTGGCTGCGGAATCTTTCTGCTCAAGCGCAGCAACTCTCAGTCTGTTTTCCGCGGTCCTGAAGCGAAGTTCCCAACCGCACGGATCGCGGGCTCTGTTTGCTTGTGTTGCCGCCCAAGCGCAATCCTCGGCTGACAAACCAAGCTCTAGCAAAGAACTGACTCCTCTCATTCTATTTTCCCGAGCTTCCTCGAAACGTTTCTTGCGATCATGAAAAATACGACAAATCGCACTTCCTGATCCGCGCGGAAACTGGTCGCGGTCGGTCGTTGCTGCCATTGCTAAACAAAGATAAGCGGCAGCCTCCAGGTCTCCATCCCAGAGCGGACTTTCTACTGAAATCGGGATACTCATGTGACTTCTCCTGCGGTCTATTTAATCCCAATTTCTCCGAAAAATCAAGTGTTTTGGTTATAACCTATTCTTTCATATAATGTTATACTGCAGGCCGACCCCCAAAGGGCGTTGGGTCGGCCAGATTTCGCAAAATAATATGAAAAAAGATAAACAAAATATAGAAAAGCCAGTGTTCCCGATGCGGATCAACAAATATTTGGCGCTCCAAAAACACTCGACTCGCAGAGGGGCGGATGAGCTAATTGCAGATAGAAAAGTCTTTATCAACGGACGGCTCGCGGTCTTGGGCGATAAAGTAGTAGAGACTGATAAAGTGGAAGTAAAATTTCGGGGTGCCCAAAAGCCTTACATATATTTGGCCTACCACAAGCCACGTGGACTAATGACTGAAGAGATCAATGTTCCCGAAGTCTTCCCTGTCGGTCGGTTGGACAAGGATTCGCATGGGCTCATAATATTGACTAATGATGGCCGAGTGACCGAGCGGCTCCTCGGCCCGACGCAAGCTCATGAGAAAGAATATCTGGTGCGTACCAAAAACACTTTGCGCGGTAGCTTCAAACAAAAAATGGAAGCTGGAGTGCAGATTGATAAAGAGAAAACCGGTAAATGCAAAGTAAAAATTTTAGATGACCATACCTTCAGAATAATTTTGACCGAAGGCAAGAAGCATCAAATCCGCCGCATGTGCGACGCTCTGTTTCAAGAAGTACAAGATTTGAAGCGAATACGAGTGGCAAATATAGAACTCGGTAATCTCCCGGTGGGCACCCACCAACCCATTTCTGGCTCAGAATTGCAAACCTTTCTCCATTCACTAAAATTGGCCTAATTTGTTTCGTTTTACACAAGTTGAGCCGGTGTAGAAGCCTCAAGAAGTTTGTAAGCTTCTCGCATCGGACTTTTTTCAATATCAAATTGTTGGGGTTCTGATTCCATAGTTTTGTTTGGTGAATGTGTCAATTATTTTTTCTAAACCAGCTTCGTATGTACTTCGCTACAATGACATGAATACCGTCACCTCTCACCTGATCAAAATTCTCAAATACATAAGAAAAAAGTTCCACTAAAAATACTGACCCCGCACCAAAAACTACAAACAAACCAAATACTTTCCTATCAAACCCTTCTGTATATAAACTGAAAATAGAGTCTGAAAATATATTTATAAAAATTGCCAAAATCGCACCAATAATCACAAATGCCCAAGCAATTCCTAGTTCCCTTTTTTGACTCTTGTTCATAAATTTGTGGTTTAAAAATAGGGTTTGGAGCTTTGGACAAATTAAGACCAAGGTTTACCACTTGTAAGAATTGGCTTTATTTCTACATACGAATCAAATTCATTTACTGACATATGTTCAATTGCTCCCCAATTAAAACCAAGGTCTATAAAAGTTGATGAAGATTGAATCCACCGTTTTTGGCGAGTCCTCAAATCAATTATATATATCTTGCCTGGGAGGGCAACTGAATCGGCTATTCTGTAACCTTTACCCAACTCTTGCGGAGGATAGATTTCTCTAAATCGAATTAACTTTTTTTGATTGCTCTTATCAATTAACCAGTCGTAGACAATTTTTATTCCAGTACTTGCTGCCCCAAGCGCCCCCAGTCCAACAGCGAAGTTTGAGAAAATTTCAGAAAATTCTTTTACTGAGCAATAATGTTGAAAATATTGATGCATAAAATTATTTAAGTTCTTCCTAGTTTAATTTTTACATTTTTTACTCTTTCTTCATGAGTATACGCTACACACCACATTAGACTTTCGTTTAAACTGATCCAAACGTCACCATCCTTTATTCTTTTTACTTTACTCAACCATTTATTATGGTCTAAAGTATCTTCATTGTTGAACACAATCTCTTCTTGTTTTTCATTTTTAGCCATTTTGTTTATACAATCTATAATTATATCTGTATATTCAAAAATAGGTTTAAATCCCATATTCTGCAAGGTTTCTTTAGAAGTAGGCAGTGATGGATTATTTTTAAGCTCTTCCTCAAATTCACTTTTTTCTGCGAAAGTCTTAGTATTTATATCTATAGCTACTTTTGACACTTTATAAGTGAATTCATCAAAAATATCTTTGTTTCTTTCCATTAAACCTTCTAATTTTTTATTTATTTCATCTTTGTGCATATTTTATTGTAATTATATATTTTGATCTGCCCACATCTTGATTGGTCGTGTTGGAGTAATCCCTCCTATTTCAATGCTATTTTAGCACTTGTCCAGGATCAAAAACGACGGATCTCGGGCGCTAATAAAGCGAATCAGCAAATTCATTAAAGCCGTCGCCATCAAAAATATAAATTTTATCTTTCGGCCAGACCCTAGAGGCATTTTTAAACGCTCTACTTTCAATGCTTTCTTGTACAAGTCTTTTAGTACCGACCAACACTAGTGTACATTCTTTGAGATCTAATTCTTTTAGAGCGTCCAAAAATGTATTATCGCCAAATTGATACCCCACAGCTACCACTAGACCAGATTGTGAAATCTCATCTTTTGCTTGTTCAATTTGTCTAGAGAAGAAAGAGTTTTCGTTTCTCACTGCTGTATGCATTGGAATCATCATTAATGGGAAATTGAAAACAATTGTTCCACCAATATCTTTCAAGATTCGGTGACTTTTAAAACTAGGAACAGTGGAATTTATAGACTTTAATTCTAAATACTTCTCTATCGGATTAGTACAGTTCATCATTTCTGTAAAAACATTGTGCGAAGTGATATTTTCAACTTTCTCTCCTGGTGGAACAGTGATGTATCTAAAATTTACACCTCCATGCATTTTAAGAACTTTCGGATTAGAGCCCAAGTAGTCAGTATCTGTATTAAACAGTCTACTCGGCACCCATCTTTGAAGATTCGCGATAGATTGTTCGAGGATAGTTTCGTAGTTAAATGTCAATATTGACCAAGGCTTACGTCCTCTCAAGTCTCTAGTCCTATTAAGTAAAGTCTGATAGTAGTTGTCATCAAGATCAGCCTGTTGTGACACGAGCGTGAAAATGTCTTCCAGATAACGGAGCATACCTGGAAATAAGTCGTCATCCGTATCATTCATATACAGATCTGACAAATAAGCTTCCAAATCACCTTCAAGACTTTTGATACTTCTTTCAATATGCGCACGCTGACCTTTTATTGCTCTATGCTCGGGTTTTTCAATTATAGTACTTACTAGAGGATTTTGATTATTCAGTAATTCTGAGACCGTGGGTGGTTTGTATATAAAATTCCTGTCTCTACTATATCCATAAGAAGCTCCGGCACCAAGAATTATCGAGAGTTTACGCTCTGAATTTCTAGCAAAATCAGCAAACTTATTCTTTAAGTCTTGTTTTGTAATTATGGGATTCAAGGCAATCTTAATTATTAACTCGTATCGAGCATAATACCTACCACGAGTTGGCTGCTGGGCTTGGGATCGAACCAAGATTAAAGCATTGCAAATATTTTAAATCAAATTTGGGTAAAACGAAAGCCCGCTGCTTTTAAGAGTGCTACTTGGTGGGCCCTTGAAAAAAGTGGTAGCAAGCTCACCCTCGGGGGTTTTGAAATTATTTCTCCAGATCTAGGACCTCATCGATTCGCACTTGGCTCACAAACTCTGGTACGTGGCTCACTACAACCATTGCTCCCTCATATTTACTAAGCGCCTCGGCAATCACGGGTAGGTGACGGAAGTTGATGTGGTTGGTGGGCTCATCGAGAATAAGCAGGCCCGGCTTTTGAAGTACCAAGCGAGCGAAGGCGACCAAGCCCTTCTGCCCTTCTGAGAGCGAGCCGATTTTGCTA
>CAZLFM010000005.1:6042-24435 GCA_964558845.1 uncultured Candidatus Saccharibacteria bacterium
GCTATTCATAGTCTCAGCTGTAATGAGAAAGCCTGCTGCAGTAGAACGCATCGTCTCCTCGACAGGGTTATCACCCATGGCAGAGATGAGAGACTTATAGACCGTCTCCTCAAAGTTGAGAGTGGAAAAGTCTTGTCTGTAGTAACCCACAGTTATGTGTGGGGCAACGAGAAGGCCTTTTGAATCCCCTCTCGCCAAAGTCTCGAGCAGGGTGCTCTTGCCGATACCATTCGGACCCTTGAGGAGAATATGCTGTTTCTTTCTTAAGACAATATTTACTTTCCGCTTCACTTCTTTGTGTGTCTTGAGATTGAGAATGGTGAACTCTTTGATAGTGAGGATGTCGCCACCGAGATTAGCTTGTGCAGGTATGGTGAATGGGCGGATAGTCTTGTCTTCCTTCCTCGCATCCACCTTACTTTCTTCAAGCTCTTCGGCCTTGTCGCGCATGCGTCTTGCCACCAAGCGCATCTGGCCTCCTTTGTTTGCGAAGAAGTTTGACTTATCTTTGTTGGCTTGAATCTCCTTATCTAGCTGAGCGTTCTTCATTTTCTCTTTCTCCACCATGGCGGCAATTTCTTTCACTACATCAAAATAGTTGCCCGTATATTGCCCTACCTTTTTGGTGAAAATGTCTAGATAGAGCACCCCATCACTAAAGGAGTTGAGGAAATCGGCGTCGTGAGAGATAACCATCACCGTCTTTTTGTACTTCTTCAAGAAGTCGGTCAAGTGCTCTATACCAGCTTTGTCGAGGTTGTTGGTGGGTTCATCAAGCAGAAGCAAATCTGGATTCTGGATAAGAGCAGAGGCAAGGAGGAGGCGAGCTTGCTGTCCTCCAGAGAAGCTCTTCACGAGTCTATCGTGCATCTTGTCTCGGTCCCCCGAAGTTTTAGGGATGGGAGACGCGTGAGCTCGGAGGTTGACCACCTCGAGCACTTCGTCAATACGGGGGTCTATGTCGTATACCTTCTCCGTGAACATCTTCTGGAAGAATTCGCGGACAGTTAGACCCAAGTCACTGCGTGGTATCACCTGGCGTGAGATGGCGACTGTCATCTTGCTATTGATTAAGATTTCGCCCGAGTCGGGCTTTATCGCTCCAATAATCATATTGAAGATGGTGCTCTTGCCGGCCCCGTTTTGCCCCATGATGGTGATCTTGCTATTTTCTCGCACAGAAAAGCTCGCCTCTTCTAGGATGGGCTTGTTTTGTTCATATTCGAAACTAATATCCTTAAAGCGCAGGATGACGCCATCTTTAGACATAAGACAATAGATTAGCACGAAACGCCTACAACTCTAATAGGTAAATGTAGCATGTTAAAAAATTTGGGTTATAATTAAACCTATAATATAAAAATAAATTTATGGCAAAAGGCAACAACCGTCAGCAGAAGAAGTTAAAGAAACCTAAGAAGGTGAAGAAATAATATCTGGTGATTAACCACGACTCTTTCTTCTTGTCATGATTTATACATTACCAGATTTTGAATCAAAAACGACTGCCTAATTATACAACAAAATCACAATGGAAGAGGGTGACCCTCTTCCATCTAAAAAGTGTGGTGTAGAATATTAAGTCGGAATAAGTTTAACTCGTACTCTCAATCAAATATTCTAACGCCTTGTTTTTGTCATCAACTTTCAAACCACATTTATGCTAGATTTAAACCATGATCAATGAGACTTGGGATGTAGCTGTGATAGGTGGAGGGCCAGCCGGCATGATGGCAGCGGGCAGAGCGGCAGAACGCGGAGCAAAGGTCATTCTTATTGAGAAAAACCGATCCCTCGGCAAAAAACTTCTGATCACAGGAGGCGGACGCTGCAATGTGACGAATGCGGAACCAGATACCCGAAAGTTCCTCTCCAAATTCAAAGAAAGTCGTGATTTTCTTTTTTCCGCTTTTTCTCAGTGGAACGTTTCGGAGACCTTGGACTTCTTCCATTCCCGCAAAATGGAGACCAAGATCGAAGCAGAGCAGAGAGTTTTCCCCCTTTCAAATAAAGCAGAGTCAGTATGGGATGTGATGACTTCGTATGTAAACCACCCCAATATCAAAATCCTTTCCAGCTCCCCTGTCTCAGAGCTTATTCACGAAACGGGAAAAGTGATTGGAGTAAGACTTAAAAATAAAAAGGAAATCTTTGCCCGCTCTGTCATCTTGGCAACTGGAGGCACTTCGCATCCTGAAACTGGATCAACCGGAGACGGCTTCGCATGGTTAAGAAATCTGGGACACGAAGTTGTTATGCCAACTGCCGCTCTTGTGCCCGTGGCAGTCAAAGAAGACTGGGTGAAGAGAGTAGCAGGATTAGCGCTTCAAAAAGTTAAGATTGTAATTCTTCAAAATGGTGTGAAGCAGGAAGTATCTACTGGGAAAGTCTTATTCACGCATGTAGGGTTGAGCGGTCCAACCATTTTAAATCTAAGTGCCATCGTAGGAGAGCTGCTCAAATACGGGGAGGTAGTCATTTCTATCGACCTCCTGCCTGAGCTTGATTATTCCATGCTCAATCGCAAGCTCCAAGAAATATTCAAAGAACAGGATAAACGCAAATTCAAAAACTGTCTTTCCGCTATCCTTCCGGCTTCCCTAGCTCCAGTTATAGTTTCTCTTTCTGAAATTGATCCCGACAAGCAATGCAACGCTGTTACCCGCGAAGAGAGGGTTCGTCTTATAAAGCTCCTCAAGCACCTCAATCTTTCAGTTTCAGGTCTTCTCAGCGAGGATAAGGCTATAACCACATCTGGAGGCGTCTCTCTATCGGAGGTTGATTTCAAAACTATGCGCTCAAAACTATTTTCAAATCTTTATCTCGTGGGAGACATTCTTAATATCAATAGGCCTTCCGGAGGATACAGCCTGCAACTTTGCTGGACCAGTGGGTTTGTTGCGGGAAATTCTGTTGAGTGGGCTTAGTAAATAATTCACCAGACCAACAACCCCTTTTAATTAATGGGCTGGCCGTCTGCTTTGCCAAGCCGAAGCTTCAGCGAAGGTTGGGTACGAAGTTGGAACCCTACTTAGTTTTAGCAGACCAAATCTCAGCACCTAATTCCTTAAGCTTTTTATAAACATCTTCCAGATCGCTGGCTATAGGAAATTTCTCACCTCCTCTAGCTTTTTCTTTTATGATTTCTATTGCTTTTTCCAAACACCATTGTTTATCTGAAGTATCCATAATTTTTATATTAATTAATAATTTCTAAACCACAATCATTAGTAATGTCTCCTGTTTCTGGATTCCAACATTTGTAAGTTATAGACATCTCCAATATTTTACCTTGTGGATTTAGGGTATTTAGAGCTACATTAAAATCTATTTGATCTGCCACATTTAACAATGAAGCCCAGTCAGCTTTTATTAATTGGGAGTTATCCCTTTTTTGCTTATAAACAATATTACTGAGATTAAACAACATTTCTGTAGCTGAACCTTTTTTATTTGAAATGATTGCTGTTGTGTTATTTATATGTCCTCCAAATTGACTTGGTTTGATATATAAATTTTCATACGATAGGTCTAGAGGTACTCCGCCCTTATCAGCAAGTACGTAAAGGTAGCCACACGCTATTTCTGACTCATTACCTATTTTTCTAACAGAAATAATTTTTTCATTTACAAAACCATCATTTTCTATTCCATAAGAATTTAATCCCTTTACTAAAGTGATGGTTTTGCCAGTATTCTTTAAGTTTTCGTAATCTTCAAGTCTAGATACGCACTGAGGTTTTTTTATTACAATTCCTTTAACAACCTCTTTGGCAATTTCTTTGTTATCATTTTTTGTAGAGAAAAGAGAAGCTAACCACATAGCCCCAATTCCTATAACCAAGATAACTGCTATTTGTAATATTATTTTTATTATTTTATTCATTTTATTTCATTTCTTTTTTCTAGTTTTAAAGACAATCTATAGTTTTCCAATATCATTAATAGTGAAATACTGCCTATAACCAAGAATGAAATAATAAAAACATTATGTGTTTCTGGTAGTATTTTATTAAACCAGTAACCCTTAATCTCATTATAATGTTCCTCGGCTAAACTAGAAAAAGTTGTCAATATAGCAATGATTGCGCTTATTAGGATTCCAGCGGTTTTGAAACTAATTAGTGATGAAAAAAAGAACAAACATGCTAGTAAACATGAAAAACTTATAACTGGTCTCCATGTGATTTTGTTCTTGCTTTTCACTAAACCAAGTTAACACCTTTGGTATAATATATCAATTATACCACAAATTTTACGAGTATCTGGCTAGTTATTTAGGTACAGGCAATCCTAATTTTTGCAAAGGCAAATAACCAAAATAATACTGACAGCCAACAGAATTTATATAAGTTAGAACATCCTTATACGCTGGCTTGTTAAACCATTCGCTCAAAATGTAAATATATTCCACTTCATAGTTTAGAGGGGCAAAAAGTCTTTGGTATTGTTTTTTCTTAAAATCGCAAGTCTGTAATTTTTCATCTACCGATCCTGCGACCGCTTGGAATTTTAATTCCAAAATATACATCGTATTATTTACTATCACATAAAGAGCTTCATCGGGTAGTAATTTTTTAGATAAAATTTCTGCATAGTTCACTCCTTCAGAAGCCAGAAATTTGTAGAGACTATCTTTACGATAACTACGAGCAACTTCTTTCCCGTCATAAGAAATCACATGCCCCTTAACTGAATACCCTTTAGTCTTAGAAAATATACTCAATAAATCTTTTTCTCTTTCAAAATTTAAGCCTGTCAAAGTATTTCCACCACCTTTTCCTCCTTTTATCATATTTTTAAATCATTAAACCTTTTTTTTGATAATTCTAAATAATTTTTTTCCATATCTATACCAATAAACTTCCTATCATTCAAAGCAGAAGCGATACCAGTCGTAGAACTACCCGTGAAAGGATCGAGCACTACATCTCCCTTGTTAGTACTAGATAACACGATCCTTCTTAAAAGATCAAGGGGTTTTTGGGTTGGATGTTTTCCGTATTTTTTTTCGTCTGGTTTTGGTGGATTAACAGACCAAACAGAACGCATTTGTAGATTTGGTTTTTTGATTTTGTCTTCAGACCAATCCCCATTTTTCATCAAATCGTAATTGAAAGTATGTTTGGCTTTTTTCTCTTTTCTTGCCCAGATAATAGTTTCGTGGCTAGCAGTAAAAAATCTGCAACTCAAATTTGGCGAGGCATTTGGCTTGAACCAAGAAATATCATTCAAAATATGATAGCCAAGAGATTGTAGAGCGTGTCCACATTGGTAAATTGAATGGTATGTTCCACTTACCCAAAGGGTGCCGTGAGGCTTCAATACTCTTTTGCAGGCTTCTAACCAACGATAGTGGAAATCATAGTCATCATTAAAACCTTTGCTTACGTCCCAAAATCCTTTATTGACGCTTACCATTCTTCCAGCGTGGACGGTAAAACCTCCATTGGAAAGATTATACGGCGGATCAGCAAAAATCATATCAACAGAATTCTCTGGTAACTGGGAAAGAATGTTTAAAGAATCTCCCAAATACAACACGAAATTTCCGCTTATGAAGTACGGTTTGTCGCTAACTATTGAGAGTATTTTTCTTTCAGCTACTACCATATTCGCTGAATTATATCATAAATTATTACCTGCCCCGCAAAGGGTTGTATATAAAAACTCTTCGTCGAAATTTGCTAATTTCGACGTGATTTTTACGCTTAAAAATCAGCTGGCCGTTTCGTGTTAGAACCTTTTGGTTCATTACCCCGTAAGGCTTTTGGGACGACTTTTAATTTGCCATATCGACTGGTCTCGAGCACTAGTCTATACCTACCATTTTCTTTAATGGATTAGACAAAGGACTAGTTGGATTTCTGCGGACAAATTCTTCTACAGAAGATTTCAAATTATATTTTAATGAATCAATTTCACTATCAAGGCCTTGAGCTCCTGAGGTTCTTCTTTCCAAGAGTTGATTTAGACTATCTATTTTTAACTTAATAGCATTGTATTCATTCTGGACTCGTTCTTTATTCATTTTTGTAAAAGGATTTTCTTTTACTTCTTCTGCTATAGGTTCAGGTGATTCTTTATTTAAATCTTCAAAATTTGGTCCTTCCATGTTTTTAAAAAAATATTAATAAGCTCTTTGACGCTCTTCGAGCTTCGCACGAGTTGGCTGGGAGACTAGGAGTATCTACCTCGCCTAAATTTTCGCCGTCGCTCAAATTTGGCTGGTCACCGGCTCGTATTTTTTGGTGCTCCAAAAAATATACTCCGCCGTTCGATTCCTAGCCGTAAGCAAAATTATTTGCTTACTTCCCCAGCAAAGCACCAACTGAGGAAAGCTCCGCTTTATTATTATCATGCTTTGCTGGGAGACTAGGAATCGAACCTAGATTCATCGCTTCAAAGGCGATTGTCCGACCATTAGACGATCTCCCAATATTATTTTGACCTATTATTTATACCCTTATAAACACCTTTAGTCCAGCTCCTTGTGTTCCCTCTCATTAGACAAGGAGAGGGTGCCGAGGCTTTGCGAGGCGGGTGAGGTCTGATTTTGTAGGCGAGGTGAGGTTGAATTTGGGCAGGCGCATAATTTATGTTATGATTTCCAACTATGATTTTGAAAAAATTTTGGGAGTGGTATGAACGCAATTATAAGATTAATCTCGGCATCACAGCCGGACTATTTTTGCTCCAAATATTGCATTTGTGTTGGTTGTTTATGGAAGTAATTTGGGCCAAGCTGTTTGGTGCTCCCCTCTTTGCTTTTCATCAAGGGCCGAAGGCGGCGGTAATCCTGGTCGACTTTACTGAGATTCCAGCCATCGTCGCGGTGTCGATGGTCTATATTAATGAACTGCGCAAAGGCTTCAGTTGGCAGAGTTTGGTGTATTTGCTTTTTATCAATTCGCAATGGCTTCACCTGTTTTGGATAACCGACGAGTTTGTGATTGAAGCCTTTGTCAACGAAGCGCCAGTCTTTTTGCCAGTTTGGCTCGCTTGGGTCGCGATACTTATCGACTATCTCGAGTTGCCGGTGATTCTTGACACGCTCAAAAGATTTTTCGCCTCACTCCGGCAAAACAATTTGGCCACTGCCCTCTCTGAACTCAAAGAGGATTAGCCTTTTGTGTTCCCTCTCATGTTTATAGGAGAGGGTGCCGAGGCTTTGCGAGGCGGGTGAGGTTTGACTTTGCAATCGCCTTGCAAATCCGTTTTACTATTGCCGGGCCTTCAAATATCATTCCGGTAATGAGTTGCAAGAGGTCTGAGCCGAGCGCGAGCTTGGCCTTTGCATCTTGTGGAGAAAGTATGCCACCACAGCCGATGATGGTCAGCCTATCGCCGTATTTTTCGTGCGCCTTCTTGATCAGCTCGTTCGAAAGCTCGAAGCAAGGCTGGCCCGAAAGTCCGCCCCTGAAGCTCTCTGGCTTATTCGGGTCGCTTGCAACATATGAATAATCTTTGTTTAGGTTGCCAATCACGATGCCGTGGTAGCCCAGCCGCTCGACGATGGCAATAAGTTGGTCGAGCTCTGGCCAAGGTAAGTTGATTGGCATTTTGACATAAATTGGTTTGGTGCAAGGAATGGTTTTGAGCTTCGTAAGCAGAGGCTCCAGAAGCTCGGGGGTAGTAAATGTTTCGCCCCCAAAAGTGTTGGGGCAAGAGATATTGATGGTGTAATAATCGCCCACGCCTTCTTCGCAAAGTCGGCGTAAGCTATAAAAGTAGTCGGCCATCCCCCCCTCGGTATCCGCACACAGGCTATCGTTGGTGCGGGCAATCGAAATACCGATGACAAAATCTTTTTCGCGCGGAGTAGCTTTGAGGCGCTCGATTATTTTATCCACCCCCTCATTTTTCAAACCTTTGTTGACGACGATACTTTTGGACGCTGGCAGTCGGGTTAATTTGGGTGATGGGTTGCCTCGGCAAGGCCGGGCTGTGACCGAGCCGACTTCGACTCCGCCAAAGCCGAGAGCAGGCAAAATGCGAGTTAGGCGCGCATTGTAGTCGAAGCCGGCCGAAAGGATGATTGGTGTGCGGTAGTACAGCCCGTCGACTTTTCGGCCAAGTTTGTGGCCTCTATAATTATAAAAAAGGCCCAATAGTTTTCGGGTAAATCCGTATCGGCCAAGAAATTCACCCAAACTGACAAAATATTCGTGCACCGATTCTGGGTCGAATTTGAAAAGTATGGGTTTGGCTAGGTATTTGTAGAACATTCGATTATAGCTATTTCTATCGGCAATTCTGGAATGTCGGCATACTTTTGGAGCGAAGAGGCTTCTAAAAATGCGAGCAAAGTTTTGGAGTTGATTGTTTTTGCCGATTTTGCAATCGCGGTCAACTTCTCAAATTCTTCCTCACTCACCTCTTCTTTGATCAAACTGCTCGAATCTTTGGCAAAACGCAAAAGAAGAATAAAGCGCAAGTGACGAATAATCATTTTCAAAAATACTTGCATATCGGCGTTGGCCTTGCTTGCTGCGGCTACAGCGCCCAGCGCCTTTTCGCTATCCTTCTCTTCCAAACCCTCGAGTAGTTTGAGCACGAGGGATTGCTCGGGCGCGCCGAGTACTCGCTCGATTTCGCCAGCGGACAAGCTTTTGTCGCTCGACGAGCTGATAGCTTTTTGCAAAATAGAAAGCGCATCGCGGAACGAGCCTTCGGCCAAGGTGGCGATGAGCGAGGCTGAGCTCTTCTCCAAATCATAACCCTCTGCTTTGGCGACTGCGGTAATGTTTTGAACCAGAATCAAATGTGAAGGCTTTTTGAAAACAAAAGTTTCGCAACGCGAGACGACCGTAGCCGGTAGTTTGTGCTCTTCGGTCGTGGCCATTATAAATATGACGTGAGCGGGAGGTTCCTCGAGAGTTTTGAGAAAAGCGTTCCAAGCTTCGCGTGTTAGCATATGGGCTTCGTCGACGATGTAGACTTTGTATTTGGAAGAGTAAGGTAAGACGGGCACGGCGTCGCGAATCTCGCGAATGTCGTCTATACCGCGATTGCTTGCCGCGTCTATCTCATAAACATCTTCGCTATTCACGCCGAGCGCTTGCGCAAAGATGCGGGCGATGGTGGTCTTGCCTGTGCCGCGGCTGCCAGAGAAAAGATAAGCGTGGGCGATTTTGCCCGTCTTGGCCTCGCTCTCGAGCACGCTGACAATGTGCTCTTGGCCCAAAACCTCGTCAAAGCTCTTCGGCCTATATTTGCGATAAAGCGCTTGTTGCATATACCGATTATAATTGAAATATTGAAAAATTGAAAATTGAAAATTTGGCTTGGTAATCTTTCAATTTTTAATTTATAATCTATATATGCCTTTTTCTCCTCACAAAAAACGAGTGGCAGTCTTGCGCGGGGGCGCTTCGCCCGAGTATGAAGCTTCGCTTCAGACGGGCAAATCTGTGCTCGAAAATATGCCCGAAGAATTTGATTTGGTAGATGTCTTTGTTTCCAAAGACGGAGTTTGGCATCAGGGTGGGTTTGAAATGAGCCCGCACAAAATTTTGCTCGGAGTAGATGCGGTTTGGAATTGTTTGCACGGCGCTATTGGTGAAGATGGCACTATCCAAAAGCTGGTGGCTGACTTTGGCATCCCTCAAGCCGGCTCGGGCCATTTGTCCTCAGCTTTTGGTATGAACAAAAGTTTGGCCAAAAATATTTTTATTCGCGCTGGGCTCAAAACTCCGATTTCGCTCATGGTCAGCCAAAGCGAAGATCCAGCCAAACTTTTTGAAAGAATTTACAAAGCGATGCCTTTCCCTATCGTGGTCAAGCCCGCTAATTCCGGTTCTTCTATGGGCCTTTCGATTGCCAAGTCGCACCGCGAAATGCTCGACGCCGTGGCTAGTGCCTTCAAAATTTCGCCCAATCTTTTGGTCGAAGAATATATAGAAGGCAAAGAGGCCTCGAGCGGTGTAATCGAAGGTTTTCGCGATGAACAATATTATGCGCTTCTGCCTATTTCGCGCTCGGGTTTATCGGCCGAAGAGTCAGAGTCGGTACAGCAAACCGCACGCTTGGCCCACATCGCCCTCGGGCTGGAAGACTTTTCGCAATCTGACTTTATTCTTCATCCGCGCCGCGGCGTTTATATTTTGGAGGTCAACACTTTGCCCAAGCTCCATAGCCAGTCGCCTTTTGTCCACTCGCTCCAATCTGCCGGCTCCAACATCAAAGAATTCATTTCGCACACCCTCAACAAAATTTTGCGGAGGTAATTTGTGGTCAGGAATAGTTTTTAATGTTTCTGTGGTCACGAATATTTTTCTTGACGGAAAAATTTCGCGATCCTTACAGGATCTGTCCACTCATTGGCTCTCGAGGACTCGAGCTCAATGAGTCTTGCGAAGCTCCAGGTATTCGCTTCTCACCTGCCTCGCCCGTTTTTGTTGCTACAAAAACATGGCTCCGGCTTCCACAAGTACAGAAAAATCCCGAGCAGTCGGGATTTTTCGTCTTGTGGACCCTAGCGGATTCGAACCGCTGACCTCCTCATTGCAAATGAGGCGCTCTACCAACTAAGCTAAGGGCCCGCTTGGAACTAAATATTTATAGCATATTTTATAAAAAGACCAAAATACTAATGCAATAACATATTAAGCTAAATTTCACTCCTCTTCTTTAGTCTCTCTAACCAAATTTGGTGCTGTTTTTGGAGACCGTGTTTGATAAGGGGTGCGAGGAGCGAGACTCCCCAGCCGCGTTGGACTTCTTCGGTAATTACCAGTGTGCCGGCACCTTGTTCGATAAGGCGCCAACCGTGGTAACCCTCGCCCCCAAGCTCTTTTGCATCCCAACCAATACTTTCGAACTCTTGGTACTCAATCACTTTGGAACGAACTGTGAGGCCAAAGGTCTGCCAAACAAATTCGCTCCCCGCTTTTAATTTGTCTGAATTTTGAATCAAAACATTTTTGGAATTTGGATACCACTTTGGCCAATTTTGGGCATCGATTAAAATAGCCCAGACTTTTTCTTTTGGAGCATTTATAAAAATACTGTTGTAGGAGTGAACTCTGAAATCGCTTGGGTCTATTTCCTTTGGCCAATGAATATTTTGCATATTATATTTTACAACAAAAAAGGAGGGCTGCTTTCCATACAGTCCCTCCCAAAGCTTGGTTGATTCGGAGGAATTACCGATTTTCACTATATCAATTATACTACATCCCCAAAATATTGCAACTATCAAAATGGGGATAAGTTTGGATACGAAAACAGCCCGACGCGACGGTGGGCTGTGCTTTGCCATGCTAACAG
Source organism: uncultured Candidatus Saccharibacteria bacterium (assembly GCA_964558845.1). Classification (GTDB taxonomy): domain Bacteria; phylum Patescibacteriota; class Minisyncoccia; order Phycocordibacterales; family WO2-35-19; genus JBBTQZ01. The sequence continues at coordinate 17,314 of CAZLFM010000005.1, forward strand.
CATGGACTTGGTTGAAGAACTAGTAGACGTCTATGGTTTCTGTACTACTCAACCAATTGTAGACGTTCTCAGGACCCATGGTGATGATCCCGACTCTGAAAGTGGGGCCCATCATCACTTGGGGGATAACAAACTCGTAAAAGTTTTCCCCATTATGTGTGATGGCGCCCTTGGTGGCGAGGAAGACGCCGCAGGGCGTTCCGCAGATCACCTTCTGTTCGAAGTCGACAGAGCGGAATCCGTACCTGTCACTCTCCAACACAATCCAAGTATTGGAGCCTTCAACTTTTGGACCGGTGAGATTCCAACGAACCTTCACCCTGTCGCCCGGGACAAACCATGGTTTGGTTGCCGGAGGTTTGTCGAGAGAGGTGATGGTTAGGCTGTGTGTCGGCGGATTGGGGTCGCGTTCGCCAAAGAACCGCACTTCCCCGATCACATACCAGCCCACTTTTGCAAACGGGATGGTGATGCGAACATAGCGACCTTGAGCGTTGATGTTCATAACGCTCCACGTCACTCCGAACTTGGCGTCGGTGGCCGGACGAACACGTGACTGTGGAAGTACGGTTGTCCAATTGATGCCGTTATCTGATACTTCAACGGCTTCTAAGGTGCTCGGCGCGATAGCGCCGTACCCTGTCTTGTACGCTATCTCAATCCGCCCCACCTTGGTGTTGGGGAGGAACTCGAATAGCGGCTTGGTGTTGCTGGGTCCTGACGCCATAAAGCCCACACCAGCGTCTGGGCCGTATTGGTTATTCCATCCACTGTCGGGACTTCCGTTGATGAAGGCGTTATAGCCTAGACCGCGACCGTCCGTCAGCTTCAACTTCATCGGGTCGGCTAGCGATGAGTGGGGCGGAATGCCGTATTGATACAGGTAGTTGAATACCTGTAACAGCGCTGGGTTGGTGAACCGAGCGTCATAGCGTGCGCGATAGGCGGAGCCCAAAGCGCGAGCCGCGACGGGCTCATAGGTGGCCATTGAGGATAAGTGATCCCCAAATGTCCACATGCACATCCCACGAACGTGTGGAGTGGCAGCAGTGATTTGTTGCGCAATTCGGTCGATTGATGCGGGCCGAAATGCGTGGCGAGGCCGGGCGGCGGATCCCCAGGCGATATTTTGATCGTCAGTAAAAACTTCTACCGTGGACCAAAATTCGGTACCACTGCTGTCAGCCCCTGCTCGAGCTTGTTGCATATACTGCCCAAGCTCTTCAAGTGGTGCAGACCCGGTTTGCGTCCCGACACCAATTCCGTCCTGTAGCATCGCCAAGTCAAACTTTGCGAGTCGCAGGATTTCGACCATCGCGTTGCCGAGCTCGATAGGAGCAAGACCTCGCATCGCACCTTGCGCCTGCTTTTTGAACACAGGAGCGAAAGATGTGGTTAAACCTTTGCCGGTTTCGAGTCGAAGTTGGCGAATGTCGCGAACGAATTCCGAGGCAACGATATTCCCCGGATAATCGCGGCCGTTCACTAACTTTTCGGTCAGCGCCCAATTTGCCCAAAGTTCTTGGGCGAAGTATGCGCCAACGAGCGACTTATGACTTCTGTATCGCTGAATGATCTCGCGATACATCGCCATGTTGGTCGCTCTGAGGTTGACGAATTCTGCGCCGGTTGTCCAGTCGCCTCTAGTCTGCAACGAGCCAACATGAATAAACATGTCGCGCTCTGAAGCGAACTGGAGCCAGAGACCGAGCAGATCTCGAGCACCCGATTGCGCCGCCATTGCTGACGGATAAATGGGCGATTCGATTGTCCCCGGCGAAGCACCGAGTGTGCCGGCTGACACAATGAATACATGACTGATGCCGTGTCGGCGCATCTCGTCAAATTCTTGTCGCCATTGCGTGTCCGAGAGATCGCGATAGCGATCCAGGAAGGTCGCTCCAATCGGGAGCGTCGTGTTACCGGTCCGCAACGGGACGGGCACACCTCCTTCGGGCACAGCAAACAAAGACGAGGCCAACAATAGGCCTAATAATAATGGGGTTTTCAATGAACTACCCTCTTTTGTCAGGCACTTAACAATTCAATCCGTTCCCAAAATGCACACCATTTAGGCTATGCCTTCGGCTTCAGAAAGAAAATGCACTGGCAAAACTTTGCCACCCTACCATATACTTGATTTTTTGTAAAGCGCATTGTTATTTACTGTTTTTTGGGCAAAAAGGCTTTGGCCCGGAGCTTTTTGTGGAAGCTCAAAGCAAAGCGATGCGCTTCGCTATTGGCGAGTAGAATTGAATAGCTGAAAGCTTGGAGCTTGGAGCTTAGAGCAAGAATTTCTTTCGGTTTGTGTTTCTCATCTTTTGTGACCGCAACAATTTTTATATCTTTCCATCTTTTAATCTTTCCATCTTTTAATATTTTTTGAGCGGTATTGAGCTGGGCCACTCCTCCATCTACTACAATCAAATTTGGAAATTGCCACTCGCTGTGTTTGAGCCGGCGTTCCAAAACTTCGCGTAAAGCTTTGGTATCATCGGCGCCGCTTTGGTTTTTTATTTTGAACATCCTATATTGCCCTTTGTTCGGCTCGCCATTCTCTACTACCACCATCACACCGACCATCCCCTGCCCACTTGTGTGAGCAATGTCGTAGGCTTCAATTCTAAAGACCGGAAGCTTGGAGCTTTGAGCTCGGAGTCTAGGATTTTTTATAAGAGAAATATCTTGGATATGTTGGAGGGCGAAGATTTGTCTTTTGGTTTTGTCGGCATTTTCAAAATCCCGAGCTTTGGCAAAAGATTTCATTTCTTTGGTCAATTCGGTGATGAGTCTTTTTTTCTTGCCTTGAAAGAAAAGTATGATGTGGCGAATATTGCGCGCATAATTTTTTGCGCTAATTTCGCCCGTGCAAACGCCCGGACAAAGGCCGAGCTGCTTATTAAAACATCCCTCTCCCGAAAACTTCTTCTTCGCAAACGGGGTATTTTTCTGCTGAAAAATCCCCTCACTCTCGCGCCAGTCGCGCTCCGAGAGTTGCTCTGAAGAAGTTTTCGGAGGGCTGCAGCGATCTCTAAAAGGGAAAATTTTGCGCACGATTTTGAGGGCTTCTTTGAGTTGGGTGCCGTTGGTGTAGGGACCAAAAGAAGCTTTTAGCTTAAAGCTTAGAGCTTGGAGTTCGCGTTCGCGCATTACCAAAACGCGGGGAAATTCTTCGTTAGTGATTACCACCCAGTTCCAACTTTTCTGATCTTTTTCGTCGGTGTTGAAAGGCGGCTCGAATTTTTTGATTAGCGCTGATTCCAAAATCAAAGCTTCCAAAACTGAGTCAGTTTTTTCGACTCTTATACCCCGCGCTTCCTCGATCATTTTGGCGATGAGGGGGCTACGCTTCTCTTCGATTTTTGGTGCGAAATAGCTACGTACTCGGGCTCTAAGATTGGTAGCTTTGCCTATATATAGTATCTTGCCCTTTCGGTCCAAGAAAAAGTACACCCCCGTGGTTGTGGGCAATTTGGCGACTCTGGATTTGAGATCTGCTGTCATACATTGTTTTTACCTTTTTTTTGGTATAAAATCAAAGCTATGTTTAGTTTTGGCGACAGAAAGCTTTCGATGGAAAGTTATAAAGGGGTTAGAGACTTCTACCCAGAAGATAAAGCTTTGCAGAAGCTTCTCTTTGGCGCCTTGCGTCAAGTTGTCGAATCTTGGGGTTATGAGGAATACGATGCTTCGCCGCTCGAACCATCAGAACTTTACAAACAAAAATCGAGCGACGAGATCGTGCGCGAACAAACCTATACCTTTACCGACCGTGGCGGCCGCGAAGTAACGCTCCGTCCCGAGATGACTCCAACCGTCGCTAGGATGGTGGCCGGACGAGCCCAAGAACTACCCTTCCCGATTCGTTGGTATTCTATCCCCAATCTTTTTCGATACGAAAAGCCCCAAAGAGGTCGACTGCGCGAACACTATCAACTCAATGTCGATTTATTTGGTGTCTCCAATCTTTCGGCTGATAGCGAAATCATATCCGTGGCAAACGACGTCCTAAAAAAGTTTGGTGCCAAATCCGAAGATTTTGTTATCAAAATAAATAGCCGAGAATTGCTCGAAGATTTGCTCAAAAAACTCGAAATCAAAAGCGCCTACAAACAACCACTTTGCCGAATTTTAGACAAGAAAGAAAAAATCAGCGAAGAAGATTTCAAAAAAATGCTTTCAGAGCTCTTGGGTGAAGCGCAAGCCAAAAGCTTTGTTGAGATGCTCTATTATGGTGAAGCACTTTTGACGATGATGACCGAAAGCGCTTCGGCCAAATACTTGAACGAGCTTATCGATACTTTGCGAAGCAAAGGCATAACCAATATCGTCTTTAGCCCGACTCTGACTCGAGGCTTCGATTATTATACAGGGATGGTTTTTGAAGTTTTTGATACGAGCAAAGACAACCCACGCTCGCTTTTTGGTGGTGGCAGGTACGACAACTTGACCGAAAATTTCATCAAGACCAATGTGCCGGCAGTCGGCTTTGGTATGGGCGATGTGACTCTGCTCGACTTTTTGCAAACTCACAATCTGAAGCCAGAAATAAACCCTGGTGTTGATCTTTGGCTTGCGGTGGCTCAAGGTACTGACTACAAACGAGTTTATGATATGGCCGATAATTTGCGTCGAGCGGGAGTGCGGGTTGCAGTAGATATAAGCGATAAAAAGTTGCCCGACCAGCTCAAATCGCTCGACAAACGCAGAGTGGCCTTCGTGGCGGTGGTGGGTTCTGCCGAAATTGCCTCAAAGAGGCTGGTCTTGCGCAACACAAAAACTCGCGAAGAAAAGCAGGTAAGTTTGGAAGAAATACCGCAATGCGTAAAATAGTTTTTGATATCGAGACTAGCAATATCTTTCAGGATGTTGGTAGCAACAATCCAGCCGATTTGGATCTTTCGGTTATTTGTATTTATGATTATGCGGAGGATAGTTACAAATCTTATCTGCAAAAAGATTTGCTCGAGCTCTGGCCTATAATCGAGCAAGCCGATGTTTTGATTACCTTCAACGGCGAACATTTCGATATTCCCCTACTCAACAAATACTATTCGGGCGATTTGACCAAGCTCAAAAGTGTCGATTTGCTCAAAGAGATGCAAAAGTCGGCGGGCCGGCGGATGAAGCTCGACCAAATTGCCGAAGGCACGCTTGGTGTCAAAAAAAGTGGCCACGGACTCGATGCAATTCGTTGGTGGCGCGAAGGCAAAGTGGACGAAGTGATAAAATATTGTCTCGATGATGTGCGGATTACCAAAGATCTTTACGAATATGCTATCAAAAACGGCAAACTCATTTTCAAAGAAGGTCCGCATCTGCACGAAATAAAACTTGATACAAAGGATTGGGAAAGTTTGCCCGTCTCTTCGGGTTTGAATCATACTTTGCCGTTTTGATTTTGGGATGAGTTATATAAACAGCAAAATTATTGCAGCAATGACGAGTCGATAGATGATGAAGGGCATAAATGAGTGGGTAGAAAGATAGCGCACCAAAAAGCGTACGGCCAAGAGGCCTGATAGGAAGGCGGTCAGAAAAGAGATTAAGATAAGGAAAGATTCAAAGACGGAAAGATTATAAAAATATACCAAGCCAACGTCCAAAAGAGTTTTGGCCAAAGCGCCAGCAATTGCCGGAATACCAAGTAGGAAAGCAAAACGTATTGCCTCGACTCTAGAAAGACCAAATAGCAAACCACCAGAAATTGTCGAGCCCGAGCGCGAAACTCCGGGGATGAGCGCCAGAGCTTGAAATACTCCGACAAAAAAACCTTTGGCTGGTTTGAGGCCACCTTTTTCTGTGGCTACTCGGTCGGCTACAAAAAACAAAATACTGCCCGCGATGAGAGAAATTGCTACATATGTCGGATCGCGAAAAGTGTTTTCCAAAAAATCGCCCAAGAAAAATCCGACCAAGACTGCTGGTATGGTGCCGACTACAATGGCAAAAAGTAGATTGTTTGAGCGCGCAGAAAGACCTTGTGAACGCAGATCGATAAAAATTCTTTTGATATCGCCCCAAAAGCAAATGATAATAGCGAGCAGGGTGGCAAAGTGCAAGAAGACATCAAAGACCAGCGAGTTTGTTAGTTCTAGGCCCAAAAATTCTCTGGCCAAAATAAGATGCCCCGAGGAAGAAACGGGCAAAAATTCGGTCAAGCCTTGCACTAACCCCAAGATGATTGAAGATGTTATATCCATCGTGATACAATTATTCTACTACATTTAATATTCAACAACTATAAAATTATGGAAGAAAATCTAAATAGTCCAAATCAAGCCAAAGGTTGGGGCGACAAAATTACTTTGCCCCTTTCTATCATAATCGCCGGAGCTTTGATTGCCGGTGGTATATATTTGAACGGCAAACTCGAAAAGTCTCCGCTCTCGCCGACCGAAGCAGCCAGGCAAAGCCAAACTGGAGGCACGGCTATCAAATCGGTTTTGCGACCGATTGATGAGAGCGACCATATTCTTGGTAGTCCGAGTGCCAGGATTGTTTTGGTCGAGTATTCTGATACCGAATGCCCTTTTTGTAAGGTCTTGCACAACACAATGAACACCATTATGAAAGAGTATGGCAGTCGGGGCGAAGTGGCTTGGGTCTACCGACATTTCCCTATCCCCGAGCTCCATACCAAAGCGGTCAAAGAAGCGCAGGCACTCGAATGTGCGGCCGAACTTGGGGGTAATTCCAAATTTTGGGAGTATGCCAACAAAGTTTATGAGCTCACTCCCTCCAACGATGGGCTCGACCTCGCGCTACTGCCCAAGATTGCGGGCCAAATCGGGCTCGATACAACCGAGTTCACCACTTGTTTGGAGAGCGGAAGTTATGTCGCCAAAATTCAAGCTGATGCCAAAAACGCATTTGAGCTCGGCGCGCTCGGCACACCCTACAACGTTCTTATCGACACCAAAACTGGTGAATACTATCCCCTCGAAGGTGCCTACCCCTACGCCCAACTCAAACAAATCATCGATCTTATCCTAGAGAGCTAACCCACCGGAAGGCCGCGGATTTCCTAAGGTCTCGCCTTAGGAAAGTTTCTATAAATTTCTCAAATTGCAGAATTCGCATTTGGGGTCGGGGCAGTGGGCAGAGAGGATGGAGCCGGAC
>CAZLFM010000006.1:0-10864 GCA_964558845.1 uncultured Candidatus Saccharibacteria bacterium
ATTCGGCGAGTCCGGCAATGTATATTTCAACAACCGGCAACGTCGGCATCGGGACAACAACGCCGCAGAGTTTGTTGGAAGTTGCTGGTAATGGTTCATCGGCAGGCGGTTTAATAGTCTCAAAGAGTTTGGATACGGAATTTGCTGGTTTAGCTGCTCCGAATGGATTTGGTCAGTTGGCTTGGCATTCTGGCGATGATATGATTTTTGGAACTTGGACGGACAAAACAGGCGCTGGTTGGAGTGAAAAGGTCAGAATAACAAATGCAGGCAACGTCGGCATCGGGACGACGAGTCCCGCCTACAAATTAGCAGTTCAACAGACTTCCGAGGGAAATACTTTTCAAATCTACGACACCGACGGCAATTGTTTGCTCGACCCCGACTCGGGAGGTATCACCACCACTTGTTCTTCCGACGCCCGACTCAAAACAAATATCGAAGAATCAAACAATGTGATTGAATATTTGCGCAATATTCCAATCAAAGATTTTACTGTCATCGCATCCGGCGACAGACGCACTGGTGTCATCGCGCAAGAGATGCTCGTCGATTATCCCGAGCTGGTGCATATGGGCGTAGACGGATATTATGGTGTGTCGGAAGTGAGCTCGTGGAAAATAATCAAGGGACTTCAAGAACAGCAAACAATGATCGAAGATTTGCAGAGCGGTCAGGCCGATATTGTTTTGGTCGAGCAAAGATTGACCGCTTTGGAAGTGGACACACAAGCGACCTCGACTACTCTGGAAGGGGGTGGGCCGAGCCTCATGGGCCGAATAATGGCCTATTTCAAGGGTTTTGGGCTAGATATACAAAATGGCTTCACTCGGATTTCCAAAGTCTTTGTCGGCTCTTTGCATATTGAAGGCGATGTTTGTGTCGATGATACTTGTGTCACAAAAGATCAGTTTAAGGAAATGATTTTGCGTAGTGGAGTTGGCGCGGTGCAGATAGTTAGTTCCACTCCCAAGGTTGCAGGGTCTTCTGACAGTGGGTCCCAGACTTCAACCTCAACTTCGGCAGGAGCGAGCGATTCAACAGTAGACAATATCGACACAGCGACAACCACTCCAGAAATTGTAGAGACCACTGAAGAAAATATTTCCGAAGCCCCTTCCTCTTCGCAAGGGGAAGGGGTGGGGGATGAGGTCGTTGCATCTCCTGACTCAACTTCGGCAGAAGGGGGTGATTCAACAGCGGGCAACGTCGGCACTGAGAGTCAAAATACCGACACCCAAGTTGACACAAGTCAAAATTTGACGCCTTAAATAACACACTTTTGTATCACGTTTGCCTATTTTGACCCCAAAAAACTCCACCAGACGTGATATAGGAGCACCTACTTTCCGTGATATGAGCGTGAGATACATCTTTCTCCACTTTTGATATAATAAATTATGCTTAAAAATTCTACAGCCTACATAGATGCTTCCAATCTAAAATTTGGTGTCAAACAAGATAACTGGGAGTTAGACTACAAATCCTTTAGATCTTGGTTACGGGATAAATTTGGAGTCTCTCGAGTAATACTTTTTATGGGCATGATCCCAGGCAATACAAATTTATATAATTATTTACAGAGTGTTGGCTATGACATTTCATTCCGGCCCACCATCACAAGCAAAGAAGGCAGGACAAAAGGCAATGTGGATGGAGAATTGATTTTATCCATTGCAAAAGATTTTTATGAAAATAATCTAAAAAGCGTTGTACTTGTCGCAGGCGACGGAGACTACCACTGTATTGTAGAATTTTTGAAAGAAAGAAATATTCCTGTTAAAATTGTCTCACCTAATAAAAAATATCTTTCACTTCTTTTAAAACGTACTAATGTGCCAATTGTAATTTTGGATGAATTTATTAAAGTTTTACAACTTAAAATGAAAAGGCCCCCAGATATGCCGTAACATATCAAGGGTCCTTTTCTTATTTATAAACCTATTGTAGCAAATCTAACCTAAAAGTCAAATATAAATTGTGAATAATATGATCAAGGTCAAAGTTCCCAAATCAAAAGAAGACTTACTAGTGAAAACTGCGATTGATGAGCGGATTCCTGATATAGCAAATTCGGCAGGGGAAATGTTTGAGCAGAGCGTCAATGTCGGCAAACGGGTCTGTCCATATTGCAAGTCTGACAATTTTGTAAAGAGGGGAGTGCGCAAAAAGAAGCACGAAAAGGTCCAGCTCTTTCTTTGTCGCAATCCGGAATGTGGGCGCACTTTTACTAGCGAAGAGTCAAAGGGTCGGAGATACCCAATCAAAATTGTAATCGAAGGCATTTCCTACTACAATCTGGGCTTTACTTTGGAGCAAACTTGCAAAATTCTCAAGCAAAAATTCAAAGTGGCGCCGGATGAACAAAGCCTAGCTAAATGGATTGAACAGTATAAACCGCTTTGTCGCTATGAAAGAATGCGCTCTTATGCGCTCAAAATGTATCGGCCGAAAGATGTGATTGAGTGCGTGACCTTGGTTCACAAACAGCTTTATAATTTTCGCTATCATCGAGCCAAAACGCGGTTGATGTTGGAAGAATTTAAGAATCGAAATTTCAGGCCCCTGAAAGATTTTTTGGACTCGGTCGCTTCAGAAACTCCGCATCAAAGTTTTTTGGAAGGCGAGAGAATGAGCGAAGTACGGAGCAAGTTTGACCGCACCGATATGGTGGTCAAATCCAAATCCAATTTTGCCAACAAGCTGACCGAGTTTGCGCTCAAAGGCGCTCGATCCAACAAATTGCGCCACGAAGCGGTGCAAAGGTTTATGATTGCAAATGATAGCGTGACTGTAGCAACCGAAGTGCCGGTCGCTATTCGCAAAGAAGACATTGAGCATATGCAACGCGTGCTCGGGTTCCAGATTGTGGATGGGGAGGTGGGGATCAGTTTTAAAAAGCGATCGAACTCAAAGTCGGCAGAAGGGGATGATTCAACAGAGGGCAATTTCGCCCGCCTGCCATCGCTAGGCTCAGGCATTAGCGGGCAGGGCACAGAGATGCCTAAAATCCTGACTGGGCATATCGACTTATTACAAATCCGCAACGGCCAGATCCACATTTTGGATTATAAGCCCAATGCCGCCAAAGAAAAACCCATCGAACAATTGACTTGGTATGCGCTCGCGCTTTCGCGACTGACTGGACTGCGGGTTTTTGAATTTAAGTGCGCCTGGTTTGACGAAAAAGATTATTTTGAATTTTTCCCACTCCATATAGTCAAAAAAACCAGTCTCAAGAAAAAAAGAAATGTCAGGTGGCGCGATGGCACCAAGGCTTCGATACCGCAAGACAACGTATTAAAAATTATTAGATAAAATAAATGGGATATTATTATAAAAATAACGCCCCCCAACCCCCCTCTTACAACCAAGAGGGGGGCTCCCAAAAACCCTCTCTTACTGTAAGAGAGGGTAGGGTGAGTTATTTTACCCCCAAAAAACCAATCCGCTCGTTCAGAGATTTGGAAATCTATCAAAAATCTTTGGAATGTTCGGTTTTGGTCTCAAGCGATGTGGTGCCCCGAGCAGAAAATTTGGGCTTTAAGCATACTGAAAAAATGTTGGATTGCGCCTTGTCTGTGCCTTTGCTTATTGCCGAAGCCCATAGTTTGCGCTTTGCCGATTTTGCCCTAGCGCTTGGATATCTTGAAAAAGCTATGTCTTCTTGCAACAAGCAAATCGTTTATCTGGACCAGGTCAAGGGCCTGTATGGCACCAAAGCCAATCCCGATTTGCTGGAAGATATTGCCAATAGATATATTTTGGTGCGACTCAAGATGTTTCGACTCGAACGCAGTTGGCGCAAATTTATGGATGGCGATAAGCCAGATGGTCCGATGGGTGTAGACAAAAAATAATTAAATTATGCTAGAATAAAGTTGGTCGCTCTCCGCATCCTCGCAGTAAACTGACGAGGTGTTGCGGGAGCGACATCGGGGCAACTTTGTTGGTATGGTACAAGCTCCGCTTGCTCTTGTTATAATATTTCCATTCATCCCTGAAGCAAAGCTTCAAGGTATTCTGGAAAAATCCAATAAATCAAATGAATGAAATAAGATTCAACCAGCCTGTGCCCATAAGAGAAATTGGAAGAGGTCTGCCTCGTTTTGAGGCGACACCGCCAGAAATCAAACCGGCGTCAAAAAAAGTTTGGTGGAGATACTTACTTATTTTGCTAGTTGTCGTTGGTTTGGCGACGTTTGGATTTCTGTTTGTTCAAGAGAAAATGCGTGCTTCAAGTCAGGCCAATGCTTTGAGTAGTCTGCTCGATAATCAATCTGGCGATCAATACAGCGCAGTCTTTTTGCTCAACGGCCAAGTCTATTTCGGCCAAATGGTTGCAAACAATGAAAAAGAAATAGTTTTGAAAGACGTCTATTATTTACAGGCTTCTACGGCTTCGGGAGCTGAAGAGAAAAAGTATGACTTAATCAAGCTCGGGACCGAAGTCCACGGACCAACCTCGGAAATATTTATCACGCGCTCCAATGTGTTGTTCTACGAAATTTTGCGCTCTGACAGCGAAGTCCTGAAGTCAATTCGAAATAAAAATTAATCTTTTTTGTCCACTTTTGGGCTGGCGAAGATTTGAACTTTTGGGATAATATAGGTAGGTATTAATAGTTTGTAATAATTCGGGCTTTTCTTAAGCTCCTTGTTTTGAAGATAGAAGACCTTTGGATTAGAGCCTCTCGGGCCGTCTCCGTTTATGCGGAGCACAAGTAAGACCGGCACAAACCCAAAGTATGCGCTTCATCTTTTGAAGGCAAGAGGGAATAGAGGGAAGTCTAAAAAAATGGAACAAAATATGACGGCTACCACAAGTGGCCAAGCTCCTGCGGGCAATGTGCTTGCAAGGAAACTCGGATTAATTCTTTCTGGGTTTGTTTTTCTTTTACCAATCTTTTTTGTGCCGGCTGAATCGGTTAGTTTGTATGTTGCAAAAATCGCGCTTCTGGCTACTGGCCTGGTCGCGATATTTGCCGTATATCTATCTAGTGTTTTGAGTACCGGCACAATCGAACTGCCCAAGGCGAAGTATCTTTTGCCAATTGGGCTCTTCGCTATCGTCGCTCTAGTCTCTTCGGCTTTTTCGGGCAACATTGTCTCATCGATTGCTGGGTCAGTTTTTGACCTCGGTACTTCGGGTTCAATTCTGATGTTGGTGTTTGCGATGTTTATGGCGATAGTTGCCGTCAAGAGTGTCGGAGTTGTGCACAAAGCAATCCTGGGTTTTCTCTATTCTACTGTGGTGCTCGGGGTCTATACACTTATAGGTACATTTGGCGCTTCGCTTTTGCCTGTCGCTCTGGCCTCTAAAATGCCGCTCTTCCTGGCTGGTGGCGCAATCGATATGGCGATTATATTTGGTGCTTCTGTTATTCTTGCTCTCTGTGCTATCAATATGTCTGTCTTGTCTAAGCGGATGAAATACGTGCTGTTTGCTTTGATGGCCTTTGCTATTCTGTTTATAAGTTCGGTCAACTTTACACCGGTCGTTGTGATTCTCGGTCTCGTCTCCCTCGTCTTCTTCGTCTACATACTTTCTTGGTCAGTTGGCAAAAACGAAATGACTGAAGGTGGAGCTGATTTGCAAGAGACGTCCCAAACCCAGTCTTCGAGCGGTCGGCAAATATCTCTTTCGTCTTTGGTTGTGCTTGTCGTCTCTATTCTATTGCTTCTTGGTGGCGCCAATGTTAGTGGTTATATTTCGCGAGCTATGAAGATTCAAAGTGCAGAGATTCGGCCAAACTTTGAGGCGACTATGAACTTGGCCACAACCGCTTGGAAACAAAATTTTGCGCTTGGTATTGGTCCAAACAAATTTGCTGAATTTTGGTCAGCCAATAAACCTTTGGAAATCAACCAAACTCAATTTTGGAATGCTGAATTTTATTCTGGCTCTGGCTTCATACCAACAATCGCGATTACAACTGGGCTTTTGGGACTTCTATCACTACTCGCGTTTATCGGTATGTATGCCTTAAGTGGAGTAAGGGCGATATTTGCCCAAGCCAACTCTAGTCGGTCGCGCTATCTTGCTACTGCCTCCTTCCTGGTCTCGATTTATCTTTGGATTATGCTCTTCCTTTATACTCCGGGCATTACCGTACTCGCACTAGCCTTCATCTTTACCGGACTCTTTACGGCAACACTTGTCCCTCAAGGCATCATTGGCTCTTGGAAAATTAATATTTTTGCCAATCCAAAGGCGAACTTTCTTTCAGTCCTTTCGATCATGGTTCTCTTGGTGCTCTCGGTTGCGGGTGGTTACTTTGTTTGGGAGAGAGCGATAGCTACGACTGTTTTCCAAAATGGGATTATAGAATACCAAAAATCTGGAAACATTGCGGTTGTCAGAGAGTCGACAGTCAAGGCGATTAATATGGTTCCGAGCGATGTCTATTGGCGGGGACTCACCGAAGTTTCTGTTGCCGATCTCAATCGAGTAATGAGCGGTATTACCAACGAAAACCAAATGACCGATGCGCTTAGAACAGAAATCCAAGGTCTGATTGTCAATTCTGTAGAATCGGCCAGACAGGCGACAGCCATTGGTGGTAGTAATTTCCAAAATTGGTTTGCGCTTGGTCGGGTCTATGAAATTTTGGCTTCAAATGGTATTGAGGGTTCGCTCGACAATGCACGAGCGGCTTATGCGGAAGCAAGTTTGCGCGCGCCGACCAATCCTTCTGTGCCGCTTGCTGTCGCAAGACTCGATGTGATAGCCCAAGATATTGAAAGTGCCAAAGCAAATATCGCCAAGGCAATTAGTCTCAAAAACAATTACACCGACGCTTACTTTACATTGGCCCAAATCGAAGTTGCTTCAAACAATTTGCGTGGCGCTATTAGCTCGGTCGAGCAGGCAGCCTTTCTTGACCCGCAAAACACAGGACTCTTCTTCCAGCTCGGACTTCTAAAATACAACGCCAAAGATTTTGCCGGAGCGGTATCGGCCTTTGAAAGGGCGGTTGTGTTGGTACCGGATTATGCCAACGCTCGTTACTTCTTGGGGCTCTCTTACTATCAAGTTGGCAAGAAAGAAAACGCACTTCGAGAATTTGAAGAGCTAATGAGGACAAACCCAGACAATGCAGAAGTAAAACTCATTCTTGAAAATCTAAACAATGGCAAGGCACCATTTGTGGGTGCCGAACCGCCAATTAACGAAAGGCCAGAAACGAGGGAAGAACCGCCAATTAATGAGTAATTGACGGCTAAAAGCCCAAAATTGTGTTATTCTTGTCTTTATGGTTAGGAAGACTTTGGCAATGATAACTGGCACCATAAGCGGTCTGCGAGAGGCCGCTTTTTGGCTGTCTTTGTTTGCCTTTTTCTCACAAATTTTGGCGCTGGTGCGCGATAGATTGCTCTCGCATCATTTTGGTGCCGGCTTTGAGCTCGACACCTATTATGCTGCGTTCAAAATTCCGGATCTGATATTTGTGACGGTTGCTTCTATCGTCTCGATTAGTGCCTTGGTGCCCCTATTTGCCAAGAAAGAGACAGAAGGTGAAAAGCATTTGCGTGATGCTACCGACTCGATCTTTACTGTCTTTTCGGTTTTGATTGTTTTCTTCTCGGTTATTGCCTGGTTTTTGATGCCGTACTTGGTCGGCATTGCCTTTGGCGGCTTCTCGCTTGCTCTGCAAGAACAAACCATATTTATGTCTAGACTGCTTTTGCTCTCGCCACTGCTTTTGGGATTCTCAAACTTTTTTGGAGCGATTGTGCAATATGAAAAAAGATTTATTCTCTATTCGATTAGCCCACTGCTCTACAATGCTGGCATTATACTCGGACTATTTTTTGGAGTAGAGAAGTTTGGTATAAACTCGGCGGTCTTTGGGGTAATCGCTGGAGCGGTGGCTCATCTTGCATTGCAAGCTGGTTATGTAATCAAATCAAGGATTAGCCCGCGCCTGATTGCAAAAATAAAATGGCAAGATGTTTTTGAGACGGCTTATATTTCTGTGCCGAGGACGCTTGCGCTCTCGGTCACAACTTTTATCGCTTTCTTTTTTGCCGGAATTGCCTCGAGGCTTGGAGAAGGTTCTGTTGCTGTTTTCAACTTATCATTCAATTTGCAATCGGCGCCCCTTTCTTTGATTGGGGTCAGCCTATCCTTGGCAGCCTTTCCGGCTCTGGCCATATCGGCAGCCAAAAAAGAATTTGGCGAAATGATTGAGCGAGGGGTCGAAGGTTTGAGGCAAATTATATTCTGGTCGCTGCCAGCGACGGCTCTGATTATCGTCTTGCGTGCTCACGTGGTTCGACTTGTGCTAGGCTCGGGCAACTTCAATTGGGACGCGACTCGTCTGACGGCGGCGGTTTTGGCGCTGTTTATCCTCTCGACCGTATTTCAAAGTATCAATCTTTTTCTATCGCGATTTCATTATGCGCTTGGCAAGACCAAGTGGCCGGTTATTGGCAATGTCATCGCCGGATTTTTGACTTTGATTTTTGGTTTTGTTTTTGCCAAGGAGTTTGGTTATTTTGAACCTGTTTTTAAGTTAACAGGGGAGTGGCTCAATATTTCGCACCTACCGCTCAAGATACTTTCTTTGCCGATTGCGTTTTCTTTGGGGAGCGCACTGACCACAGCTATTTTGTTTTTTGCTCTGGGTTCTGAGTTTTACACCAAAATTTGGCGCAAAGTTTGGAGAGTTTCTTTTGAATCGGTGCTTGCGGCAGTTGCTTCGGGCTATTCGGCTTATCTGGCACTTTCTTACACGGGCGAATTTTTTGACCTCGATACCTTTTTGGGTGTTCTCTTGCACGGTGCGGTGGGGGCAGTTTTGAGTGTTGCGGCTTGGGCTCTGGTCCTGTATCTTTTGGGCAATCAGGAATTGAAGCAGATATTTCCTAAGGTCTCGCCTTAGGAAAAAATAAAAGTTAATCCACAAAATCCTAAGGTCTCGCCTTAGGATTTTGATAATATTTATATATGGCCATCAGAGAAGAACCTTTTGTTGTTGGTGAGTATTATCATATTTATAATCGTGGCAACACGAAACAAGATATTTTTCTTGATGATAAAGACAGAGATAGATTTGCAAAACTTCTTTATCTCTGCAACTCATTAAAAAATATTAAATTCAAGGAGTATATCGTAGACCGGAAGATTGATGCGTGGGACTTTGACAAGGGCGAGCCGATAGTATCAATTGGAGCATGGGTTTTGATGTCAAACCATTTTCATCTCTTTATCACTCCAAATCAGGAAAGTGGAATAGAAAATCCACTACCTTTATTTATGGCAAAACTATGCACAGCTTACTCGATGTATTTTAATAAAAGGCATAAGCGAGTCGGTAAGCTTTTTGAAGGCCCTTTTAGATCGTCGCATATAGACAACGATAATTATTTAAAATATATTTTTTCTTACATTCATCTTAATCCGATAAAAATCATAGATCCACTTTGGAAAGATCGGGGGATACAAAATATTGAAAGTGCCACTGAATTTTTGAATGGATATTATTGGAGTAGTTATCATGATCATCACCATACTAAGAGGTCAGAAAACAAAATACTTTCTTTGCAAAGTTTCCCCGAGTACTTTTCTGATAGGAAGGTTTTCGATAAAGAGATTTTTGAGTGGTTATCCTTAAAAAACGCCTCCTTAGATTCCTAAGGTCTCGCCTTAGGAAAGGAGATTGTATGTTATAATTAAAATATGAAAACTATACAGCTAAAGGTAACCAAAATAAAATACAGAGGGGATTCTGTTGGTGATGATATTGTGGTACAGGTTAGTTGTTTGGGTAGTAACTTAGACGTAAAAAAGAAGATCAAAAATAAAAGCGAAGTAAAAACTGATGCTATAGTGGGTGAATTTGTAACTGATCAAAAATCTTTTATCCTCCCAGTAAACATAAAAATTATTGAAAGAGATATTTTATTTAATGATATCGGTGGCAAAAAGATAGATCTAAATGTGGATCTAGATAATTATCTTACTCAAATTAGTACTCATGAAATATTAGTAAAGGAATTAAGAAGTCCATCCTCTAAGGGTGGTCGTACTGGAATCTTTGAAGTGACTTTAGAAATTTTGGTATCAGAGAATATTTTCTATATCCCAATTACGAATGATGGATGGTTTGTTTATTATAAAGGTAGTAAGAAGGTTAAGACTAGCTTGCCATCATATTTAAAAATACATTTTGATAAGATTGAGTCTGAAAAAGAATATTTTACTGTTATGGAAGGAGTACTACAGGGTATGCAATTCTGGTCTAATGCGGGTAGAGAAAAATTATCTTTACTCAATAAAAATCCTCAAACTGGTCCTATTGATCTGACTTATTCTATCTCTAAAAAAACTCTGAAATTGGGTAATAAAACATATTTAACCACTGATTCACCAAGTGCTCCATGGACAGAAGGTTTATATGATATTGAAATTCCGGATTATCCACACGAAGGTGGCTTGCATTATAAAGGTTCTAAATATGCGAGGGCGTGGTTTAGAATTGGTCACAGTGGAGATAAGTATCTGCACACAGGGGCACATTCTCTTGGTTGTATGACGGTAGTTGAAGTGGATAAATGGGACGAAATCTTTGGAATTTTAATTAAAGCACGTAAGGGTGATGGTAAGAGTGTCGGGGTACTTAAAGTTGTCAACTAAATATGAATTGGTTTTTAAAATACAAAACAAAAGCTTTAATTTTTACCGCGACCTTTGCAATTTTAATTGGCATTGTGATTTTATTACAAAAGTACCCTTTTGGGGTTAAACAATACAAGACTATTGTAGTCGGTATGCAGGCCATAGAAAGTGCTGGTACTCATACTATCTGGGCATCGCCTGATGATAAAGTGCCAGAGTCAGATTTTTATGTTTATTCTA
>CAZLFM010000006.1:10874-21388 GCA_964558845.1 uncultured Candidatus Saccharibacteria bacterium
GATGAGTCGATGTGTATAGGGCCATCATGCGGTATTGGTGCTTATTTTGTAGATTGTTTAAGAGGGTGGACTTCTGGGTATAGTCATAGTGAGGTTGATGATTATGGGTTGCGTGATGTTGGGGTAGATATAGAAAATTTAAAAATTATTACCATTGCTGATAAAGAAGGAAAAATAGTAGGGATTTATCCAGGGGCTCGGATTAGGAACTTGCCTTATATTATGCGAAATCATCAGGACCTTGTGGACAAGGATAGGTTTAAGGTATGCTCTGACTTATTACCACGACGATGGAAGTAAAGTTTCCTAAGGTCTCGCCTTAGGAAATTTAGAGAAAAAAATATGAACAATATCAGAAATTTTTGCATCATCAGTCATGTGGACCACGGCAAGTCAACGCTTGCCGACCGAATGCTTGAAATAACAGGCACTATTGAAGCGCGCAAGATGAAAGCTCAAGTGCTCGACTCGATGGATTTGGAACGTGAGCGGGGGATTACGATCAAAATGCAACCGGTGAGGATGATATACCATCCGCAAATCCGAAATCCTAAATCCGAAATCCGAAATTTAGAATTTGGTACTTCGAATTTAGAATTTACAGATTCAGAATATATTCTGAATCTGATAGATACTCCCGGACACATCGACTTTTCTTATGAAGTCTCGCGCGCGCTGTATGCGGCTGAGGGGGCGATACTGCTCGTCGATGCGACTCAGGGTGTGCAAGCTCAGACGCTGACTGTGCTCGAGATGGCCAAGTCGCACGGACTAACAATCATTCCGGCAATTTCAAAAATCGATTCTCCGCTTGCCAGAAATGACGAAATAAAAGACGAAATTGTCGAAGTGCTCGGGTGCAAAAAAGAAGATATTATCGAAACGTCCGGTCGGACGGGCGAAGGCGTGGAGTTGCTTTTGCAAAAAATTGTAGAGTTGGTGCCACCTCCAGATACCTCACCCCTCCGCCTCCTCGGCGGACAAGCCCACCTCACCGGCGGACAAGTAACCCCTTCTCCTAAATCAGCGGAAGAACCACTCCAAGCCCTAGTTTTTGATTATAAATATTCGCCACATAAGGGCATCGTGGTTTTTGCCCGAGTGATGCAGGGCCGGGTGGGCAAGCGCGAAAATCTTATTTTTAGAGGCGCGAAGCAAAAGTTTGTTTCGCTCGAGACGGGCATCTTTCATCCCGAAGAAATTGAGACCGAAAGTTTGGGGCCGGGCGAGATTGGTTACATTGTGACCGGTATCAAAGATGCGGGCATAGTCTCGGTTGGCGATACGATCGGCAGAGAAAAGGAGCAGAGCGAAGCATTGCCTGGATTTGAGCGGCCAAACCCGGTGGTTTGGGCCTCAATTTTTCCCGAAGATCAGGGCGAGCTTACTGCTTTGCGACAAGCTTTGCAAAAGCTCAAACTGACCGACTCATCACTCTTTTTTGAAGAAGAATCGTCGGGTGTTTTGGGCAAAGGCTTTCGAGCTGGATTTTTGGGTATGTTGCACCTCGAAATAATTACCGAAAGATTGCAGAGAGAATTCAACCTCAACTTGATTGTGACTCAGCCTTCGATCACTTACGAAATTGTTTTGAGCAATGGTAAGAGCGACACCATCTACTCCGCTTCGCTTTTCCCCGACGATGGGCAAATCAAAGAAATTCGCGAGCCGTGGGTCGAGGTAACTGTAATTACACCGGCCGATTATGTCGGCACCATTCTGCCTCTACTTTATGATCACGAGGCCGAGATTGTCGACACGCATAGCTTTGGTAGTAGCGGCAAATCAGTGAGTGAAAGTCGAACCACGCTTGTGCTTCATATGCCATTGCGCGAACTGATGCGTTCGTTCTTTGATAGGCTCAAAAGTGCGTCTTCGGGTTATGCTTCGATCTCCTACAAAGAGGTGGGTATGCGCGCAGCGGATGTGACCAGGCTCGATATCTTGATCGGGGGCGAAGTTATTCCTGCATTTTCCAAAGTCGTCTCGAGACGCCTCGCCGAAAGCGAAGCCGAAAAGTTGGTGGCCAAACTCCACAATATTTTGCCTCGCCAAATGTTTGAGCTCAAGATTCAGGGCAAGGCGATGGGGCGAATTATTTCGTCAGAAACGCTCAAGGCGTTTAGAAAAGACGTGACTCAGCATATGTATGGGGGCGACATTACTCGCAAAATGAAATTGCGCGAAAAGCAAAAGAAAGGCAAAAAGAAAATGAAAGATCGCGGGCGATTAAATATTCCCCACGATGTATTTATACAGGCGATGAAGCCCGATTAGAATACCTCACCCCCCAACCCCTCTCCTAAATTAGGAGAGGGGAGCTCCGCCATATTGGAGTTCGTGGTAGTTGGGATTATAAGGGGATATAAACAAGTACCATCCCGATGATAAGAAGGATAGCTACGCCAAACCAGATGACCTTTAGAATTTTTTGAGTTTTTGGGTGCCAAAGCATGCTAAAATATTAGCACAATGCGAGGGGTAAACACAAAGTCCAAAGATACTCTCAAAAAGCTTGCAGTCTTTGTGCTTTTGGTTTTTATTATCCTTCTGCTTAGCAACTCGGTTCGCAAAGTTTATACCAAAAAGAGGGGAGCCGAAGAGACGCTGGCTCGCATGAATACCGAAATGCAGGAGCTCAAAATGCGCAAGGAATCCTTGGAGGAATTTGCAAACAGGCTCCAAACAAACGAAGGTGTGGAATTTGAATTGCGCAAAAAGTTCAACGTGGCTGGCACTGGCGAGAGCGTGGCCATAGTGGTAGACGAGAATGCTTCCTCGTCCGGCTCGCTTTCTCCCGAGTCCCTTTGGCAAAAACTCAAAGATTTCTTTGGTAGTTTGTTTGAATAGTAAGTTTTTTAGTCTGGCTTGTGGCTATCCGTAATTTTCAATGTCAATTATATAAATGGAAAGGCTCGCCGATTTACTGGCGAGCCCTTACTCCTTTCGGAGTTGAGGACGTATTTCCAGTGGGGTCTCAACGAGACCTCCTACCGTTCGACCGTCCTCGGCCGAAGAAAATGATGTTCGGTTGCTATTTCTAGCGTCCCATCTGAATTGTTTATCGGTTACCATCTTCGCTTGGCCGACAACTCAGATAGCAAGTTGATATTCAATATTATCTCGGTGACCAATCAACAAACGTTCCGAGATAAAGAGAGTTAACCATAACTCACACACTTTTGGGGGATAACTCTTGCTATAACTTCCCCCAAGCTAAAGTATCGTGTGAGCCAATCGAGTACTCATAAAGTATAGCATAACTACAAGATTTGTCAATACAAAAACCATTTTGTAAACTAGGTTTATTAAAATATATTGATAAATAAGGCCTGCCCGCTAGTGCCAGGCTATGGCAGGCGGGAGATTTTGGAAATTATAAAAATTTGGTGCGGGTAGGGGATCGGTCACGGATAATTTAGTCGCTTCGCTCGTTATTGTGCGGGTAGGGGGAATCGAACCCCCGTCTCAACCTTGGGAAGGTCGCATCATACCACTAAACTATACCCGCTAAGGTTTTTCTGATTATACTTATATTTTCTTTGTCCTCCAAGACGAAGCCTTGCGATTCGATTTCGGAGCGCAGGCGGTCGGAGGTTTGCCAATCTTTGTTCTCACGCGCGCGGTCGCGCTCGAGCTTGGTCTCCAAAATTTCTTCTGGGATGTTGTTTATATCCTCGGCAAGTTTTTGAATATTGAGACCAAGTATTCGATCAATTTGGTCAATAGTTTTTCTATGAGAAGCTTTTTGCAAAATCGCGATTGCAATCGGTGTATTTAGGTTATCGCTGATTGCCGATTCAAATTGTTCAATGTCTGAATCATGCGGGTTGGAGGTTATATTTTCTGCCTCAGTTAGCTGGCTATATTTTATAACGATACTTTCCAATGCATTTTGTGCGCCTTCGATTGCTTCCCAAGTAAAGTTGGTCGGGGTCTCGTAGTGTGAGGTGAGTAGCCAGTATCTAAAGCCTAGCGGATGGATTTTTCTTTTTTGCAAATCTTCGAGGGTGTAAACATTGCCCAAAGATTTGCTCATCTTTTCATTGTCCACTTTGATGAATTCGTTGTGGAGCCAAAAGCGGGCGAGCGCAGTATCAAAGGCGCACTCGGATTGAGCAATTTCGTTGTTGTGATGCACGGGTATGTGGTCGATACCGCCGGTGTGAATGTCGAAAGGTTGGCCCAAGTATTTGCGACTCATAGCACTACACTCAATGTGCCAACCTGGGAAGCCGACACCCCAAGGGCTTGGCCATTCTTGCAATCTTTTTTCGTCCTTGTTTTTTGAAAATTTCCAAAGAGCAAAATCTGTTGGATTCTTTTTTTCGCCCAAATCAATTCGGGCTCCTTCTTTTAGCCCGGACAAGTTTATATTGCCGAGCTTGCCATAGTCGGCAAATTTGGAGGTGTCGAAATATATGCCGTCAGAAGTTTGGTAAGTAAATCCTTTTTCTTCGAGAATTTTTATTATCTCAATTTGCTCCGCAATGTGTTCGGACGCGCGCGGGAATTTGGTGCCCTCGGTTTTTATATTGAGTTTGGCCAGATCAGTATGAAAAGCTTTCTCATAAAATTCGGCAATTTCGCTAACAGTTTTGCCCAGAGCTTTGGCGCTTTTTTCGACTTTGTCTTCACCGTCATCACCGTCGCCGACTAAATGGCCGACATCGGTGATGTTTATCACTTGCTCAACTTTGTAATCAAAATATTCAAATGTTCGGCGCAAAATATCAGCTAAGACATAGGAGCGCATATTGCCAATCGAAGGGAAGTTGTAAACCGTCGGTCCGCAGTGGTACATTTTGACCACACCAGCTTGCATCGGCTCGAATATTTCCTTTTGATTACTTAATGTGTTGTGTAAGTATAAGTTCATAAAGTTCATAAAGTTCATAAAGTTGAAAGTCTGTACTTTAGAAACTTTCAAACTTTAAAAACTCGTTACTATCTTATATCCACTTCTTATACCTGAAAAAGGTAAACATCGCCAGTGTGGCGCAAAGCATAATACCAATCACCAGCCAAAAATCATAAGGTAGGCCGATGAGCGGAATAAAGGATGTATTCATACCAAAGATGGCGGCGATGAGCGAGAGAGGGAAGGTGACAAAGGCCATAATGGTCAAGACTTTCATAATCTCGTTTTGTTTGGTGCTAAGCATCGAGTTGTTGGTCTCGCGCAATTCGCTGACCATCTCGGTCAAGTTCTCGGCGGTGGCGACTAGGCGCTTGACCTCTTCGATCAAAAGGCGAGTCTCTTGGGCGAACTCATCACCAAACTTTTGTTTGCTCAAACTGTGCAAGTTTTGCCAGACATCAAAGTGTGGGGCTACAATCCGGCGGAAGCTCAAGAGGTGCCGAGCGACAGCCGAGATGCTGATAACCATTTCTTTTTCTTGACCTCGAAATATTTTGTGCTCGATATCGCTGAGCCAGCCCTCTATCGAAGCAAGCTCGTGGCCGAGGTGTTTGTAGACTTCTTTCATCATGCCAAAGAGCGGGTGCACTTCATCTTGGTTGCCAAGTATTTCGTCCGCCTCCATTTGTTTGGCGAAATAATGCAGAGCGTCGATCGAATCGTAGCGGACGGTCACAAGCGAATTTTCGGTGATGACGCAGTCGACCTCTTGGCTTTCGGAGCCATTTTCATTTCGGCCAAAGCTTGGGATGTGGATAACTGCATAGAAAGAGTCGTTGTATTCCCTGGTCTGTTGCTTGGGGGTGGGGGACAGGAGGTCGCGGGCGATGCTTGGGCCGATGTTGTAAGATAGCATCAGAGCGTCCACGTCTTCCTTGGTTGGGGAGCTGACATCTATCCAGTTTTGGTTCAAAAGTGTTCGAGCAACGATCATATTTTTGTGATAATATTAGGGTTCCTGTTTATGAATGTTATTATATCAGAAACAAAAATAATTTTTGTAGAATTTTAGGGTATAAATTATGAAAGAGAGATACACACAAATTATCGTAAGCGTCATACTGGCCGGAGCAATCTTTGGTGTCGGCTTTTTGTTTGGCGCAGACAGTCGCTCTAGTTCGGTGCCATCGTATGTGCTCAATTCGACCAGCACAGCTGTCCTCGATATGGATCCGTTTTGGAATGTTTGGAATACGCTAGAAGAAAAGTTCGCTCCAGCTTCGACCACCACCTTCGATATTTCTGAGCAAGACAAATTGTGGGGCGCGGTCGAAGGACTCGCCGCTTCATATGGCGACCCTTACACCGTCTTCTTCCCACCAGTTGAATCGAAAGCTTTCGAAGAAGAAATCAGCGGCAGCTTCGGCGGAGTCGGTATGGAAATAGGTGTGCAAGACGGCTTCCTCACGATTATCGCTCCGCTCAAAGGCACGCCGGCCGACAAAGCTGGGGTCAAGGCGGGCGACCGAATTATTGCAATCGATGGCAAACCAGCAACCGGCTTTTCAACCGACGAAGCGATCACTCTGATTCGGGGCGAGATAGGCAAATCGGTCACGGTCACATTTGCTAGAGAAGGCGCTCCCGAACCTTTGGTCAAGACGATGGTCCGGGCGGCGATAGAAATACCGACTGTCAACACTAGGTTGACTAGCGAAGGCGTCTTTGTAATCGAGCTCTACAATTTCTCGGCCGTTTCGCCCAATCTGTTTCGTTCGGCTTTGCGCGAATTTGTCGAGTCCAAGAGCGACAAACTGATTCTCGATCTGCGCAACAACCCGGGCGGCTATTTGGAAGCGGCGATGGATATGGCCAGCTGGTTTTTGCCTACGGGCAAAGTGGTGGTGACCGAAGACTTTGGCGACAAACAAGAGGCCGAAGTCTACCGCAGCAAGGGCTATGATGTATTCAACGACAATCTAAAGATGGTTATTTTGGTCAACGAAGGCTCGGCTTCGGCTTCGGAAATTTTGGCTGGGGCACTCCGCGAGCACGGCAAAGCGATTCTGGTGGGCAGCCAAACTTTTGGTAAAGGCTCGGTCCAAGAATTGGTGCCAATAACTGGCGACACTTCGCTCAAGGTTACCGTGGCTCATTGGCTGACACCAAATGGCAATTCGATTTCAAATGGGGGGCTTGCTCCGGATATCGAGGTCAAACTCACTGCCGAAAACACCAAAAATGGCGCTGATCCGCAGTTGCAGAAGGCGATCGAATATTTAATAAATAAAAAATAACAAAGATGAAAGTAATTTTCTTACAAGACGTGGCGGGGATGGGCCGGAAAGGCGAGGTCAAAGAAATCAAAGACGGCTACGCGGTCAACTTTTTGATACCAAACAAAAAAGCCGAATTCGCTAGTCCGCAAGCGGTGGCAAAAGCCAGCAAGCTCAAAGCTTCTTTGGAAGCCGAAAAACAAATCCAAGAATCTTTGGCCAAAAGCTCGCTCGAAATACTGAAGGGTAGCAAAGTCGTACTAAAGAAGAAGGCCAACGAGAAGGGGCACCTCTTTGAGCAGGTTCATCCGGCCGAAATTGCCGAAAGTGTGCAGGCTCAAGTCAAGGTAGCTTTGGACCCAGAATTTTTGCAAACAGAAAAACCAATCAAAGAGATTGGCTTGCACAAAGTAATGGTAGTTATAAACGGAATGAAAGGCGAATTTGAAGTTTTGGTGGAGGCGCTGTAAAAAGAATTAAACAATGCTGGCAACTTTTTTGATGACGGTTGTGCCATCGAAGTGCACCTTTCTTTTGCTAGTCATTTTGACTTTGCCATCTTTGAGGGCGTACAAAGTGTGGTCGCGACCAACTTTCACGTTTGAACCAGGGAGAACTTTGGTGCCTCTTTGGCGCATTATTATAGAGCCCACAAAAGCAAATCCGCCGTCAGCAATCTTGATGCCGAGGTATTTCGCGTTGGAATCGCGCCCGTTTTTGGTTGTGCCGGCTGCTTTTTTATGTGCCATAGTGGTGGTAATATTAAACTAAGATGTCAGAAAACGCAAGTGGTGATGAATATTTTGAAATAGGGGAGCCGGAAAGGCCTAAACCCGCTAGTTTTAAGGCCAAAATACAGAGCTTTCTCGACAGTCGGTATTTTGTGGCTGTCTGCTTGGTTTTGGTTGCCATAACCGCCTTCGTCTTGGGCCGACTTTCCAAAATTGAGGGGATGAGGGAGCCAGTGAGGGTTTATGGAGCGGCTGGAAATAACTCACTCCCGGCTTCTTCAAATATCCCCCCTAGCCCCCCTTACATTAAGAGGGGAACCGAAACCAGAGTCGGAACAAACACCTCTGGCGAAGTGATGGGGGCATCAACTAATTCTTCTGAGCTTGTTGTCGCTTCCAAAAATGGCACCAAGTATCACTACCCGTGGTGCGCCGGGGCCAAACAAATTGCCGACAAAAACAAAATCACTTTCAACTCGTTCGCCGAAGCGCGCGCGAGCGGCTACACCCCCGCCTCCAACTGCAAGGGGTTGAAATAGCGACCTCACCCCCAGCCCCTCTCCTTGCGAAGGAGAGGGGAGTTATTACACCACACCAAAAAAGCCAAAGGGGACCTTTGACAGGTCACCTAAGATTGATAGCTTTTTATGTATTATGCTAATATTATTTTAATAATCAAAATTAAATGAAGTGGGCAGCATTTTTAGTCTCAACTTTTCTCCTCCTCTCTTTACCCACCTTTGCCTCGGCTGAAATTGTCCCGATCTCGGGTGCGATCGAAGTCGACACGACTTGGACCGCTTCAAATATTTATGTCATCGACAGCTCATTTACCATTTTGCCTAGTGTCACTTTGACCATCGGGCCCGGCACGATCATCAAGGCGAAGACCAGTAGCCCCGGTGGCCCGAGCATTTATGGCCAACTGATCGCTCGGGGCACGAGCGTTGCACCGATCCACTTTGCTTGTTTTTGGGACGATAGTGTGGGAGGCGACACCGACGGCTACCCCAACACCGAATGTCAAGGTGAGTGGCAAGGTTTGTATTTCAAACCCGGCTCGACAGGAATTTTTGAATATGTAAATCTCTCCGGCGCGGGCTATGGCGGCTACGGCTACGGCAATTATGTGGGTATCGAAAACGATGGCGGGCAAGTGACAATAAAGAATTCCAAAATTTTCAACAACTTCAGAAATGTCGGCGTCGCGGGTTTCCCGCCACAAAAAACCGGCACCGGTGTATCAAACAAAAACGGAGGCAGGTTGCTCATCGAAAATTCTATCATCGACAATAGTTTCTTTGGTGTCCAAGACAATGCTGGCGCTGTGACAGAAATATTAAACAGCACCATTAAAAATAATAGCGATCAAACGGCCGGCAATACCGGTTATGGTGTCTTTGCTTACGGCTCGGGCTCGCTAATTCTCAAGAACAATACTTTTGTAGGCAACACCCAGACGGCCTATATCGATGGAATGAAAGATTTTGTCTCCGAAGGCAACACTTCCGAAGATCTTTCGATCAGAGGCTTTGCGCTTTTTGGTTATGTGAGAGACGGGGGAGTCTTGGCGAGCCCCGACTTGCCCCTCGTTATAAATGGTGGGATTTCAAACACAGCAGGTGGCACCTTTAGTATCAGCCCCGGCACGATCATCAAAGCTGTCAATAATAGTGGCATCACCGTTCGCAATGGAGAAATGAAAGTCCTCGGCACCAAAGAATCGCCAGTCATCTTTACTTCTATCACCGACGATTCGGTCGGGGGCGACACCAACAACGACGGCAGCGCCACCACTCCCGGTTGGCCCAACGGTTCTTCCGGCATCCAAATCGATAGTGGAGCCAAGGCGGTTATCGACAATGCAAAAATAAAATACACGGGCGGTCTGCAAAGTTTGGAAAATACTTTTTCACGTTCCTCTATCTTCAACTACCAAGGTGAGCTCGAGATCAGAAATTCAGAAGTCACTGACGGCAATATGGGCATCTTTGGCAAAAATGCTTCGACGACTATAACCAGAACGCTCTTTGATCGAATGTCTATTCCGCTTCATCTCGATGGCGGACAAATGACTGTGCGCGAGAGCAGTTTCAAAGGCAATCTTCAAGTCCAAAATTATGGCACCACCGTTCTCGACGCCAAAAACAATTGGTGGGACAGCCCCGCCGGCCCTTACCACGAAATTCTGAACCCAACCGGCAACACCTCTGCCTCCGTCCAGTCCCAAGTCGAATTCATCCCGTGGCTGACCGAGGAGCCCGGCACACAAACATATGAAGAATGTTGCTCCAACGTTTTGTTTTTGCCAGGAATCAAAGGGAGCGTGCTAGAAAAGATCAGTGTAATAAGTAGTGACGATATTCTTTGGCCACCGACCGCTTGGACTAACGATCTAAGTCAGCTTGCTCTCGACGCAGACGGAAAGAGTGTAAATAATATACGGGTGGGGGGTATCGTAGATACTTTTTATGGAACGCCAATATATCAGCCGTTTTCTCAGTTTATGGATACTCTTGTCACACAAGGAACCGTTAATAAATGGTTGGCATTTCCTTATGATTGGAGGTTTTCCCCAGAAACAATTTTGGAAGAAGGAGTAAAAACTGAAGGCGGTAATAAGGATTTGGTTGAAGAAATTGAGAC
>CAZLFM010000007.1:0-10173 GCA_964558845.1 uncultured Candidatus Saccharibacteria bacterium
AGTTGTGGCAGAAATAAGACAGAAAGCCGAAGAACTAAATCGTTTGGACAGAGATTCTGCTGAATACAAAGCAGGTGTAGCAGAATTGGAAAACAAAACAGAAGAAGTGGAAATAGAAGTACAAAAACTTTCTAAGCAACTTTTACAGGGCAACAAAAATATTCAAGAGATGGCCCAAGATTTGGCTGTTGAAAATGAAAAATTTACCCAAGATTCGGTCAGAAAATTTGTTGCGGAGCCTGAGACTTCCAAATTGTCACCAGACTTGCCAGATGATTTTGAAACTAAATCCGCGCCCAATACTCAGGGTGCTAATTCCGAAGAAGGGTTGAGAAATTTGAGAAGCTTCAAGAATGATACTGAATTTATGCAAGAGTTGCAGACAGGTATAAACAGAGACCTCGATGGTATTTATGCCAAAAAGGGTCTATTTGGTGGAATCAAGATTCGTGGCGCCCTATCGCCGGAATTTTTGCAGATGGCCAATAAGCCTGCTGGGTTAGTTATGCAATACGCCGAAAATCCAAGAAGTACAACTTTAGATAATGGCACTATTGATATGATCGAAAAATCCTCAAACCACCAGAGATTTATAAATATGGTCCGCGGTCTAAGAGAAACAGTAAGCAAGGTTAGGGATATCAATTCCGAAGACCTCAAACCTTTCGATAATGAGAATATGCAGTCTTATCATAGAAGGCTGGGAGAGATAATGTTAAAATCTAAAAGTAGAAATTAAAACATATGGATGAAAATTTGAGAAAAAAAATAGTGGCGGACTTTGGGCTCAGCGATATGACCGAGGAAGACCAGGAGAAGTTTATCGAGCGCATCGGAGCAATGCTTTTTGAATACGTGGTTGAAAGGGCGGTCGGCGAGATGGACGAGGGAGCAATGTCTCAATTTGATGAAGTAATCTCGAATGCTGGTGAGGATTATCAAAAGGTCATAGGCTTTTTGCGCGACAAAGTAC
The DNA here is from genome assembly GCA_964558845.1 of uncultured Candidatus Saccharibacteria bacterium. Taxonomy (GTDB): domain Bacteria; phylum Patescibacteriota; class Minisyncoccia; order Phycocordibacterales; family WO2-35-19; genus JBBTQZ01. The sequence goes on from CAZLFM010000007.1 coordinate 974, forward strand.
CTGGTTTCAAAGATATTGTTGCTGACGAAATGTCTCGCCTCAAACGCGCTACCTCTGGTATATTTGCCTAAATTTACCCCACCCGCCTCACAAAGCCTCTTGTATTGGTTTACTTGGTTTGTTTTAATAAATGTATGTCAAACGAACAAGAAGAAATGCAGAAAACTTTGGCAGACCTGCAAAAGAGGGCAGAAGAGTTTCAGGCGGGCACGAACTATTCAAGCACTAATTCTTCTTCGGGTTCTACTTTTTCCAACCCCAAAATCAAAACCATTCTTGCAATTGTTGGATTGGTCGTAGTGTTTGGTTTGTGTATTGGAATTTATCTAAAAACTACTGGTGGCGGTATGGGGAAGCCTCCTGCTTCGGTCAAGAGTATGCCCACTCTAAATAAATTTAGATGAAAAACAAAGGTTTTACATTAATAGAACTATTGGTGGTCATTGCTATTATTGGGGTGCTTTCGACAATAGTTTTATCCAGTTTGAATGTTTCGCGTGGTAAGGCAAAGGATGCGTCTATTAAGGTGGCTATGTCTCAAATGACTAATCTCTTGGAACTCAATTTTCAGGAGTACAATTCATACTGCCAACTTCAATGGGCCTGGAATTCAGCAAGCGGTGGGGTGTGTGTTGGATTTTCTGGCACATACGCAACTCAAGCGCAGGCAATATGCAATAACATTTATAATAATGCTGGAGATATTTGGGCTCCAACAGGAGGTTATAGAATTTATAACAATACATCTGTTGGTTGCGCCACGGCTTTTTCTTATATGATCGCCCTAAATAATGGTAAATGGTATTGCGTTGGGAGTAGTGGCAGAAAAGGGGAATATCCAGGTTACGATAATCAGCCGGGCTGCTGGAATAATCCATAGCAGCCGGTGAGTTTTTAGAGACCCCACCCCTTTCCCTCCCCTTGGTAAGGGGTGAGAAGCGAATACTTGGAGCTTCGCAAGACTCATTGAGCTCGAGTTCTACTAGAGCCAATGAGTGGACAGCTCCCTGTAAGGAGGGTGCCGAGGCTTTGCGAGGCGGGTGGGGTGAACCCTTGCATTGTTTTAATCGGTTTGTTAGAATGGCTTTTATTGATAAATGGGGGCGGGTTTTTCTTTGTCTGATTTAGTTTGGCAAAGCTGAAACTCGTTCTAAAATTTAGAATTAATAACAAAATTTAATTATAAAAATATGGCAGATACATTTGATAGATCAAAGCCACACGTCAACGTCGGCACAATTGGCCACGTCGACCACGGCAAGACAACCTTGACCGCCTCAATTCTCCACGTTCTTGATTTGAACAAGGATAAGGGTTATGGCGCTCGAGTAGAAGAAGTCGACAAAATCGATAACGCTCCAGAAGAGAAGGCGCGAGGCATTACTATTGCTCTCCACCACTCAGAATATTGGACTCCGGGTAGACACTATGCTCACATTGACGCTCCGGGCCACGCCGACTACATCAAAAACATGATTACCGGCGCTGCTCAGATGGACGGCGCAGTGCTTGTGGTAGCCGCTACCGATGGCGCCATGCCTCAAACCAGAGAGCACGTGCTTCTTGCTCGCCAGGTGGGTGTGCCAAAGATTATCGTCTTTCTAAACAAGTGCGATATGGTGCCTGATAAGGATATGATCGACTTGGTAGAAGAAGAAATCCGCGATCTTTTGACCAAAAACCAATACGACGGCGCCAATACTCCTATCATTCGTGGCTCGGGCCTCAAAGCTTTGGAAGCCAAGACTGCCGATGATGAATGGGCTCAAAAAGTTTTGGAACTCGTCAACACTCTCGACTCTTACATTCCAAACCCAGTTCGCGATACAGAAAAGCCATTCCTTATGCCAATTGAAGACATCTTCTCGATTGAAGGCCGAGGTACAGTGGTCACTGGTAAAATCGAAAGAGGTATCGCCAAGGTTGGTGAAGAAGTTGAGGTTGTTGGTCTCCGAGACGCTCAGAAGACAACCATCACTGGTATCGAAATGTTCAACAAACAATTGAATGAAGGTATGGCTGGCGACAACGCAGGCATTCTACTTCGTGGTTTGAAGAAAGAAGATGTGCACCGAGGCCAGGTTATTTCTAAACCAGGTTCGGTTACTCCGCACACCGATTTTGAAGCAGAAGTTTACATCCTAAAGAAGGAAGAAGGTGGACGCCACACTCCATTCTTTACCGGCTACAAGCCTCAGTTCTACATTCGAACAACTGACGTAACCGGCGAAGTAACTCTCGCTGAAGGCGTAGAGATGGTAATGCCGGGAGACACAGTAACCTTCAAGGTCAAACTTGTGGCTCCAGTGGCTCTAGAAGCTCAACAGAGGTTTGCTATCCGCGAAGGAGGCAAGACCGTGGGTGCCGGAGTTGTAACCAAGATAGTAGCTTAATACGAAATAACGAATGAACTACAAATTACAACGAATAGAAGTTTTCATTCGTAATCATTCGTTAATAAATTCGTTACTTCGTAAATAAAATGACTGAAAGTGCATTGAAAACAACAAAAAAAAGAAGTTCTTCCAAAAAAGAGGAAGCACCTTCTAAATTGCGCATAAGGGTAAAAGCTTATGAGTATAAAGTGCTCGATATATCTGTAAAGCAGATAATCGATACAGCACTTCGATACGACGCGCAAGTTGTTGGTCCGGTGCCACTACCAACCGAAATCAAAAAATACACTGTTAATCGTTCTCCGTTTGTTTATAAAAACGCCAGAGAGCAGTTTGAGATGAGAGTTCATCGCAGGGTGATAGATATCATAAATCCGTCACCAAAGATTATGGAAGCTCTAACCAACCTATCTTTGCCGAGCGGGGTTTCGATTGATGTGAAGATAGCGTAGATTATAAACAAAAACCGCTCTTCGTAAAATTAGAGCGGTTTTTGTTTTAAAAACTTGCATAATTCCTTGATATTTGTTAAATTTGTGCGAAAGCCATTTGGGGCTTTTTCTTACGATAATGAAATTTATTTTGGCCAAAAAAGTGAATATGATCCAAATCTTTGGCGAAGACGGCAGGGTCCGTCCGGCTACTGTTTTGGCGACAGACTCAATGGTTGTGACTCAGGTCAAGACCAAAGAGAAAGACGGCTATGAAGCTATTCAGCTTGGTTTTGGCAAAAAAGCCGAGAAGAATCTTTCGAAGGCAGAAAAAGGCCATACCAAAGAATTGGGCAATTTTGCAGTTTTGAAAGAAAATAGATTGGAAAATTTGGGCGAAATAAAAAAGGGCGACACAATCTCCCCGGACATTTTTGCAGTTGGTGACAAGGTTGTGGTTTCTAGTATTTCCAAAGGCAAAGGTTTTCAAGGTGTGGTAAAAAGACACGGATTCGGCGGAGGACCTCGATCGCACGGCCAGAAGCACTCCGAAAGAGAGCCAGGATCTATCGGTGGTGGCGGTCGCGACGGAGGCAGAGTAGCCAAAGGTATGCGTATGGCCGGCCGAATGGGCGGAGAAAGAGTAACTGTCAAAAATCTGGAAATTCTTGGCTTGGACAAAGAGACTAATCAGGTTATTGTTTCTGGTGCTGTGCCGGGCCGCAGAGGCACACTTATCGAAATCCGAAGCACCAAATCCTAAATACTAAACAATTCGTATTTATAAAATTATGGAATCAATCGTTTACAACCAAAAAGGACAAGAGGCGGGTAAAATAAAATTGCCCGAGGCTGTCTTCGGTGTTAAGTGGAACGAATCGTTGGTGCACCAAGTTGTGACCAGTATGATGGGCAATAGCCGAACTCCGGTTGCTCATACCAAAAACCGAGGCGAGGTCAGTGGTACTGGCAAGAAGCCTTGGAAGCAAAAGGGCACCGGTCGGGCTCGTCATGGCTCTAGACGTAGCCCAATCTGGGTTGGAGGCGGTGTCTCTCATGGTCCACGCAACGAAAGAACTTACGACCGAAAGATAAACAAAAAGATGAAGGCCAAAGCTCTCTTTGCGGTCATCTCGCGAAAATTCAAAGACGGCAATGTTATTTTTGTCGACAATTTGGATATGTCAGCACCAAAAACAGCAGAAGCCAAAAAGGTTTTGGGCTCACTTGCAAAAATAAAAGGTTTTGAAAAACTTTCTTCCAAGAAAAATGCAGGATTTGTTTCTTTGTTTGAGGTTAAGGAGGGGGTATTGAAGAGCTTTAGAAATTTCAGTAATCTTGAAATTGGCAAAACCAAAGACCTAAATCCGGTTGATGTCTTGAAATACAAATTTTTAATAATTGAAAATCCAGAAAAGTCGCTTGAGACTCTAGCAAAGAGACTAAAATAAAATGGCAAACAATACAGACAAAGCAAAATATGCAGGGGTGATATTGCGCCCAAGGATAACCGAAAAAGCCAATAGCGTTTCTGAAAAGAATGTCCACACTTTTGAAGTTGCACCAAGCGCGACCAAATTGCAAATAAAGAATGCGGTCAAAGCTTTTTATGGCCTCGAGGCGGTCAAAATTGCTATCGTCAAAAATCCAGCCAAAAAGGTTTTTGTGCGTGGCAAACGTGGCACCAAAAAGGGGGTAAAGAAGGCCTACGTTTATATTAGCAAGAAAGACAAGCTCGAATACTAATACTATTATGATCAAGACTTACAAACCAACAACCAAATCGAGGCGTCATATGTCGGGTGTTAAATATTCGACTGTACTTACAAACAAGAAGCCAGAAAAGTCGCTGACCTTTGGTCGCAAGAGAGCTGTTGGTCGCAACAATGTTGGACGCATCACTGTGCGTCACAAGGGTGGTGGCCACAAGAAGCTTTTTAGAATGGTTGATTTCAAATACGATAAAATCGGTATTCCTTTCAAAATAACTTCTGTCGAATACGATCCAAACCGCACTGGCTTTATCGGTCTGGCTGTTTACAAAGATGGCGAGAAGCGTTATATACTTTTGCCGGGTGGAGTGTCGGCTGGCGAAGAAAGAATTGTGGCTGAGGGTGCGCCGATTATTCCGGGCAATCGCACTCTTTTGCGAGATATTCCGGTTGGCACCTTTGTTTACAACATCGAACTCAAACCAAAATCTGGTGCCAAAATGGTTAGATCGGCAGGAAGCTTTGGGCAAGTAATCGCCAAAGACGCCGGTTTGATTGATATAAAATTGCCCTCAAGCGAAATTAGAAAAGTGCGAGATTTGTGCTGGGCTTCTATTGGTGAAGTCGGCAATAGCGAAAAGCAACTCGAAACTCTAGGCAAGGCAGGACGCTCGCGTTGGAAGGGTATTCGCCCTACGGTGCGTGGCACCGCTATGAACCCAGTAGACCACCCACACGGCGGTGGTGAAGGCAGACAGGGCCGAGGCCGCAGGCGCGCTATTTCTCTTTGGGGCAAACCAACTGGCAAGGGCCAGAAGTCCAGAAAAGCCAAGAAGTATTCGAACAAATATATTGTAAGTAGGAGAAAGGTAGGTAAGCAGAAGAGCTAAAACCTCACCCCTAACCCCTCTCCTATAAACATGAGAGGGGAATAAAAAAACTAAAATGCAAAAGATAATTTCACCAGTAAACGTAGAAGAAAGGAAAAATCTCGACATTAGAAGTGGCGATACTATTCGTGTAACCCAAAAAATTACCGAAAAGGACAAGAAAACTGGCAAACCAAAAGTGCGTTTGCAAGCTTTCGAAGGTTTGTGTTTGGCGGTCAAACACGGCCGAGAAGCAGGGGCCACCTTTACTATTCGCAAAATCGCCAGCGGTGTCGGAGTAGAAAGAGTCTTCCCGCTTTATTCTCCAATGATCGAAAAAATTGAAGTGGTCAAGCGCTCGAAGGTGCGCAGGGCCAAGCTTTATCACATTCGCGACAAAGCAGCCAAGGAAATCCGTCGCCAGATGAGAAATATTCAGAATCTGCCAGACAATTCTTACGAAGCGCCGATAGTAGAAGTAGCAGAAGCTCCTAAACCAGAAGAGGTAGAATTGGTGGAAGCCAAAGAAGAAACACGAGAAGAGGTGAAAGAATAAAAATTTGAATGATGCTAGTTTTGGTCTATAATGCCTCTATCGCGCAGGTGTCGTAATTGGTAGCCGAGCAGCCTTGAGGTGGCTGTGCCGAAAGGCGTGGAGGTTCAAATCCTCTCCTGCGCACAAAATAGCGAAGCAATTTTTTGGGCGCAGGAGGCGCATCTTTTGTTTTACAAAAGGAGCAAGGATTTGAAAGCCGGAGCACGACGGTGCGAGGCGGGGTCGCGGAAATTTTCAGCAGAAAATTATCCGTGACCAAGTCCTCTCCTGCGCACAATTGATTTATATCCCACAGAGTGAACGCATCGAAAAATATTTCTTTGAAAATAAATTCTGGTTGTGGTAGAAAGAGGGCACTATGGCATTATTTACAGGCAAAGGGGACAACGGTACAACCCGCCTCTACGGCGGGCAGGCAAAAGCTTTTGGTCGTGATGGCCTGATTTCCAAGTCTTCGGATATAGCTGAGGCACTTGGTAGTATGGACGAAATCAACTCATTTTTGGGCCTCTGTAAGGTCCAAGCGGCTTATTTGGGCTACAAACTAGACGAGACGCCCTTGTCTCAAATCGTGCACGATATTCAAAGAAATCTGTTCATCATTCAAGCTGAACTTGCTGGAGCAGACAAGACCATAGAAGCCGAGAAGGTCAAAGAAACAGAATCAATCATAAACAAAATAGAAGCCAAATTGCCGCCAATAAAATCTTTTTTCATTTCGGGTGGACCAGGCGAAATAACCAAAGATGAAATGGCGGGGGCTGGACTTGGGGCCATCTTCGATATTGCACGCACCATCGCTAGGCGAGCCGAGCGCCGAGTCACCGCTCTAGCCGAAGCCCAAACTCTTTCTTTGTTTGAAAACCTGTCTCGCGAAAAGGCGGACGGAGAAAAAAATGGCGGCGAAATAACCAAGCAAGAAATCCAGAAGGGCATAGGTCAATACACGCGGAGCTACCTCAATCGACTTTCGAGTATTCTCTATGCTTTGGCACGCTACTCCAATTTTCTGGCGGGTATCCAAGAGGAGGCGCCGGATTATAGATAACTCATCCCCCTCACTATCGTCTTGCGGTTGGTTCCTCCCCAACCTCACTTCTCTTATGGTCAAGAGAAGGGGCCTCTCCGTTCGAGTTTTTACAACTTTCTTGCGGTCGCACAAATCTCGTAATTTTGGACAATCGCTACTAGCATAAGACAAAGCTGAATTATACAGAATTCCGCGGCCGCGGAAAAGTGTATAATCGATATTCTGGAAAAAGTTCGGGTTTCGTGTTATTTTTTTAATCATTGGTGATCATAGCTCAGCTAGTAGAGCGCCGCTCTGTGGAAGCGGAGGTCGTGGGGGCAGAACCCACTGGTCACCCAAAAATAAGGAGACATAGTCGACTATATTTTTGGAGTGTCCTGAGGAGTTTACGACGTAGGGCACCCACTAAATTTTAAAAAAACTTCATCACTACGCGTCATAGATTTATATCTGTTTATGTGCAATGATTTGTTTGGAGAGGGAAGATGAACAAAGATAAACTTCTTGTTCTGCTCGACCGGACTCAACTTTACGGGACCATTATCGGTATAGTGGGTCTCGCCACACTGTTGTTCATCTCGTTTGTTCCATCTATGGCTAGCGGCCTGGTTTCGGCGCTTGGTGCCGTTATTCATGTCACGGCCATGTTATGCGGAATCAAAATGGACGACGGGTTTAAACCGTCGCGCGAACACGTCAAACGATAAGGACCGGCAGCTTGACAGCAGTCGGTCCTTCGCTCATTTTATTTTGTTAGACTTTCTAATCCACATAATATATCTACTTGATTTAATTTTGTTATATAATTTGAGCTATGCCTAGCCAAGAGGAATACAAAAAAATATTTTCCGAGATTATCCAAAAGCAGATTGTTATTCTCGGTCCGCAAATTGCGGTTTTGAAGGCGCGCAATGTATCTGGACTGACTGTAGACGACCAAGGAGAAGTTACGCAAATCTCTGGCAATGAGCAGATACTCTTGCACAAGCTCATCGATGAGTATGTGGCACTTTCGGGCGAAATTGTGAGAAACGCTGTTAATTCAGTTTTTGATAAATACCCATCGATTAAAAATTCCTAAATTTATACTAAAATTATTCTTAGCAAAAAAGATATGCTGAATCTCTCAATAGAAACTAGTGGGGTAGGGTATGCAAGCGCTTTCACTGGTAATTTTTCTTTTTTGCTCGCAATTTTAATAGGGGTAGCGGCAACTTATTTTGTTTTCAGATCGGCCCGCAAAATGGGAGGTGGGTTGTTTGGGCTTGTGCTCAAGTATATGGGCTTTGGAATGGTTTTTATTGTACTTGGGGCCGTATCGGTGGTTTTGAGACCGTTCCTGATCAGTGTCTGGCAAGAATTGATACAAACCGTTCTATTCTCTCTTGGTTTTGTGTTTTTAGTCCTCGGTGCTCAAAAGTTGCTTAAAGGTATAACCATAAACTAATATGGATATTGCGCTTGTCATAAGCGCCGTTTCGTTCGCTCTTTTTTTGGTCACTGCTGTTTTAAGTATTTTGCTTTCTGCGTCTATAAAAAAGCGTGAGCTTGAAATAAAAAGGGAGAAAGAGGTTTCGGCCAGACAATTATACGAACTCATAATTCTGAAAGAGCTCGGTGACCGAGTGGGGTATTCTCTTGATACAGAAGAAATCTTAGAGATTATAACTGGTTCGTTGCGACAGTTCTTGGATTATACTGCGGTCGGTTTTGTAGTGTTTCTTCAGGAAAGAATAAAATTAAATGTGCATTTTGATAAATCGGCCAATCACGGCTTTTTCTTGGAAATGAAAGATCGAATGCTCTCATCTGTAAAGGCTTTGGGTCGAGATGTTGCCAAATCGAATATAGAAGAAAGTGTCTCTGGGGCTATAGAAATCGAATCGGGTGCACCAAAGATAGGTTCGTTTTTCAACATACCACTAGTTATCGGCGAAAAATTGGCAGGAGTGCTAACCATCGCTCACGAAAAGCCTGGTCTATATAAAGAAGAGGATATGACGATTCTCTACCGGATAACTTCGCAGGCGTCTAAGGCGCTGGTTAATTTGCAAAATGTTGTGAAGAGGGAACAGGAAAGAGTAAACAAGGTGCGAGAGGAATATACCAGTATTATTGTTCACGAACTTCGTTCACCGCTTGATGGTATACGCAAGATAAGCGAATTGATTTTGTCTGGCAAGCTCAAAGGTCCGGATGTCAAAGA
>CAZLFM010000007.1:10273-15171 GCA_964558845.1 uncultured Candidatus Saccharibacteria bacterium
GGCAAGATATGTGTCTCGGCTTTTGTGCTGAGGCCAGAAAAGCCATTACCAGAAGAATTTTTGAATATAAAGATGCCGATTTTGCCTAAGGCAGAAGATATAAAGGTTTCAACCTCCTCTGTTTGTGTTATTGTATCGGATAACGGGTTTGGTATCTCTGAAAAGATTTTGCCAAGCTTGTTCAAGGCATATACTCAGGGCAAGACTGAGGAAAATCGTGAAAATCTGAAAGGTACAGGTCTCGGGCTCTCGATCGTAAAAGGTCTGGCCGAGGTGCATGGAGGTAAGGTTGGGGTGGTATCGAAAGATGGGTTTGGCTCGAGCTTCTTCTTTACTTTGCCAATTTAGTGTATAATTAAAAACATATGAAAAAAATACTTGTTATAGACGATGACCAATTTTTTGCCAAGACCTTGATTGGCGCTTTGCCATCTGGTAAATACGAGGTGGCTTCAGCTGAGAATGGTGAAGATGGTTTGGCTAGTGCCAAAGCTAGTAAACCAGATCTTATTATTCTCGACGTTTTGATGCCTAAAATGGACGGGACGACTTTTTTGAAAATAATAAAAGAAGATGCAAATCTCAAAGATGTGCCGGTCCTCATCTCTTCAAATATTTCAAGTCTAAAAAAGATAAGCGATATGATGTCTTTTGGGGCCTCGGGCTACATAATAAAATCAGACGAAAGTCTTGATTCAATCGTTCAGAACATAGAGAGTATTCTGAGAGTTTCCAACTAAAACAGCTTCACGAGTAAGTTGCCGAAATAGACGGTGATTATAATGCTCGGCAACAAACCGATGATATTGCCGAGCATATAATTTTGGATGTTTATTCTCGACACCCCCATTAAAATATTTAGAACATTAAATGGCATAATCGGTAAAATGCGCAAAACGACCAAATCTAGAACGCCTTTGTTTTCGAGCTTTTGATTGTATTCACCAATTTTACGCAAATATTTCTTTTGCAAAATATTTTCTACCCATTCTTTGCCCAAATGGCGCGAAATTTTGAAGACTAAGTTGGCACTAACTAGACTACCGATTAGGCTATAAATAAATCCGAGTTTGAAGCCAAACAAAATTCCGGCGAGCACCATAAAAGGAGTAGAAGGTAGAAAAATGACGCCGACTATATAAAAAAGTATAAATACTACGGGTGCCCAGAGGCCCAATTCTTTGGCTGTAGTTTGAAAGTCTGAGAGGTGCACTTGGTTTTCGGCCGAATCATAAATAACAAAGCCGAAAATAACTAGCAATACAAAAATTGCAAAAATCACAGAGCGCCATCGATCGAATTGATTTTTCGCCTTATTCACGACATTATAATAACATATGCAATACAAACTTTTGGATAGTGGCGACGGACGCAAGCTCGAGCAATACGGCGATTTTGTTGTGGCCCGGCCTGATCCGCAAGCCATCTGGCCGGCGGGTCTTTCGGCAGAGGTGTGGAAAAAGGCCGATGCCATCTTCATAAAAAGCTGGAAAAAGCAGGGCAATATGCCCGAAGACTGGACGGTAGAAATAGGCGGATTAAAATTTGAAGTCAGTCTCAAAAATTTCAAACATATCGGGGTCTTTCCGGAACATTTGGATAATTGGAAATGGCTCCAAAATATAATTCGACCTAAAGTAGGAGAGCTGACTCAAACATCGGCTTTGAAAATTGAAAATTCTAAATTAAAAATTTTGAATCTGTTTGGTTACACTGGTGGAGCAACTTTGGCGCTAGCTAAAGATGGGGCCGAGGTGGTGCATGTGGATGCTTCTAAGCCGGCGATGGCTTCGGCCAAAGAGAACGCCAGACTGAATGAGCTTCAAAATGCGCCCATAAGATGGATTTTGGACGATGCCAAAAAATTTGTTGAGCGGGAAGTAAAGCGGGGGAGCAAATATGATGGGGTGGTGATGGACCCACCGGTTTTTGGCCGGGGCGCCAAGGGCGAGATTTGGAAAATAGAAGACCATCTGTTGCCGCTTCTATTAGAAGTCAAAAAAATCTTGAAGCCTGATTCAAATTTTGTTTTGCTCAACGGCTACGCTTCGGGCTACACACCACTCGCTTATGCCGAGCTCCTGTCTTCAGTATTTAATGTCAATCTTGAAAAAGTAGAAAAAGGCGAACTTCTCATAAAAGAACAAACACCCCGCGCCTTCTCTCTCCCCGCCGGCATTTTCGCCAGGTTTTCTTTCTAAAAATAACAAATAATAAAATGGCAAAGATTTTGTATGGTAAACCCGTGAGGGAGAAGATGATTGAGGAGATGAAGGAGCGAGTGGCGAGCCTTGGGTTTTCGCCGTGCTTAGCTATTTTGCAAGTGGGTGAGAGGGAGGATTCGACTGCTTATATCAAGCAGAAGCAAAAATTTGGTGAGCAAATCGGGGTGAGGGTAATATTAAGGCAATGGAAACCAGCCCGACAGAATCGTTCTGGCGGGGATGGAAACCTGCCCGACGATGAGGCGGGTATGGAAAGATTAGAAGAGGAGATTATAAAGGAGATAGAAAGGCTCAATAATGATAAAAGTGTAAACGGGATAATTGTGCAGTTGCCTTTGCCGGAAAATTTGGATACGGAAAAAATAATAAATGCGATTAGTGAGAAAAAAGACGCTGATGGTTTGCGAGAGAGTGAGGATAGTGGGGAATCGCTACTGGTTACTCCCGCTACGGCCGGAGCTGTAATGGCGCTTTTGGATTTTTATGAGATAGGGGTTGAGGGTAAAAATGTGGCGGTTATTGGTCGGTCGCGACTCGCGGGTGGCCCAATTGCCAAAGAGCTCGAAAAAAGAGGGGCCAGGGTACAAGTGTGTCACAAAGAAACTCAAAACAACGCGGAGGTTTGCCGGGCGAGTGAGATTTTGGTGGTGGCGGCCGGACAGATTGGCCTGGTGGATAAAAGTTTTGTAAATAAGAATCAGGTTGTAGTGGATGTCGGAATTAATAGAATTTGGGTTGATGACAATCCAAAGCTAGTCGGCGATGTAAATTTCGAAGAAGTGGAGCCGATTGTGAAAGCTATTTCGCCCGTGCCTGGTGGGGTCGGGCCGCTCACGGTCGCTTGCCTTTTTGAGAACTTGGTCCAACTGTGCTATAATGATTCTGAAAGTTTTTAGCTTTGACTTTATAACTTTCAAACTTTATAAACTTTTAACTTAACCAGAATGTTTAATCAAATTTTAGGCGATGAACAAAGAAGAGTGGGCAAGTGGGCGTCTATCGCGCTTCTACTTTTGTCAGCTTTTCTTTTGGTGCAAGTCGTCGTGGGTCTAAAAAAGATTCCAAATGTGGGTAAAGAAATTTATCCGCAGTCGACCATCATGGCAAATGGTACAGGCGAGGCTTTTGCTATTCCAGACGTAGCCAGCTTCTCCTTTACTGTAACCGAAGCGAGCGAGGATGTGGCTTCGGCTCAAGGACTTTTGGATAAGAAGATTGCCCAAGTTCTTGGTGATATCAAAGAAGCAGGCATTGAAGACAAAGATATAAAAACTACAAGCTACAACGTCTATCCAAAGTATGAGTGGAATCAGGTTCAATGCTTTGCTTACCCTTGTCCTCAGGGCAAAAACGAACTTATTGGTTATGAGGTCACCCAAACTATTTTGGTGAAGGTCAGAGAGACAGCCAAAGCCGGCGAGCTTGTTTCAAAGGTTGGCGAGAGCAACGTCTCAAACATCAGCGGACTCGAATTTACAATTGATGATAGAGAAAAGTATGTAGCTGAAGCCAGAAAGCAGGCGATAGAAAAGGCTAAAGAAGAGGCCAAGCTTTTGGCCAAACAGCTCGGTGTCAGACTTGGCAAGATGATGTATTACACCGACAACAATGGCTATCCTATGCCTTACTATGGTGCTGAAATGGGTATGGGTGGCGATATGAAGGCGGTCTCGGCTCCTACTAGGGCGGAATTGCCTGCAGGTGAGACCAAAATTACTTCAAACATCACGATTACTTACGAAATTAAGTAATCTTGACACCAGTAAAATTGGGAGTATAATTCCTAATCAAGAGGCCCCCAAGCGGGGTTTTTTGATAAACATGACGCCAATTACGAATTGGCACGAATGACACAAATATAAAAGTAGATTAAAATATATTCGTACATTCGCATGCATTAGTGGATTAGTGTCGCAATAATATGTCTATATTAAATTATCTCAAAGAAACAAAGGGCGAGCTCGCTCACGTCAACTGGCCAACCAGGAGACAATCGATAGTCTTTAGCGTGGTTGTGGTTGTTGTGTCTGTAATAGTAGCTCTTTTTCTCGGGCTATTCGATTTTATTTTTGCCAGAGTGCTTGCTCTCTTTGTCTAAAATTGTCTAAATTAACTTTTTTAATTTTCAACCTAAATTATGTCTAAACAACAAATAAAAGAAGGCAGAAATTGGTATGCTATTCATACCTACTCGGGCTACGAAAACGCTGTGGCGCGCAATTTGAAGCAACGCATCGAATCTCTGGGTATGGAAGACAAGATTTTTAATGTGCTGGTGCCGACCGAAAAGAAAATCAAAATCAAGGGTAATAAACGAGTTGAGGAGGAAGAGAAGATTTATCCGGGTTATGTGCTTGTTGATATGATTGTGACCGATGAATCGTGGTATGTGGTGCGCAATACACCTCGCGTGACTGGCTTTGTGGGTTCTGGAGTATTTCCGGTGCCTCTTGATCAAAAAGAAATTGATGGTTTGTTCAAGCGTATGAGCTCAGAAACAGTCAGGCACAACATTGATCTCGCAATTGACGATGCGGTCAAGATTGCGGATGGTCCGTTCAAAGATTTGGAGGGCAAGGTGGGTGAAGTGGATGAAGAGCGGGGCAAGGTTAAGGTTTTGGTGCCGATGTTTGGTCGGGAGACGCCGGTGGAGTTGGACTTTTTACAGGTCAA
>CAZLFM010000007.1:15271-20790 GCA_964558845.1 uncultured Candidatus Saccharibacteria bacterium
TGGTGCCGATGTTTGGTCGGGAGACGCCGGTGGAGTTGGACTTTTTACAGGTCAAGAAAATATAGACCTCGCCCCGTCCGCCTTACGGCGAACTGCCCCTCTCCTATAAACAGGAGAGGGGCCAAAAACAAGAAGTTGCAAACCTTTAATAATTATAGTAATGTAGCCCATACAAATGGCAAAAAAAGTATCAAAAAAAATAAAATTGGTTATAGCGGCGGGTAAGGCTACCCCGGCGCCTCCTGTTGGCACCGCTTTGGGCCCAGCTGGTATTAATATTGGTGAATTTGTCACCAAATTCAACGAGGCGACTCGCGGTATGGAAGGCCTCGTGCCAGCCGAGATTTCGATTTACGAAGACCGCACCTTCGACTTTGTGCTCAAAACTCCTCCAGCCTCAAGCTTGATTATGAAGGCTTTGGGTATCGAAAAGGGGGCTGGCAAGGCTCCAACCCAAAAGGTAGGCACCATTACTCGCAAACAACTCGAAGAGATTGCCGAGAAGAAGATGGTAGACCTCAATGCCAACGACCTCGAAGCTGCCGTCAAAATCATCGCCGGTCAGTGTCGGAGCATGGGCGTGGAGGTAAAGGTTTAAACCAATGGTTCCAAATATGAAATTAGTAAGAGAGGCCTGCATTGATGCGGGTTTTTCTTTTGAGGCTGTCGATGAGTTGGGTAACTTGGCCAAGGTTGTTTGTGGAGGAAAAGAATTCTTTTTTGCCTACACCACCACACCTTTCAATCGAGAAGATGTGCAACATATTGCGAGCGATAAATTTTTGACCTACAACTTACTCAAAGAAACGGGCTTAATGCCAAAGACCAAAAGGTATTTGCGACCAGATTTGGACCCGACTTGGCACGACAAAATCGAGTTTGGGAGCGAGGCAGAAATAATTGCCGATATGACCAAAACCTTTTCCTTACCTTTTGTGGTCAAAATGAATGCCGGCTCTTTGAGCCGAAATGTTTTTGTTTGTAAAAATAACGAGGATATAAAGAAGGCCGTGAGCACGATTTTCAAAGAAGATTGGGCTATGTTGGCCCAAGAATTGGCCCAAAAGAAACGCGAGTTCAGAGTTTTGATTGTTGGTAATGAAGTAGAGTTGGCTTATATCAAAGGTGGGGCAGAATTCTTTGGGCTCCAAAGTGAAGTTGGGCGCAAAATAAAAGATTTTTTGGCACCACTCCAAAAATGTATTGACCTCGGCTGGGCTGGCCTGGATGTGATTGAGGATAGTGCAGGCAAATTGTGGCTGATTGAAATCAACACCAAACCGTCCCTCGTCTCTGCCCTCAAAGCCGGCCAAAAAGACTTGCTCAAGCCTTTGTACCTAAAAGCTTTCAAAAAATGTTTAAACTAAAATTTATTTTTCTAAAGTAATATAAGAAAATGGGGGATTGCTATCGAGGTGGTCCTCTTTTTCTATTTCTTTTTGGAAATCAGAATATTCGGGAAAAAATGTGTCTGCTTCGGGTTCGTCATAAACTACGGTGAGATAAAGTCGGTCCGCGAGATGGATGGTGGATTTGTATAACATACCACCACCGATTATAAATATTTCTTCTTGTTCTACTTTGTCTGCTTCGGCCAAAGCTTTTTCCACCGAATCTACGACTATCAAACCCTCTGTTTTCGACAAGGCATCATCTTTGGTATTTGAAACGACGATGTTGGTGCGGTTGGGTAGAGGTCGACCAATCGAAAGGTAGGTATTGCGCCCCATGACTATGGGGTGGCCACTAGTTATTCTTTTGAATCTCGGTAGATCACCTTCAATTTTCCAGAGCAGATTATTTTTGAAGCCGATGGCACGCTGTTTGTTGCTGACTGCGGCGATAATGCTAAGGCGAGGTTTATTCATAAGAAGATTATAGTCAAAGCTTGCATGAATAGCAAAAAACCAATATTATGACCTGCATGGAAAAGCCGGTTCTAGTCGATAGAGGAGCATATGCCCACCTGAGTTTCGGTGGCAAAGCCCTTACTGATTACAAGAAAATCAAAAGCCTAATCGAACACTGTAAGTATTTGGGAATGCGGATAGTGTTGACCCAAGGTTCGTTCGATATGATTCATGTAGGTCATGGAAGATATCTGAGAGAGGCCAAAAAACATGGTGACCTGTTGGTTGTCGGTATTGATAATGATGAGAAGATAAAACACAGGAAAGGTCCGGAAAGACCAGTGGTGCCAGAGGAAGAAAGGGTGGAAATGTTGACGCACTTGCGGTACGTTGATTTGGTATTTTTGAAGAAATTCAAAGACCCAAAGTGGAATCTTATAAAATCGATTTGCCCCGACACGCTGATTGCAACCAAAGACACCTACAACAAGCAACAACTCAAAGAACTAAAAAAGTATTGTGGCAAAGTAGTAGTGCTTGAACCGATGGCCACAACTTCAACCAGTGCCAAGATAAGAAGACTGCAAATCGGGACAGCTAAAAAGCTGGGCTCGGCGCTTACTCCCAAAATCCTTAAAACCATTCAAGATGTTTTGGATGAAATGAAGGGTTAATTGATTTCGCTAAATCAAATGAAAAAAATTATTGTTGCTTATGTGCCGGTACTGCATGACGGCTACAGAAAGTTTTTTGAACGCCACTCGGAGGCAGAGGTGCTTTATATTTTTGGTGATACTCTTATAAAAAAGTATGATTATCTGGCCAAAGAGATAAGACAGCTTTCTCCGGATTTGATAAAGAAAGCAGTAGAAAGTTGGGGGATTTTTAAAAAAGTGGAAGTTCTTGAAGAATCTACTTTGGGTAGCCTGCCGGAAGCGGAGATTGTTATGCCTGAAGAGGATGTTTGCAAGAGTTTGGCGCAGGAATATTTTGGCAAGGAAAATAGTAAGCAAAAAGTAACTTTTGATAACGTATTTTTGCGTTGGGATAAGCACAAGACAATGGAAGAACGGCCTGTCGAGGCAGATCAGAAAATTTCGTATGAAAAATTTGATAAAGAAATAATCCAAAACCTCAAAGGTGAGGCGGAGAAAAGTTCGGATTGGTGGCGACGTATCGGCGCGGCTGTCGTAAAGGAGGGGGAAGTGGTGTTCTCGGCTCACAACGAGCATCTACCAAGCCCACACTCTCCTTATGCCGATGGCGATCCGCGCAACA
This sequence comes from uncultured Candidatus Saccharibacteria bacterium, assembly GCA_964558845.1. Lineage (GTDB taxonomy): Bacteria > Patescibacteriota > Minisyncoccia > Phycocordibacterales > WO2-35-19 > JBBTQZ01. The sequence continues at coordinate 18,400 of CAZLFM010000007.1, forward strand.
CCCTGCACAAAGGTGTGGGTATTGAATACTCCACTTCGATTCACGCCGAAGCTCGGCTAATCGCCGAGGCGGCGCGCAAAGGCATTTCTTTGGATGGCGCATCTATGTATGTAAATGTATTTCCATGCCCGCCTTGCGCCAAACAAATTGCTTTTTCTGGTATCAAAAAATTGTATTATGGCGGAGGTTATCAATTACTCGACCAAGAGGCTATTCTTCAAAGTAGGGGGATCGAAATAATTTATGTTGACCTTGCTTAATTTTATAAAATAAAAATTATACAGAACTCCGCGGCCGCGGAAAAGCGTATAAATTATAAAAGATAAAACCCACTCCGCCGCCCGCGGAGTGGGTGTACTGCTCATACTTGGCCTAATCCAGTCTGCCGGCGACCAGCGTGTACTCGTCCATGGTCAGATCTTTTGGGGGTGTACCGAGCCGGAGCTTCTCAAAGATACAAAGAACTTTTTTCTTGTGCTCAATCTCCTCTCGCTCCTTGGCGAGGGTCACCCGTACCTCGCCTGTGCCGGCTGGTACAATGATGTTGGCGTGAATGTGGCGTACGCTCCCCGCGTTAAGGGTCGGATCGCCGAACCGCATTACTATCGCTCCACCCCTGTGCGTGGTGAGGTCGTGGAAGTGGTAGACCATGTTTCGGAAGGCCTGCCAGTCTTCCAGTGTCATCTCTCCAAGGTTTGTGATATGCCGATCTGGAGCTAAAACCAAGTGCTCCACAGTGTTTTTGGCAGGAAATGGATTTCTCCACATCTTCCAATTAGAACGTTGGTGTAATACTTTGTTGAGATTGGTGTCGAGTTCGCAGAAAGGGCAGGAACCGGAAAGGATCCGGTTTATCATTTCTGTGTACTGTGAAAATGTGCGAACATTGAGAAGCGTCCCAATGTCTTCTTGGCCAATGCCAGGGATTGCAAGTTCTTCGCTCAAGGGGAGCTCCTTTCAAATTACGGATAAGGCTACTAGTCCGATATGGAAGCTACCACAGAAACAGCAAAGAATCAAGCTGATTTCTTTTTGTAATTTTTGGGTTGGCCAAATTTGAAGCGCCAAGCTTCTGCTTCTTCAAGTTTTTGCAAATCGGGCTCTACAAGATGTGCGTGGATATGAAGTACGCTTGAGCCATAGTTGCCGTGTTCGCTTTTGCCAAAGCGTATTGCTACTCCTCCGCCTTCGATATTCCTTTTTTCTGCTTCCTCTGCAAATATTTGCAAGAGTTCGCTACCAGCTTCGGGATTCAAATCTTTTATATGCTCGACGTGGGTTTTGTAGATAGCGAGAATTTGGTGCCTCACCTTTTCATAAGGCCATTGGTTTTCGGTCAGAAGCCAGAACTTACCTTCTTTCAAAATAGGATTTTTGTGATACTTATCTAAATTTTCACGACAAAAAGGGCAGTGGCCCTGCTTTTTTATTTCTTCCATAACCCCTTTCTGATCTTCTCGGCGTACTGCCGTCATATTTATAAATTTGTTTCCTTTTTCTTCTGGCATATTTTTCTTTTACCCCTCGCCTAATTTAGGAGGGGGGTTAGGGGTGAGGTATCAGATTGCTACGGGGATACCTTTGATACCTGGATGTGGTTCGTAGTCAGAGAGTTCAAAATCTTCTTTTCTAAAATCAAACAAATCTTTCTTATCTTTGTTCATGGTCACAGTAGGGAAGCGCCTTGGCTCACGAGAAAGCATAGTTTCTACTGCGGGCACTTGGTCTACATAGATATGCGCATCAGAAATACTGTGGACAAATTCGTAGGCAGTGGTATTGGTGACGTGAGCCAGCATCATGGTTAGAGCCGCGTACTGGACTAGGTTGGAAGGCACACCGACTGGCACGTCACCAGAGCGTTGCATCATATGTAAAGTGAGCTTGCCTTCGATGATACGGATATTTATCCAACCATGACAAGGGCAGACCACTACCTTTTGTTGTTTGCCTTTGCCTCGGCCCATGTACTGCGGTATCCAAGGGCTTATGAAGTGTGTACGAAGTTGGGGTTCTTCGATAATTTGCTCTACGATATGTTTGAACTGGTTGAAGTGGCCTCCGTCGATGGTAGGAAAATCATGAAAAGCTGCTCCGTATGAGCCGGGGCCGAGGTCGCCTGTTTCTAGCCCACGCTTCGCACATTTTTCTGGGGTAACCCACGACTTCCACCAAAAACAGCCAAACTTTTCTAGCTCTGCTTGAGTGTGAACTCCATTTATAAAAGCACAAATCTCTGCGATAGCTTGTTGCCAGACAGTGACAGGTAGGAACTCAGAGGGCTTTGGGTTCATATTGCGCTCGGTAATCATCGGAAAGCCGTTGTCTAATCGAAAACGCATTGGTGCTGGAGCAATAAGAGTGATGGCGTCGGTGCCTTGCTGACTCGGT
>CAZLFM010000008.1:0-20352 GCA_964558845.1 uncultured Candidatus Saccharibacteria bacterium
CCCGACAATAAATACAAAGGTGTGCCTCCAAGTGGCGCTACCACCAAAGTCGCCATTTTCAGAATTATAACTACAAGTGGAGCCCAAATACCGAAAGAGGCAACAAAGGTTTGCAATTCCCCACTCCTTATCATCTTGATAGATACAACGAACAGAGCTACGATTACCAAAAACCAAACCACTTCAATTATTTTTTCTTTTTTCATCGTTTCTTATTTGTGTTATTCGAGTTCATTCGTGGATTGGTGTCGAGTTATTTACACACCCGCCTTAATTCTGCCAAATCCTCACTGGTTGGTGTAAGACCGATCGAAACACCTTCCTTGGTAACATAGTGCATAATGGATTTTTCGTTCTCGGTATGATCCATCCCAAGTGAATGCCCAAATTCATGTGCTAGCGCCAACCTGAGATCGCTCGCGTTTGTAAATTGATAGATATTTACTTGCCCCCCAGCGCCCGAGCGTAACGAAAGCGGGCGGGTCGCCCCACTTACATATTCGGCTTGGTTAAACTCGACCCCGTGGCCATATTTTTGGTTGTACTCCTTTACTATTTTGTTGTAACTTTCAGCCGATTTGTTGCGACTTTCGAGCAAAGCATTGACCTGTTTGGCCAATTCGTTCAAAGAATTGGCTTCGAGGTTCAGACGCTCAGCCGTAGCATTGAGCTTCTGCCCCTCTCTTTCCAATTCTTCAAATTCTTTTTTGGGCGCACCACCACGAGTATTCCAATATTCTACCTTGCTTGCATAAGCTGATTCTAGAGATTCAAAATCATCGAGCGAAACTTTGTAGGCTAGAGTCCGCGCGTCATATTCATTTTTCAAATTTTCAAAATCACTATCTATTTTGTTGAAAGATTCTTCGACCGCTGTCAGACCAAATTCGGCTCTTCTCCTCAGCTCCGTTTCGGCTTGCCTTTGGTCATAAATCAAATTGACTGTAAACTTAGCCTCTGGATCGAAGACAAAAAGTTCTCTACCCAAAGCTTCTTCCCACACCCTTTCCGCTTCGGTGACCCTAGCCTTAAAATATTCTTCGCTGATACCAAAGTTTGTATCAAACCTGCCGATACTGTAAGCAAGGGGCACAGCGCAAGGTCCGCGCAAGTAAATGTAATATTGATACCCGACAAGGCCCAAAATTCCTAGAGTAAAAAGGCTGAGCAAAAGCTTTTTCATTACAGCCAATTTAACACAAAACCACTTTACGCGAAAATACAATATGGTATATTAAGTTTATGACAACAAAAAATTTAACGCTTGGATATTTTACACGCAATATTTCGATCGTCCTCGGGCTAGTCTTAATGTGGCGAGGCACTTGGTATGTGCTCGATGGCCTCGACAAATGGCTTTTTGGTGGTAGCCACACCTACACCGCTGTGCTCGGCATCATCGCCGGCCTGCTCATCCTCTACGTCCCCGACCACGACCTCAAAGAAATTTCAAAACTCTAATCTTAAAGCTGGAGCGAGGGTTTTAGGTTTTTGCAGAGCAATTTGAGCTTGGTAAGACCTCGGTGTACCTGCACAGCGATAGTGCTTCTTTTTTCTCCTGTAATCAGAGACACTTCTTCGAGCGAAAGCATTTTGACATAGCGCAACATCATCACTTTTTTATATTTTTCGGGCAAATTTTCAATCATTTTTATGGCCACCTTGCCATCCAAAAAATCTAGATGCTTTTCTGAATCATCAAAACCTGGCTCAAAACCTTGTTCCAAAAGAATGTCGAGCGAAGTGGCTTTGTGCTTCCTATATTCATCGATCACCAAGCCATTCAGCACATGATAAAGAAATGCTTTCATAACATGAATCTTGCCTTTTCTTACGAGATAGCGCCAAGTCTTGATAAAAGTGTCTTGCACCAAATCGTCGCTCATCGAACGATTGTGCACTTTAGAAAAAGCATAAGCATTCAGCCCCTTACCAAAATCGCTATGCGCGGAGGTAAGAGTGGTTTGCATTTTCGTTTCTTCTGTTTCTTTTTTGTGGCTCATAATTATATATTGAAAGCCGAAGACAACGGCCTCTTATTACATAAAGATTGCGTTTTAACGCAAGATAATGCCAGAATGCTTATATCCTTGAGCCTAGAATTTACAGCGGAGAACTGAAACCTACTGCCCAAATATTACAAACAAAGAAGTAAGGTGTCTGAATTGCTTCGATTATAGCACACTTGGGGATTAATTTCACCCCTAAGAGTGTATTTGCTGTGTAATGGTTTTAAACCTTAAACGGCGTCATTGCTATAGGGAAAATCATTATTAAAAAATAATTTAAAAAAATGCAAAAAATACAGATGAAAGAAAAAATCAAACCAGAGAATCCAGATTTTTTTGGACATTTATGGGAAGAGAGCTGGACCTATATCAAAACGGTGGTTGATGTAATGCGCGAACCGATTTTGATTCTCGACAAAGATTTTCGAGTCAAAGCCGCCAACGAATCCTTCTATCACACCTTTCAGGTATCCCAAAATGAGACTGAGAAAAAGATTGTCTACGATCTCGGCGATGGCCAGTGGGATATCCCCGCCCTCAGAAAACTGCTAGAAGATATTTTGCCCAAAAATACATTTTTTAATGGTTTCGAAGTCACCCATAATTTTCCGTTCATTGGTCCCAAAACCATAATTTTGAATGCTCGCCAAATTCACTTCAAGGAAGATGAGTTAAAACCATTTCCACCGATTATACTGCTGGCTATGGAAGACGTGACCGAAATGATGGTAGTCGCCGAGACATTGGCCATGCATGCAAATAGCTTGGAAATAAAGCTCGCCAAACGAACCAAAAAATTGGAGTCCCAGATAGCGAAAATAGAAAATGATGTCAATAAACTAAAAAAGAAGTTATAAAAAATCGTATAAAACCATGTGTAATATTTTGTCTTCTCATACGTCTATATAGTTAGAGGCACAAAGGCTGGGCTATACAAAATGGATTGGTCGGATGTAAAAACCCAACTAAGTTTTGAATTTATTAAAACTAATAAAAAATAATATGAAAAAAACTACAAACTATATGAAAGCATTGGTGCTCACAGCTACCGTTCTCGCTGTCGGTTTCCCTACTTTCTCTTATGCGGCCACATACGCATATGTCAACCAGTCTGGCCAGGTTAATACGGTCGTTGCAAGCACACCAGCTCAGGCTATCGCCTCAGCTTACAACATCAGCGCACACAGTGGTGTAATGCTAATCGACGGATCAACCGGCGCCGTTCTTGGAGCAACTTACGGCACAGCCACTTACGCCTACGTCAATCAAGCAGGCACAGTCATAGCGATAAGCGCCAACTCTTCGGCCGACGCTTTTGCCAAAGCTGTAGGCATAGACGAGAACAGCGGTGTGATGCTACTCAACAACACTTCGGGCAACAACGGAGTCGTTGGCGACAATGTATCCGGTATGTAATCACCAGAACATTAGCCAGAGTGAGTATTTGTTCGCAAAGCAAAAAATCATCCTTCAATAAGCCGGGGATGATTTTTTGCTTTTGTCTGGTTTTACACTACACGCTATCTCCAGACGTGGATTACGTATTAAAACCAAAAAAGTACACTATTAAAAATATGCCGATGTAGATGAGTAGCATAAACAGGTTCCACCAAATACAATCATTGCTTATTGCTTCGCTATAAATTTTCTTTGCATGTATATAAATTGATTGTAAAAAGGCAGTGAGGTGAATTGCGATCGGTAATAAGATGACTATTTTAGAACTGGGATAAAAATAATAAGCCGTTATAAGCACCAATATATAAATGCTCATCATAAACCAAACAACATGGTTTATATTTCTAAATAATTTTTTCTGAACAAGCCATTCGAGAATCATGAATTAATAATAGCTTAATTTGCCTACCCACACAGGCTCAACCTGTGCAAATTTAAAAACCTTTGCGCGGGCTATTTATCCTGAGCTTGTCGAAGATGTGGACGATTTTAGAACTGCTTTTACTATATCTGCTTAATTTGAGTTTTTATTGAATATATTCTTTCCAACCTCTATTCCAATTTTTTTAGCTCTTTCAATTTCAATTTTTGATTCTTTTTTCTGTTCAGAAGTTAACTGATACATTCCGTTTCTATACTTCTGTGAAGTCTCTTCCAATTTCTTTCCAGAACTACGTTCACGTCTTCTAAATGGGCCACCTGTCCATCTAGACAATCCTAAATCAAATATATATCCTTTACTATTAAATCCTGAGTTCCTAATAGCTTCTAATAATATTTTGTTCGATATTTCTAGAGTCAAACCATCACACGCACCCTCATCAATAACTACAACACTTTCAACATTTCCAGCTATTTTAAGCTTTTCCTCTATATCTTCTACCAGATATTTTCTATATTCATCGGGGGTCTTAACATCATAATTTCCAACAATCAAAGAGTCTGCTCCTCGCCCATCTATTTCTGCACTTAATGGATGTGGGTCAATAGTAAAGAAAATGGGAACATCCTCGTTAGGCCATGCCACTTTCCATGCTTCTCTAATAACCCAGCCAAATAAAATTGAAGAAGACATCGTAAGGAAAATTACTTGAGGATTGTATTTGTTATGTAGAGTTTCAATTTTTTCCTGAATAGTTATTTTAAATTTTTCATTCTTTTCCTTTTCTCCTGCATATAACCAATGGTCTTGTGCTTCAACGTATTCTCCAATTTCCTCAAGCAAAATTGCTAACGATTTCTCGATAGCCCTATCTTCTTTACCCACCCATTTACTAGTCCATATTTTCCCCTTTTGAGTTAATTCAATTCTAGCCTTTTTAAGAAATTCAATTTTTTCTTCTATCGTTTTGTATTCACCAATTTGTCGATAAATTTCTGGCACGTTTTCTTCCAAAACATCCATAACTTGAGATATCGCTTGCTCTTCCGAAGCTCTTTTGTTTTTTTCTTTTATTAACTGTTTACCATGAGTAATAGCGGAATTTTCTCCTTCTAGAATTTTCTTTTTTCCAGGTTTGAATATTCCAAACTTTTTGTTTTCTCTGAATGGTTTTTCTATATAAGCCATTTCCTCGGCTATGACTGGGTCTTCTACCTTTCCCTCCGAGTTAGTTAATTCAAATCTTTCCATACCCAAAATATACCACAGTCCCGAAATCTCATACACAAAGTTTGCAGACACTTAGCTCGCTCGCGCAAACAAAAGCCGCCAAAAGGCGGTTTGTTTGCGCGAGCGAGTGTGTCCCTACATAGCTTTCTTTGACCCGCCGTAGTCTTATGCGAAGGAGGCAGCAAAGTGGGAGTGGACGGTGTGAGAACTTAAATAATTTACTTATCATCTGGGAAAATATATTTTCCTTCATTATCTTTCTTGTAACCACCTAGATTATTCCCCGGTAATTTTCCTCCCGAAATAATCTTGTAAGCAGAAATTAACACTTCCTTAGCGTCTAGTAATTCAATTTGTTTTTCTGCTTCAATGGCAATAATTTCACTTAGGAGTCTTTTAATTGTCAGTTTTTTATATAAATCTATATAATCAATATGATATGGGTCTGTTACATTGATTATATTGGAAGCCTCTAGGTCAACATGATATAAGTGATCGGCTTCACTAGTTTGATTGGGATGACCCCACATAAGCTGAATTATGCTCAAATCAATGTGTAGTAGACCTGATGTTCCGTTTTCTTTCACATAATTAGCGACAGCGACACAATATGCAGTTAATTCTTGTTTAATTTCTTCTGTAATGTTTGTCTCGTAAACAGATTGGCCATTAATTTTATCAACAACAAAACTTGCATATATCAAATTATTTACTTTATGTATTACTGGTTGAAAGTGCGGAAACCGTACCCCGTAAACTTTAAGTAAATCTATGCCTTCTTTAAATAACTTTATTTTGTTTTCTAATATGTCTAATTCTTCTATTCTATTAACCCAATAATCAAACCTAATAACCTTGTCTCCAAAGTCTCGATTTTCTTGCATTTTTGATCCTTTTTCTGACCACACCCAATGTCCCCCGAAAGGTGATTCGTTCATATCAAAATGATACCACATTCCCGAAATCCCATACACAACGTATGCAGACACTTTGCTCGCTCGCGCAAACAAAAGCCGCCAAAAGGCGGTTTGTTTGCGCGAGCGATCCCCCTCCGCTACGCTACGGCGGGAGAAACTGGGATTTGGTCACGGATAAATTATTTTTCGTCAAAAATAATTTTCCACCTTCTTACAGAAGCTGTACACCTTTTCTGTTTTTATTTCGTAAAGCTCATAAAAACTATCAAAGGTCTTGCAAAGCTCCAAGTATTCGCTTCTCACCCCGCCTCGCTTCTGGATTCTGCTGAATCCAGCCTTCGCTTCGCTTCGGGCGCTCCGGCTTTCAAATCCCATCGGTGCCTACATAGGCACCAAAAGAAAATCCCAGCCTAAACTGGGATTTTCTTTTGTCGCTGCGCGAGCGATGGGATTTGAACCCACGGCCTTTCCCGTGACAGGGGAACGCTCTAACCAGCTGAGCTACGCCCGCATTACCTACAGGAGAAATTTAACAGATTTTGCAGAAAAATGCTACACTTAAAATATGGATACAGACGTAAATAAAAGAATTGAAGAGATGGAACAAAAAATCGAATTGATTTATATTTCGGTTGAAAAGACGAGGAAATACTTGCTCTGGACCGTCATCATCACGATTGCTCTAATCGTCTTGCCTCTTATTGGCCTTGCTCTTGCAATACCTTCTTTTCTGAGCACTTATACAGAGACAATAAACACGCTTGGAATTTAAAAAGCTTCAGAAAACTGATTTAATATAAAAATACGTAGACCCACAAGAATGAGACTGAGTAATAAAACCAAGCATATCATTCGTGATATTTTGATTGTCTGTGCAAGTATTGTCTTTGCCATAATGCTGGCCAAGTCTGGTTTGATTTTGAAAATACTAGCCACAGACGGCTTGCTCAAACCCATCACCGCCATAATCGGTGGCGCTCTTTTTACCACCGTTTTTACCATTTTGCCCGCTTCGGTCGGCTTGATCGAAATCAGTCAAACTATGCCAGCCGTCTATGTAGCCCTACTCGGAGGCTTGGGAGCTATGGTTGTCGATGTAATAATCGCTTCTTTTGTGCGCAAAGACATAAGCAAGGATTTATCCGCTATCCGTATCAAAAGATTTAGTCTCAAATGGCACTTTATTTCTGTTTTTCATTTTGGTTTTTTGAAATGGGTGGCCTTTGTGCTTGGTATGGCTGTTATAGCGAGCCCCCTACCCGACGAGCTTGGTCTTTTCTTTATCGGCATATCCAAAGTCAAAGCCAAATACTTGCCCGTATTATTTTTCATTGCCAACTTTATAGGCATCTACGCACTCGTCTCGATATCGAATGCCTTGTCTTAAAACTTGTCTCAGAAAATGTGTCGGCGGGTGGGATCGAACCACCGACCTTGGGCTTATGAGTCCCACGCTCTAACCAGCTGAGCTACGCCGACATAACAAGAATTTATCATATTTCTTTCATATTGGCGATATATTCTATAGAGCCTAAAATTTTATTCTTTAATTCCAAACCCCGTCTAACTTTTATCCTCAAAATACCCTTATAATCACTAGAAATACCTGATGAGGCTTTTTTGAGTTTGGTTTTGACAAAACTAGTTTTAGTAAATTGACCTTCCTCCACTCTTAAATATTTAATCCAAAATTCTTTAATTTCTTTCTCATATTTAGAATAAATTTTATTTATGGAAAGCCTAAAAATAAGATCCTTCCTTTGAACCTTAAAAAGGTTGAGCCAAATAATATAGAACCGCAACATAAAAGGATTGCTATTGGTAAAACCAAGCTCACTATTACTTTCTTTGTAACCTTCACCCCAATACAAACCAATACCAACCATCAGTAAATCTCTTTTTGAAAATGGGGTGATCATTTTTACACCCTCTTTTTTGTTATTTAGGGTATTTTCTATACGCTGGGCTCTTCTTTTTTCTGAAAACCTCAATAAACCTTTGATCGATTTATCTTTCTTTTTGAATTGCATTTGCTGTATTACTGATTTTGAAAGTTTAATATCTCTGCACCAAAAACTTATAGTAGAAAAGCTTACACCCAATCTTTTTGCTATTGCCCTTACGGTTTCCCCATTTTCTCTTAAATAAATGGCTTTGCGCTTTATATGTGTATTATGCATAAGGTTATATTAACATAGTTATGTGTACAAAAATATACCGTTATCCACACTTGCAAATTTACGCTGTTTGATATAAATTAGATGATATTGCGGGGTAGAGTAAAGTAATTCGTCAGGCTCAAGTGTGGGCCCCCCATTGAGAAATCTTTGGGTGAGCACTCGTCAAATTCGGGGAAGTCCTATTCGCCTTCGGCGGAAAGATAATCCCGAGCCAATCTCCATGAGATAATCAAAAAATATCTCCCGGGGCAGGTGTAGAGACTAGATGGCGGGCTCCTGAATCTGTCTTTGACAGAAAGGAGATGGGATAGTCCAGACTACAAATCTTTTTAAGAGTAGTGAAAACTATGGTAGTAAGCATAACCTGAAGATCCTGGTGCGAGTCCAGGCTCCGCAACAATAAAACTTGGCCTTATATCAAGTGGAATTCTTTGAAGACCGATTCGTAAAGCGAAATGATGCGGCGGACTTCGCGTTGGTTCAAAAGAAAGTTTGCACCTTCGTGAGCAATCAGATTGCGCGCCTTGTGTGCCTCCCACGCATTGTCGAGAGTTAGAAAGTCAGATGGTTCTACCGCTTTGAGCTTTTCGCCGATGGTTTGCCCAGGCAAATTTAATTTTTCGAGCAATGAATCAAGAATTATATCGGCCTCGATAATTGCGATGCGCCAATTATTTTCGTCGGTTGATTCGCTTTTTTCGACTATTTGAGCCCACTTGCTAGCGGTTGGGTGAGGGACTGTTACAGCGCTTGCCTCCCCTACCGGCATTTCTTTTGGATAGAGCCTAGCCTTTTCAGCTCGCCAAATTGCGTCAGCTTTTTTGTTGAAAACAAAGGTGGCAATGGCACTCGCTCCAGCAATACCAAATCCGAGCATTTTGAAAAACCAAGCACTGCGAGCAAAAAATCCGCCAATACTAGAAAATTTCAGACCAAAAAAAGAAAGTTCAGTCGAACCAAAAAAGTGTCTTGCGAGTGGAACCAAGGTGGAAATAAGCGCAATAACTATAAGCAACACGATGAGCGACTCAACCATATCAAGATTCCAGCCTGGCGGCTTTTTGTCTCCACCTTTGTCTCCACCTTTAGCTGGTTTTTTTTCTTCGGCCATCCCGTTAGAGTTTTAAATTACCTAATAAAAATCAGTGCTCGATTATAAATATAATATCATTTCTGCCACAATCATTAAAAGCAAAACTCTAACGGGACCATTTTATTCACCCAAGAAACTCTTCCCAATCTTAAATAGAGTTTCTTCGTGAGTATGTGGTGCCATTAATTGTATGCCAAGAGGTAAATTTTTGCCATCGACTTCGGCCTGCCCGCCATTGGCTAAGCCTTCAGGCGATGGCAGGCGGGCGAAGCCCGAGGGCAGAGATATAGCAGGACAGCCGACAATATTGGCAGTGACGGTAAAGATATCGAGCAGGTACATCGAAAGCGGGTCCGACTTCTCGCCTATCTTTGGGGCAAACGAGGGTGCGGTCGGTGTAAGTATGGCCGAAACATTTTTGAAAGCTTCTTTAAATTCTTCCCGCAAAACTTGGCGCGCGCTCATCGCGCTACCATAATAAGCGTCATAGTAGCCCGATGAAAGCACGTAGGTGCCAAGGATTATTCGGCGTCGCACCTCCGCACCAAAACCCTCCCTTCTGGTTTTGAGATATGTGTCCAAAAGATCGACACCTTCCTTTTGCAAGCCATACTTCACCCCATCAAAACGCGCCATATTGGATGAGACTTCAGCTGGCATAATGACATAATAAATCGAAAGCGCCTTATCGATATTGGGCAAATCAATATTTTGAATTTCATAACCCAAACTTTTAAATTTCTCGATCGATTGTGCAAAATTCTCTTTGACTTCTTTGGTGATGCCGGGCATTTCCATAAGCTTAAACGGAACACCAAGTTTGTTTTTTTCCGGCCCCACCTTAATGTAAGGGGGGGTTGGGGGGGTTATTGAAGTTGAATCCATTTTATCCAGCCCCTTTATCGCATCAAAAATAATTTCGCTATCGGTAACAGTTTTGGTAAGCGGACCTATGACATCAAGCGAAGAACCCATTGCCATCAATCCATAGCGCGAAACACCGCCATAGGTCGGTTTGAAGCCGACCACACCACAAAAGCTCGCTGGCTCGCGCACCGAGCCACCTGTGTCTGACCCTAAGGCACCCAAGGCCATATCGCCCGCGACTGCCGCCGCCGAGCCACCCGACGAGCCCCCAGGCACCCTCGTAGGGTCGATTGGGTTTCTGGTCGGGCCAAAGGCCGAATTCTCGGTCGAGCCACCCATGGCAAATTCGTCCATATTGGTTCGGCCCAAAAATATCGCCCCTTGGTCAAAAAGTTTTTGGGCCGCGGTCGCAGTATAAGTCGCTCTATAATTTTCCAAAATTTTAGAAGCCGAGCTTGCCTTTTTGCCCTTAATCAAAATATTGTCTTTGATAGCGAGTGGGATGCCAGTGAGCAGTTTTGCCTCGCCTTTGCTAATCGCTTCATCAGCTTTTTTGGCGTTCTCTAAAACATCATCATAAACTTCTAAATAAACATTCAGCTCCTTATTTTTCTCCTCAATATTTTTCAAATAATATTCAGCAAGCTCAACAGCCGAAACTTCTTTACTATCCAAAAGTTGTCGAGCTTTTTTTATGGTCAAATTTTCGTAAATTTTCGTATCGTTTCGCATAGTTTTAGTATCAAAGTATTTTCTTCACCTTCAAATAATCCCCTTCTTTGTTTGGAAATTCTGCAATCAAATCTTTGCTGTAGGTGCCGCCCTCGTTTGGATTGTCATCATCACGTAAAACATTGACCACTGGGCCCATTTCTATTTCACCACTATTCCCGCCCGCAATCTCTTTGACTTCTGCCGCATAATCCAAAATCGAGCCCACCTCTTTTGCAAGCTCTTCCGCCTCCTCATCCTTTATTTCTATCCTCGCGAGCCCCGCCATTTTTTTTATTTCTTCAACCGAAATCATATTGAGATAATACCCTTATTTAATCAAATTCTCAAACTCCTCTTCGGTCAGTATTTTTACATCGAGTTTTAGGGCATCATCATATTTTGAGCCGGGGTTTTCGCCCGCGACTACGAAGTCGGTTTCTTTGGAGACCGAACTCGAGACAGAGCCACCGAGAGAGCGGATTATTTCTTTGGCTTCATCGCGACTCATTTTGGAAAGGGTGCCGGTGAGGACGAAGGTTTGGCCAGAAAGCTTAGAGCTAGAAGCTGAGAGCTGAGAGGAAGAGACATTTTCGATTTTAACTTGTTGCAAAAGTCGTGTGAGTAATTTTTGATTTTCTTGCGCCTCAAACCAGCTCACTATCGATTCGGCCACTATCGGCCCCACCCCTTCTATCTTTTCTAATTCTTCTTTTGTAGCTTTTTGAAAATTGAAAACTTGATTGTCGCCTCCTCGGCGACCCGACGGAGAGGCGGGAAAATTCTTTGCTAAAAGCAAAGCAGTTTCTTCCCCCACTTGAGGAATAGAAAGAGAAATAATAAATCGCGCCAAAGTCACACTTCTGGCTTTTTCTATTGAAGCCAGTAGGTTATCGACAGACTTCTCGGCAAAACGTGGCAGAGCAAGCAGATCACCTTTTTTGAGAGTGAAGATATCATCGTAAGTTGAGATAAGCTCGGCTTCCAAAAGCGCGTCTATTACCTTTGGCCCCAGACCCTCGATATCAAAAGCATGCTTACTCGCAAAATGATAGAGTTTGCGCTTTTTTTGAATAAACGAATTTTTGTTCTTACATTTCCAGGCCGCTTGTCCGGGTATGCGCTCGATTGCGCCATCACCCTCGCAGTCAGCTACAAATTTTGGCCAAGCAAAAGCGCGCTCCTTGCCGGTCCGCATTTCGGTCAAAACTTTTACAATATCGGGTATTACGTCTCCTGCCTTTTGAAGCACCACAGTATCCCCGACCCGCACATCGAGTCTCTTTATTTCATCTTCATTGTGCAAGGTAGCGCGCGAGACGGTCGAACCCGCGACAGAGACTGGCCGCAGGTGCGCGACCGGAGTAAGCACGCCAGTGCGTCCGACTTGCAAGACAATGTCTTCGACCACGGTCGTCACTTGTTCGGCTGGGAATTTGAAAGCGATCCCAAAGCGCGGTGCCTTGCCGGTATAACCCAAAAGTTCTTGATACTTTCTTTCGTTGACCTTGACCACCACCCCATCGATCAAATAATCTTGTTTGTCTTTTTTCTTTTGCCAAATTTTCCAATAGTTTATAACCTCATCAATATTTTTGCAGAGTGCAAAATGTTTATTGACCTTAAACCCAAGCTTTTGTAAAAATTTTAGCTCCTGCTCCTGGGTCGAAGTCTGGTCTTCTTCCCCCCTCTTAATATAAGAGGGGGCAGGGGGTGATATTTTAGAAATATCATACACAAACGTGTCCAACTTTCGCTCGGCCACAATCTTGGGGTCGAGCTGACGCAGAGTACCAGCAGCAAAATTACGCGGGTTGGCATATATTTCTTCGCCCTGCTTTTTTTGAATTTTGTTTAGACGCTCAAATTGCGATTTGGGCAAAAAGCATTCACCTTCGACAATGATATCGAGTTCTTGCAGAAGTTTGATCGGCACCGAATCGATCGTTCGCACATTGGCCGTCACATCCTCGCCGACTTTGCCATCACCCCGAGTCGCCGCGGTCTTGAGTCTTCCCTTTTCGTATTCCAAAACTATTTTGAGCCCATCAATCTTGAGTTCGCAAGTGTATTGAGGACAAATGTCCTCATCCGCCGATGAGGCGGATTTGCGCAGAAAATTTTTAACCCGCGTATCAAAGGCTCTGATATCTTCTTCACTAAAAGCATCATTGAAAGACCACTGGGCGACTTTGTGTGGCACTTTTTTGAAGGCCTTCAAAGGCTCGCCCGCCACTCTTTGGGTCGGCGAATCGGGGGTGATGAGCTCCGGATACTCTGTCTCCAAGTCCACTAGTTCCTTTTTGAGCGAATCGAGCGCTTCGGGCGAAATATCGCTTTTGTCCAAAACGTGGTATTCATAACGATATTTTTCTATCGTCTCGCGAAGTTTTTCTATGCGTTTTTTGGTTTCAATCGAAGCCATAAAAGTTTCTAATTTACCTAATTGCTCTAATTATTCTAGAAAATACCCAAAAAGCAATGCCTGATTTAGGTCAATTAGTACAATTAGAATAACTAGAATAATTCTAATATACCACCTCGAGCCCTCTTTCTACCCTGCGCTTATCACTCGCACTACAATTGTTGTAGCCAAAAGAAGAGACTTTGGTAATCAAGTTTGAGCCAGAATAAGTTTTGTTTACAAATACAATGACACAAGCATTTGAAGGGTTTGACCCTTGATTCAAAACAAAACCAAAGCTACTAGTTGGATTGCCAGCACCTCCACCACCAATCCTCATAGTTGTGCTGGTCCCAGAAATTGCCGAACCAGTAGCCATACTCACCCCGCTACAGCTTATAGGCGAGCCAGAAGTCGAGGTCGCAAACTTGCTCGGCTCTTGGGTATCCCAATAAAGAGCACACTCTATACCAGCATCAGCAACAAAAAAAGCTTCTTGCGAACCTTTGCCAGTATTTGCAAATTCTAGACTTCTAGTCACAATTTTGGAAACCGTAAAGGCTACTAGCGTCAGCGAGCCGGCAATAATAACGGCGATAAAAATCGAAAAGCCTCTTTTGTTGTTATGTTTTTTCATCATCGCCAATTCATAAGTAAAGTTTTAACCTGAAGTTGGTGGGTATTACTACCCTGTGTCCAACTAACTCTGATTGTAACCCTGGCCTCATTCGAGCTACTGCAAGCTCCACTGCATTCTATCTGAATTTCGCGTTTGTATCTGGTCGTATTGCCACTTGCATAGCCATATCTATAATTGCCATCTTGAAGCAAAAATGGGCAAGAATTCCAAGCGGCTCCGCAGTAAGTCAGAGCCTGGTTCGTGCCATCAACTCGACAAGTAGCATTTGCCCGACACGGATCAGACGAAGCATTTTCGCTAATACCAGAGAGCCAATTAACATTTGTGTTGGTATTGATAGCAAGAAGTTTGTTGCTGTCTCTTTTTTGGCGCAAAATTTCAATTGCTTCTTGAGCCAAAAAGAAAGCCCTCGTCTCATCTTTGCTCACCATCGAGCCAACGAGCCCCGTTCTAACCGCAGAAAAGACACCCCCAACCGCAAGCGATACCACAGTAATGGCTATAATTGTCTCCAAAATTGTAAATCCTTTTTGCTTCATAAATTATATATTTAAATCAAGCTTTCTTTGACTCATCATCGTCTGAATATCAAAAGAAGAGTAGCTTTGGGCATCATCCTTGACCCGGCCGCGAATTACGACCAAGACGTACGGCTGAAGGTTATCTGCAGTTTTGCTAGTCCCAAATGTAAAGAACCGCAAGTCATCTATAATAACATTAGAGCCGGTCAGCCACTTATAGTTTACTCCACCGTCATCAGAGACTCTTATTCTGCCGCCCGAAAGACTGAAAACAAACGTCTGACTACCAAACCTAACAGCCAAAATGTTATCACCTGTCGTGCAATTTTGGGCCACCGTCAAAGTGCCGCCCCCACAATGGTATGTGTGGCCAAACCTAACGGTGCGAGTCATATATTCGAGTGAAGCGTTGAGGCTATCCATCACATCTTTGTTGCCTCGCACTCGCCTACTGGTATCGAGCACATTCAAAACCGAGCTCATCGATAAAGATACGAGAACTACAAAAAGCGCAATGGCCACAATGAGCTCGACCAGCAAAAAACCTTTTTGTGAATTTTGTTTATGGGACATAAGATACTGAAACTTGGCCCGTATGTTCGACTAAAATTTTGGCTTCACCAGAAATTTGACTTGGATACTTAAAATAAATCTCAAGCGGTGGATTGATCGGCAAACTTGTCCCCGCTTGGTTCATAAAAGTAAAGACAGGTCTTGGATCTGGTCGATGAAAAACTACACTAGCTTGTCTAAGCGCTCCCGACCCAGGCCAACAAACTTGGCTATTAGAATTGTTGTAGCCACAAATCCTGTCTATAGTTGGATTGCCGAGCACAATGGTTTCGGTATAGCAAGAACTGGCACCACTTTCTGGATTATCATAAAGACCATTACCATTTTTATCGGCAAAAAACAAAAATCTGTCGCGATCACTAAGATTGGTAGTTGTGAGTAGGATTCCATAAGAAGGAAATGATTTGGTGCCACTACAATCGTGCTCTCTAACACCAAAGGTGTAAGCTTGGGCTTTGCGAAGGCTAATAACAACATCATAGACTTTATCGTCCACCCTAAACCTTGATTGAAAAGAGCTTTGCCTTGTAACCAAGATACCAAAGATAATCCCGAGTATGGCCAAGACCACGATTAATTCAGTCATTGTAAAACCAGCCGACTTTCGGAATTTGTTTTTGGAACGAGTTTTATAGAATTGACCAAAAATCATTCAAGTGAAGTATATCCAAACCGAAGAAGAGACTGAGGCCGACACCCAAAGAAAGAAACGGGCCAAAAGGCACCTCAGATTTCATTGTAAGGTTTTTTCTGATTATAAACAACAAAAAAAGGGCAAAACCAGCCGCAATCCAAAACGCCAGCAGAATGGCCGAGACCCCATTTGCCAATCCAAGCAAAAATCCGATGACAACTATGTATTTTACATCCCCTAGCCCAATCCAACGGCCTTGTGAGACTAAAAACAAAATCAAAAACGGCAGAGCTAAAACCAGGCCCGAAATAAAATTTTGTAAAAGTAACATAAGGTTAAATCCAAAATCAAAACCCACAAAAAGCAAAGACAAAAAGCCAAGAATCCAAAGAAAACTGTTTGGAATAATGAAGTGCTTCAAATCATAGACAGCTATTAATAGCAAAATAGCAAAGATAGAATTGAGAATTAAAAAATTGATTGAAAGCCCAACTTTATAAGCAATGAGTAGTGAAGCTGTCCCCATCAAAAGCTCAACCCAAAAGGCGGTAGTTGGAATTTTGGACCGACAATAACCACATCGCCCCCTAAGAGACAAGAAAGAAACAATTGGAAATAGGTCTTTGGCTCGCAACTTTTCGTTGCAAGAGAAGCAGAAAGACGAGCCTCGCCACCATTTGAGTCCGGTGTTGTATCTATCGGCCACTACATTTATAAAGCTTCCTACAGCTGATCCAAAAATAAATATTATAACTCCAAAAATAAACTGCATTGGGTTTATTATAACCCATACAACACAAAACCGCCCCCTTTAGGAGCGGTTTTGATAAAATCTGAATACTATTGTATTAGCTGCAGTCGAAATCTGAAGCACCGATTGTGCTTGTGTTAGCTACAGATTTTGAGCTACCAGTGTAGTCAACACACCAAACGCCACCACCTGGAAGAGTAGCCGACATAGCCCAACCGTTTGCACCGCTATAGCAAGCCTCTGCAGATGAAGCACCAGCGATTGAAGTTAGGTATTGGCTAGCAGCGCTGTTGCCTGAAGCACAAGTGTTGTTGCTTGTGAATAGGTTGGCATATGAAGCGGTGTTGCTGTCGTAATACAATTCGGCAGCAGCTCGAAGTCCAGACATTTCTGACTTCATTTTTGCATCATTACCCTTTTGTCTCGCGGTGTTAAGCGAAGCTAGCACCACAGAAGAAAGGATACCAATGATAGCGATGACCACAAGGAGTTCGATAAGTGTAAAACCTCTGTTTTTTAATTTAAACATTATATTTAAGAATTTTAATAATTTTACTAATCTCTCTCGAGAGAGTAGCTTATTCAATCGACCGGCACTGCCCAACCTTTGGGCGAGAACCTTGGCGTAAGCCTCTTTGTTAATAAGCCTATGCTGAATTATAAACAAAATTCTAACTCAAAAAGTCGGGAGTGTGGATAATAAAGACTTTTTTGGTTAATGACCTTTACTGGTTACATCCAGTCGCCGCAGCCGAGGTAACCTGAGAGACTCTAGATTTGGAATTTCCAAGATGGTCGACACACCAGATTCCACCCCCTGGCAGAGAAGCCGAAATCACCCAGACAGTCGCAGAACTATAGCAAGCCTCCGCAGAAGAAGCGCCTGCAATCGATGTAAGATACTGTTGGGTTGGAGAGTTTGCAGAGGCACAGGTGTTGTTGCCAGTGAACAAGTTGTTATACGAAGCGGTGTTGCTGTCGTAATACAATTCGGCAGCAGCTCGAAGTCCAGACATTTCTGACTTCATTTTTGCATCATTACCCTTTTGTCTCGCGGTGTTAAGCGAAGCTAGCACCACAGAAGAAAGGATACCAATGATAGCGATGACCACAAGGAGTTCGATAAGTGTAAAACCTCTGTTTTTTAGTTTAGACATTATATTTTTGTAAGTTGTTAAGCCTAAATCTAATTATAACCAAAATCTAGACCCAAAAAGTGGGGACGGTGGACAACCAAAACTTATTGCACAGTCGAAGCCACATTGTATATCGGCATCAAGACCGAAGCCAAGAGTATACCTACCCCTAGACCCAGAGCCACAATCATCACTGGTTCAATAAGCCCAACCAGAGTATCGACAGCATTCATCACTTCGCGCTGATAAAACTTGGCCATCGTCTTTAGTATATTGCCAGTCTCGCCCGATTCTTCGCCCACCTTTATCATTTGCACCAAAATTTTGGGCATATCACCC
This sequence comes from uncultured Candidatus Saccharibacteria bacterium, assembly GCA_964558845.1. Taxonomy (GTDB): domain Bacteria; phylum Patescibacteriota; class Minisyncoccia; order Phycocordibacterales; family WO2-35-19; genus JBBTQZ01. The sequence continues at coordinate 17,846 of CAZLFM010000008.1, forward strand.
GTCTCGCCTATAGCTTCAGATAGTGGCCGGCCAGCCTTGACCTTGACAAGCGCTGTCTCCAAAAGATTTTTATAAGTTTGGTTATCTATAATGGCAGCGGTCACTTCGATTGCCTTGAGCATTGGGATTCCACTCGAGACCATTGTGCTCATATTGTCAGCAAAACGCGAAACATAGAGTTTGCGATAAAGGTCGCCCAAATAAGGAATATGCAACCTAGCTCCAGAAAGCCATTCTTTACCTTCGGGTGTACGCAAATACCACCAAGCAAGAAAAGTGGCAAAAAATAGACCGAGAATGATAAACAGATAGCCTTCTACAAAAAAATCACTGACAGCAAAAACTGCTTTCGTATAAAAAGGAATTTCTTGTCCGGAATCTTTGATGATACCGGCGATCTTCGGCACAATAACGGTAAACATCAGAACCATAACAGCAATGAAGGTAAAGATAACGAAGGCCGGATAAATCAAGGCGTTCTTGGCTTTGGTTGTAACCTCATAAGTTCGATCAAGATAATCAGCGAGGTAAGAGAAGGTCTTGTCTATTTTGCCCGATTCTTCACCCGACCTCACCATATTGACATAAAAATCAGAAAAAACATCTGGATGCTTGGACAAAGCACCAGAAATAGAGCTACCACCTTGCAAATCATCAACCACCTGCAAAAGCTTTTTGCGCAATTTTGGATTTTCAGCTTCCGTTGCAATGAGCTTAAAAACTCTTAAAGCCGAGACTTGCGCCTCAAACAAAGTTGATATTTGACGCGAAAGGATAACAACATCTTTGTTCGATATTTTATTGAAAAAAGATATTTCACCAAAAAGCCCTGCTCCGGCCTCAGTCTTTTCTTTTATGTGCGAAAGTATCAGACCTTTCTGTTGCAAAGCCTTGATAGCACTTTCAACACCAAAGGCTTCTATTTCACCTTCTTCTTTTGCTCCAGATTGATTTATGGCTTTATATACAAACAGCATATTGGATTAAATTAGAGCATCTTCTCAAGAGTGCGCGGATTATTCGAATAAAGATAGGCATTTTCTACTGTTATCTCGCCGGATTGTACCCGACTTACAAGGCACCTGTTAAAATCAATCATACCCTCTTGCGAGCCGGTCTCTATAACCGTAGCCAATTCGTGGGTGCGTTTGTCTCTGATAAGGTTGCTGACGGCTGGATTGTTGATCATCAATTCAAAACAAGGTATGAGCCCGCCCGAGACCCGTGGTACCAATCTTTGAGAAAAGATGCCCGACAAAGAAGCCGCAAGTTGTAGACGAATTTGATTTTGCTGATTGGGTGGGAATGAATCAAGGATACGATCAACAGTTTGAGCCGCATTGTTGGTGTGCAGGGTCGAAAATACCAAGTGGCCGGTTTCGGCCGCACTGACCGCGGTGGCCATTGTTTCTGGATCTCGCATTTCACCGACCATAATCACATTGACATCGGCCCTAAACGAATCATGGAGGCCAGAAGCAAAGCTTGGGGTGTCGCTACCAACTTCTCTTTGGTGGATAATCGATTTATTTTGCACAAAAAGATATTCTACTGGATCTTCAATCGTGATTATGTTTTCAAGGCGATCATTGTTGATTGTATTGACTAGAGACGCCAGAGTAGTTGATTTGCCATGACCAGTTGGGCCCACTACCAAAAAGAAGCCAGACTTAAGACGAGCAAAATTTTCTAAAGAATCAGGTAGGTTGAGTTCCGCCAAAGTTGGAATCTTACTTGGTATGTGCCTAAAGGCCATGCAAATTTTTTGGCTATCCAAAAAAGCATGGGCTCTAAATCTTTCGCCTTTGTGCATATAGGCAAAATCAGCACTTTGATTTTGGTCAAAAAGAGCTTTGCGATCGGCCCGAAGTACGCCAATCAAAATCTTTTCGATTTCTGGTTTTGAGAGAGGTTGGTATTTGGATAAGGGCACCAAAGAGCCAGATATTCTGACATACGGCACCCTACCTTCCGAAAGGTGCAGATCGGATGCGCCCTCCTTTACCACCAAATCAATCAAATTGTCGATTTCAACCATAAATTATTTTTTATTATACTCTTTGATAATTTTTAGCGACTGTTCGACAACTTCGGTCGGTGTAGTTGAAGCCTTAATTATATAACCCGCCACTTCGAGTTGTTCGGCTCGTTTGGTATCACTTTCTTCGCTTTGATTAGTCAGCATTACAATCGGAATACCTTTGGCTAAACCAGTTTTTCGTATTTCTGCCAAAGTTTCCAGACCATCAAGCTCCGGCAATACAATATCAAGCAAAATCAAATCGGCCATCTCGCCTTCGGTCAACTTTTCTATCAATTCCTTGCCAGATTTGCAAACGACAGCGTCTACCCCACTCACGCCAAATTTGCCAGCATACATATCTACCAAAAACTCATCATCATCCACTATAATTATTTTGTGTTTTTTGTCTTCTTTCATAAATTCAATATATCATCTTGCCGTTTTTTAGACCATTAAAGAGTGTTGACTTCTTCGAATGGGATTT
>CAZLFM010000009.1:0-4386 GCA_964558845.1 uncultured Candidatus Saccharibacteria bacterium
ACCGAAACGTGAGACTCGTCAATCACGGTCAGAAAATCTTTCGGGAAATAACTAAGCAAAGTGTGAGCCGGCTCGCCCGCACCCCGGCCATCAAAATGACGCGAATAATTTTCGATACCATTGCAATAACCAATCTCTTTTATCATCGCTAGGTCGTAGCTGGTTCGACGCTTGATGCGGTCGGCTTCCAGAAGCTTGCCTGCCTTCTCGAATTTTTTGAGCTGAATTTGAAGTTCGGCTTTGATATCTTTGAGCGCGCGTTTGACACTCTCTTCCGAGGTAATGTAATGCTTGGCCGGGAAAAGGAAAAAGGCTTCTGGCCGACTTATGATTTCCCTGGTTATTTCATCGATGATTTCGATTTGGTTTATTTTGTCGTCCACAATCTCGATTCTATAAACACGTTTTTCTGAGACCGGCATTATCTCGACATTATTGCCCAAAGCACGAAAGGTGCCCGGGGAAAGATCGGCGTTGGTTCTTTCGTAATGAATATCAATCAGCGCGCGCAAAAACTGTTTGCGCGAAATCTGACTACCTCGCACGATTTTCATATTGACCTTTTCATACTCTTCTGGACTACCAAGACCGTAGATACAAGAGACCGAAGCTACAATAATCACGTCTTTGCGAGTCAACAAGGCTTCGGTCGAAGCGTGACGCAATCTTTCGATTTCCTCATTGATCATCGCTTCCTTTTCGATATAAGTATCAGTCACCGGCATATAAGCTTCGGGCTGGTAAAAGTCATAATAAGAGACAAAATAATGCACCGCATTGTCAGGGAAAAATTCGCGATATTCTTGGGCCAATTGGGCAGCCAAGGTTTTGTTGTGAGCAATCACCAAGGTCGGCTTTTGGACCTGCTCAATCACATTTGCAATAGTAAAGGTTTTACCACTACCAGTAACACCAAGCAGAGTCTGTTTTGACAGACCCGATTTTAAGCCAGCGACCAGCGAGCTTATAGCTTTGGGCTGATCACCCGCTGGCTGAAATTTGCTTTTTATTTTGAAATCCACAACCTATTTATAACACGAAAAGAAGCTTTCTTTTAGGTCAAAAAACTTTTCCTCCAAAATTGCTTCGCGCATAGAATTGACTAAAGAATTGAGAAAATACAAATTGTGAATACTAGCCAAGCTAGCCGCCAGCATCTCTTTGGCTTTGAAAAGGTGGTTGAGATAGGCACAGGTGAAATTTTGACAAGTATAACAAGCGCAACCATTCTCTATAGGTTCGAAAAGATTTTTGTATTTGGCATTGGTGATGTTGATTTGGCCATTTTTGGTATGCAAACCGCCATTGCGGGCCATCCGAGTTGGTGCCACACAATCAAAGGTGTCGCACCCGTTCTCGACGGCCAAAAAGAGGTCGAGCGGTTCGCCAACACCAAGCAAATGTCGAGGTTTTTCTTCGGGTAAAATTTCGTTGACCCAAGCGACCGCTGTCGCCATATCTTCTTTGACAAAAGTGCCGCCGATACCAAAGCCTTCAAAATCGAGAGCCGCAATCTGCCGAGCACTCATTTTGCGCAAATCTTCGTGCCGTCCACCTTGGACAATGCCGAAGAGGGAGGAACTAGAAGCCTCTCCCCTAAGCCCTCTCCCAGAGAGAGGGCTACCCGAGGCCCCTCCCCAACCCTCCCCCAAGGGGAGGGCTTTTAAGACCCCAATAATTCTATTCACAATTTCTCGAACATTGTTTATAACTTCTTCATTCTTAAATCTCATAACTTTGAAGCCATTTTGCTCCAAAAAATTGGTTCGCTCTAAATCCCTTTCTTTTTGAAGATCGTGAATATCACCGTCAACTTCGATTATTAACCCCTTAGACAGACAAACAAAATCAACAATAAAATGACCGATTAAATGTTGTCGTCTAAAATGAAAATCGGTCGCATCTCCTCTAAGTTCATTCCACAAAATTTCTTCCGCTTGGGTTGGGGTTTTTCTAAACAAATTTGCTTGCTCCTGTAATTTTCTCCAAGACTTTTTATCAGCCGTATTCCAGCCGAAGTGATCCCCCCTCTCCTTTGGGGAGGGGCTGGGGGAGGGGCCATTTTTCTTGTGCTTTTCCAAACACCTACCCGCCCACCTTTGCGTTCTTTCGATTGTGGCTTTTATTTTTTCATAATCGGCGTGAGGTGAAGTAAATTCATCGAGGGCAAAGATTATGTCCGCCCCCAAATCGTTTTGGATTTGGATTGACTTTTCGGGCGAAAGAAAGTGAGTCGAACCATCGATAATCGATTTGAACTCCACACCTTCTTCTGTCACTTTGGCCGACTTGCCTTCGGTTTTCAAACCTTCGGCCAAAATTTCTGGCTCGGGTGCATCCGCATTTATAAATTTGCCAATTCCTTGCCCATAAGCCACGCCGAGCGAAAAGGCTTGGAACCCGCCCGAATCGGTCATCATCGGACCGTCCCAATTCATAAATTTATGCAGACCACCTGCCTCCCTAACAATATCTTCGCCCGGTTGAAGCAAAAGGTGATAGGTGTTCCCGAGTACCACCTGTGAGCCAGCTTGCTTGATTTGTTCGGGTGCAAGCGACTTGACGCTAGCCTTGGTACCAACCGCGACAAAAGCCGGGGTCTGTATCTCTCCATGAGGAGTGGTGATTACCCCGGCTCGTCCTAAAGACTTACTAAGCTTTTTATTGATTTGGAACATCCGTTACATCAAGAAGTTCGATAGTGAAGACCAAAGTCGAATTTGGTGGCACTGGCCCCGCTTGCTGCGCGCCATAGCCGAGCTCTGGCGGAATTACTATCGTTCTGGTGCCTCCGACCCTCATTCCCTCTATGCCAATATTCCAACCCTGAATCAAAGAATCGACGCCATAAGTAAAAACAAAAGGCTGACCAAAATCTTTGGAATTCTGAAGCACCGTGCCATCTTGCAAGGAAAGAATGTAATGCAAAGCAACCATCTTGCCTGTGGCTATTGCCGCGCCTTTACCTACCACCAAATCATTGATTACGACGCCATTGCGACTTACAGGGCCATTTGTCGGCGCCTTGCTATCCACTGCTACTTCACTCATATTTTCATTAGTATCGCCTACTACATTTACCGAATTTTCATCTACCATAATATTTTTGTTGTTATTACCAAAAAGACTCATAATATCTCCGCCAAACAAACTATAGGCGACAAAACACATAGCCACACCAATCGCCACCCACTCTTTTAGACTCAATTTTACTTTCATAAAAATTGGATTAATTAGATTAATCGGACTAAATACCAACTATGGCAATTCTAGCAAATTGCATTTGCAAGCACAAACAATTAGAATATGGAAATGAAAGATCAAAACAACCAACCTATAACTTTGCAAGAGATAAGCGAGGCGGCCCAAAAAAGAGTCGCTCTTATTACCCAAGAATTTCGCGCCGGTTTTGAATTTATAAAAAACTATCCCCGCTCGGTCACCTTTTTTGGTTCGGCTCGCACCAGCCAAGGCGATAAATACTACGAAAAAGCTCGTTCGCTTGCGGCCAAAATAGTTGAGAGCCTACATTATGCCGTTACAACCGGCGGCGGGCCCGGCATAATGGAAGCGGCCAACCGTGGCGCCTATGAAGCCGGAGGCAACTCAATCGGCCTCAATATCGAACTACCCCACGAACAGGCGGCCAACAAATACCTGACCGACTTTATGACTTTTCATTATTTCTTTAGTCGCAAAGTCTGTCTTTCTTTCTCGGCCGAAGCCTATATTTTCTTCCCTGGCGGATTTGGCACACTAGATGAATTTTTGGAAATCCTAACTTTGGTCCAAACGAACAAAATTCCCAAAGCACCAATTATTCTAGTCGGCGCCGAATATTGGACCCCTCTCGAATCTTTTTTCCATCAAAGTCTCGAGCAGGTTGGTTATATCGAGAACCCAGATTTAAAACTCTTTACCATAACCGATAATGAAGAAGAAATGCTCGAGATAATAAAATCCGCACCTATAAGAATCGGGCTAGCCTACAACGCCAAATTGGCCGAGGTTGATCACAATTCTCACCCCACTCGCCCCATCAGCGAACTTTCATCAAAAAAATGCGTGCCTTGCGAAGGCGGTGCACTACCACTCTCTCGCGCAGAATCAGAAAAGTATTTACAAAATATGAGCGATTGGCTGCTCGTAGATGACAAGCAAATCGAGAAGACTTACGAATTCCAAAACTTCGATGAGGCCTTCAACTTTCTAGACAAGGTGGCCCACATCGCCGAAAAAGAGAATCACCACCCCGACCTTAGCCTCCACGATTACAAAAAAGTTACTATCAAAATCTCGACCCACTCAATCGACGGCCTGTCCGAAAACGACTTCATCCTCGCCTCCAAAATCGACCAAATTTTGAGGTAGGCCCAATCAATTATT
>CAZLFM010000009.1:4396-18355 GCA_964558845.1 uncultured Candidatus Saccharibacteria bacterium
TTTAATAATTTTGACAAACAAAATCCGCCTCCTCCAGTGGCAGATTTTGGGTTTGTCGCCGTGGGGCGGTTTTAGGATACCAGATCGGATGGGTAAAAGTCATCCGTCTCCTCTGAGTGCCGAGGGGCGGGGTCGACAGTGTTAAACCGGCTTGCATACCACAAGCCAGAAATTTCGCCGTGCCGCGCCAGAATGTCCACCACAGCCTGCAACTCTTCGTCGGTCAGAAGGCCGGGAAGTTTTGCAAGGTGTTCGTGCATACACACGTCGAGATGGTCATTACCACGGACCCCGCACCGGATCAAAATTTCCTTCCGGCCAAATCCAGCCAACATAACCCAGTTTTCGGCAAGCTGATCTGCCGTTAATCCCCGAAGGTCAATTACATTCGGGAGATCATTCGTTTTCGGTTCTTCCCACATAAGGTCTCCTTTAACTTCATAGAAATGCATCGATTTCTACCCCGAATTATCGCATAGTTTGCAGGAAAATGCAAGGATTTTGGAATTTATGCTGATATACGGATTTCCACAATTGACTATCATTTTGTCTAGAACGAATTTGTTGCTAAAATAAACACAATGAAAACATTTGTATTTATCGATGCTTCAAATTTGTTTTATGGTGGGGAGAAAAGTCTCGGCTGGAAAATTGATTATAGAAAACTTTTTGCATATCTCAAAGAAAAATATAATGCAGAAAATATTTTATATTTCGGTGGTGTAGAAATACATAACTTTCCACACAATTATCAAACAGAAGAAACCGTGCCCGTAAATGAATTGGACAAATATTTGACAAATTTACTAAAAAATACAGGAGAAAAATTGGATGAAGCCACCATATTACTTATTGGCAGACACATCAAGAGGGTAAGATTTTATAAAAAACTAGAAAGCTTTGGATACAAACTATTTCTTAAGCCTGTAAAATTATACGAACAGGAAGATGAGACAACAAAAAGAAAAGCTAATTGCGATGTTGATATGGCCTTCCATTTGATGAAAGAGAAAGATAATTTTGACAGAATTTTGATTCTTTCTGGTGATGGCGATTTTTTACCGGTCTTAAAACATTTAAGAAAATTGGGCAAAGAAGTTTTGGTTTTGGCCAGAGGTCCAAGAACGGCAAAAGAGATTCGCCAATTTGCTGGGGATAAATTTCTAGACTTTACTCGCCTACAACACAGAATATCGTTTATAGATAAATAATGAACGGCACCTACGAAAGATGCCGTTCACGTTTAGTATTAATAGTATACTCCTATAAAAATATCTGTCAACTACATTGTAATGTAGCACACATTTGATATTTTGTTCGGTGGACCATAGCGGGATCGAACCGCTCACCTCGCCCATGCCATGGGCGCGCTCTACCAAATGAGCTAATGGCCCTATTCTCTGTCAGCATTATATTATATTTTCGCCATCAAACAAACAACTTGGACTAAATATACAGAATTCCGCGGCCGCGGAAAAGTGTATAATGGTTTGAATCCTTTTTGGTTTGTGGTATGATTTTGGTGGGAGGGATAATGCTGAAACGCAATACTACCCCTCGCCAGCTACCCCTTCCTTTTTGGGAGGACTACTGGCGAAAACTTTTTTCGAACCCGGAGGCTGAGGGAGCTTCCGAAAAGGTGGAGGAAAAAAGAAAGATTCCCCCACCGGTCAGACCCTACATCGGAGCGCGAGACAAGAGGGCTCGCCTCCCCTACACGGACAACGACTAGGGCCCATCCGTGGCCCATGCCCGCAGGAGCAGAGTGTGAGTTGCTACACTACACACTCCCTGCGGGCTTTGCTTTTGCCCAACTTTTCAAAATCCAATTAGCTCGTGAAAATTTGAATAAAGTTATATTTTATATTTTTCCAAAACTAGTCTTTCGACTTCGGCGCGGTCTTTGCCATATTTGAGGTAAGACAATTCTTTGATTTTGGCCACATTGTCCATATTGCCCTCTTGGGGCGGCAAGACTTTCATATTGAATGGCTTGGCCGGCTTGCCGTTGACCAGGAGGCGCATATAGGCGTTGTGATTGTCGATATTCATCAGGTCGCTCGCAGTAAAGGTCGGGGCAAATTGTTTTTCCAAAACTTCACCATCTTCGGCGCCAACTCTGAAGGCACAGATTGAACCGACGTTGCCAAAGACCGAGTCGCGGATACCCTCTTCGAGCTGAGCAATAAATTGGTGGGCGATATTGAGCGAGAGTTTGTATTTGCGCGCTTCGGAAAGAATGGTGGTAATCGAATCGGTCGTAATATTTTGAAACTCGTCGATATAAAGATAGAAGGCCGGCAAATCTTGGCCAAAGCTATCAACGCGCGAAAGAGCGGCCATCAATATTTTGCCGACCAAGATAAGCCCGATCAAGTGAGCATTGATATCGCCAAGTCGACCCTTGGAAAGGTTGACCAAGAGTATTTTGCGATTGTCCATTATTTCGCGGAAATTGAAAGAAGATTTTTCTTGGGCGATGACCGGGCGCATTATTTCGTTGGCCAAAAATACGTCGAATTTGTTGGTCACATACTGCACATAGTTAGCGAGGCCCTGCTCGCCACTCGTCTTCTCCGCGTTGGTCCAAAATTGGCGAATAAGCGGGTTGCGACAGCGACTAAGCTTGAGGTCGCGATAGGCTTTGTCCGAAAGCACGCGCGACATATCAACAAGCGTGTTGCCACTCGCCGGGTCCTCCATCACCAAGAGCGCCGAGTTGCGGAAATATTGTTCGAAGGCCGGACCCATCGACTCGGGCACATTGCCATAAAGCTTGCGGAAGATACTAAAGAGCTCGTTGACCACAAAAGTTTTCTGCTCGGGGAAATTTGTGTCGTATTCGAGCATATTGAGCCCCATTGGCCGAGCGGTATAACCCGGGTCAAAATAAATCACGTCGGCAAAGCGCTCCGGCGGAATATTGGCAAGCACACTTTGAATGTCGGAGCCGTGCGGATCAATCATACAAACACCATTGCCCATTTGAATATCTTGAATAATCATATTTTTGAGCAAGGTGGATTTGCCGGTGCCCGTTTGGCCGATAGTGTAGAAGTGGCGCAAGCGGTCATCTTCGAGAATTTTTATAGTCGTCTCCATATTGCGATGCACATTGACTCCAAGAGTCAGACCCGTCTCGGGCAAATCGAGAGGCGCCGGGGCAGTCGCCGAGCGAGTTTGACGCAAACCTTCGGAGGCACTGAGTGCCGTAGTCTGGAAGTGCACGAGGCTGGTTACCTCGCGCAAATTGAGTGGCATTGCGGTCGATTCGTCGAACATCCGAAAAGCATAATCCTTGACCAACCTGCGCAAACTAGAGCCACTCGCCGAATACCATTTGATTGAATTGCCCAAAGTATTTTGGAATTGATTGAAAGCCGACTTGAGGCTTTCGAGTATCTCTTCGGCCTCGGCTTTGCTATTGGAAGAAGCGACCAAACGCAAATTGGCGCGCACAATCGGGCTGTCGATCTTCTTGCGAATTTCTTCGGTTGTGACTTGATCTACAGGTTCGGGAGCTTTGAGCTTTTCTTCTTCTTTTTTATTTGAAGAAGAGAATAGGCCTCTAAATGAATGGAAAACTTCGCCCGCGGTGCTGTCGGGAATGTCGATTGCCTCAGCCACGGGCTTACCCTTTTGGATTTCTTCTAGAGCTTTTTTATATTTTTTGTTGTATCTATCCCCAACCGGCGACCAAACCAGCTGGATAGCAGCACCCTCGCCATCGCGATTGACTTTGGAGAAGGCGGAGAGAATGACATTGAGCGGATCGTGGTCGAACAGGTCGTAAGTCTTGAGTGGAAAAATCGGATTCTTGCTTGAAGCCGCATAAGCGCCGACCGTCTCGCCGCCTTCGTTGAAAATATTGTAATCATCAGGCCTCTCTTCTATTTTGGCATTATGAAAAATCGAGAGAATTTGTTTTTCGAATAAACCTTTTTTGTCTCGTGGCACCGCAGCATAAAAAACAATCTCTTGCGAAAAGTTGGCGTTGGCAATCTCGAGTGAGACCCAATTGCCCTCTTTGCCCAAAGGCGACACGCTGAGCAAACCAGCATAAAACTGTTCCATCCCCGATATCAATTCTTTGAGCGTCTTCCTTTCGTTGCCCTCACCACCACTTTCGGGAATCAGGATTTCATACAGAGCCATATTGAGACCCTTAGCAATCTTTTCTTTTGGATCGAGACCGGCTACAGTAAAACCTTCTTTCAAATATTCGGCGATGAAGCGATGAAAGTCGTCGGTCAGGTGAAAGCTCTGCATTTTCTCTACCACACTGAGAGCGTTCTTGATACCTTTTTCTTTGGCCAAGAGCACCAATTCGCTCACCTGCTTATCGTGAGTTTCGGGCGCAAGCTTTAGCACAATTCTTTCAACCTCTTCTGCTTTGATTGTCTGCTCTGGTGCAAAAGTGCGAGCAGGTGGCGCCACTTTGTATTCGGCAATGACTTCACGCGCTGGCGCCAAATCGTCTTTTTTTATACCAGCACCCTCCAGAGCTTGTTCTCGATCAGCAATCAATTTGCGTAGATGCGCAATCTCTTCTTCTGGATTTTTAAATGGCACACGAGGTAACTCCATATGCAAAAATTATATCACAACTCCACCCCACCCTCGCCCTCCCCTTGCCAAGGGGAGGGGATAAATCAAAAAAAACAAGAAGAAAACGCCTAGCAAAAATGCCAGGCGACTTTCTTTTTGTCGGTTTGAACTAGGAAATTACATGCTCGAAGGACTGGAAGAACCCTTGCCTTTGAGGACTACAAATCCAGAAAGACCGACTAGAATGTAGATTACTCGAGAGACAAGAGCGTCCATGCCTCCAAAGAGCTGTCCTACATCCCAACCAAAGAGGCCAACCAAGAGCCAGTTGATAGCTCCGATGACCACTAACCAAAAAGCAACTTTAGCCATTTTTGTTAGGTTATAAACCAATTAATAAACGACCTATATAACACGCTTTTATTATATCGTTTTTTCTCTTCATCCAACTCTAATCTGTGAATAACGACCCATGTGTCAAAGATCCCCTTTGGCTTTTTTGGTGAGGCCCGCCCGCAACGACTGCGAGTCGGGCGGGTGTAATTTGTGACGCTACGGGGAATCGAACCCCGATTTGAGCCTTGAGAAGGCTCCGTCCTAACCGTTAGACGATAGCGCCCTACTTCGCCAAGGCTTCGCGGGACAAGCCTCAATAGCCAAAATATAACACAAAACCACAGCCAAGCTCAAACTTTTGATTTTCCTTTACCTTTTCCCCTCTTTTACACAAGCCTTGCCATTTAGAAAATTTTAGGTAATCTAACAAAAGAGGAGACAAGGATGATCTACGTCAACGAGAGACGAGTCGAGAAAGAATGGCTCGCTGGAAAAATGCTGACGATATTTTGCGTCAACATACTTGAAAACTCTGTGTGGTCCATTGGGACCACCAACAGAGAACACGTAGAAATGAAGGTGCCACGTGGCAGCCCATTGGCGGAATCGCTTGTTTCCGCCTGGGGCGTCACTTGGTGCCCTGCTGGAAAGAAAATGAGTTTTGAAACGATCGACAGGAAGATCGTTGCGAAGCTCGCTTGACCACCACGACCCATCCGGGGTCGTGGTGTCTTTTTTTAAGTGAAAGCGGGTGAGTTACTCCGGCCGGTCGGGGGGGATTTGGTAGTAGTTGAGGAGGAAGCGGGTGATACTGAAGAATGGATCGGTCAGAGTTTCGGAAGCATAGCGCACATTTTTGGGATAGGTGTGGAAAAGAAAAACCAAAAAGCGCGGATCGTAAGCCGGGAAGTAGCCAAAGAAAGAGTGCAGATATTTGCCTTCGACATAACCGGCCCGGCCCTCTTCGGTCATTTGAGCGGTGCCAGTTTTGGCGGCAACAGAGTAGCCAGGGATTTTAGCCTTGCCTTCGCGCAAAGAAGTATCCACTACCTCGACCAACATCCGCGTTATTTCTTCTGAAGCCTCTTTGGATATAACTTGTTTACCGGGAGCAAAGGAGATTTTCTTGGTCAAACCGGTATCGTAATTTATTTTTTTGACAATATGAGGCACCACAAGCGTGCCACCATTGCCCAAGACAGCGAGCGCCCGCACCGTTGCAATTGGCGTCAGAGCAATGCCTTGGCCGTACGAAGCTGTAACTATTTCTATATCTCGCCCACTTTCCAAATTTTTGACCAGCCCCCGTGTTTCGTTTGGCAGGTCAATACCGGTCTCGGTGCCAACACCAAAATTTTGCATATATTCCGAAAATTTTTCTGCCCCCATTTTTAGTGCCACAAAGGCAGCTCCGGTGTTCAAAGATTGGTTCAGCACCGCCTGCATCGTCACGGTGCCCCGCCCCTTGCCATCATAATTGCTAATTCTTTTTTTATTAAAAACCAAAAAACCTTGGTCGTAATAAGTGGTGGTCGCGGTCACCACTCTACCGTCGAGCCCCGCGGCCATAGTAATCGGCTTTACAATCGAACCCATTTCAAAAACACTCTCAACTATTGGGTTCTTAAACTTTTCCAAACTCTCGCCCGACAAATCGTTCGGATCAAACCCTGGTTGCCAAGCAAGAGCCACAATCTCGCCCGTTTTTGGATTCATCACCACACCCCCCGCACCCTCACTACCCCAAGTAGCCAAAACCTTGTTTAGCTCATCTTCCAAAAGTAGTTGAACCGAAGGTTCGATGGTTGTATAAATATCGCCGCTTTGCTCTGGGTTGCTGCTAAAGCTTTCTTTGACATTCAAAAAGAATTCGGCAAAAAAGTTATTGTAAGCCGAGCTCGGGTCCTTCTTTAGGTTTGCTTCGTAATATCTTTCGAGTCCATATTTGCCCACAACCTCGTCGCCATCAAAACCGACAAAGCCAATAGTATGTGCCGCCATTCGCCCACCGGGGTAGAAACGCTTTTTATCCACCGCAATCGTCAAACCATAAAGATTGAGTTTTTTAATTTTTTCTATGGTTTCGCTATTCAAGTGAGTAGCGATTTCTTTGTATTCGCTATTCTTGTCAGAAGTCTTGGCCAAAAATTCTGCTTTGTCCAAAGATAGAATTGGGCTCAAAGCTTCAAAAAGGGCTTCTTGATCTTTGATAATGCTTGGATTGACAGCAACGGTATAGCCCGAACGCGAGATTGCCGCCCACGACTCTTCACCCGATTTGGGATCAAAATATATGGCACCGCGATCATAAAGCAGAGTGTTTTTGTTTATGTGTTGCCTTTCGGCATCAAGGGCAAAGGTATCGCCGTGCACAATCTGTACAAAATAGAGCCGAGCACTCATGACCAGAGCGACAAAAATTATAACTATCGATATCAGCCGAATTCTCATTTTGCCATTATATATTACCGAATCAGAAAATTCTGTTAGCGATTAAAAGACAGAGTGCTTTCCCTATCACCTTTGACCAAAAAGACTGGGTTCTGGGCTTCGTGCAAGCCGACGCTTTTTGCTCTTTCCATACTAATTTGATTCACAAGAGCCAAGTTTTTGGATTCGAGTTCGCTGACCGAAGCTTGAAGCGCCTCGAGGTCGCCCTTCGCATCTTCAAGCAAAGTCACATTGCGCACGGCTGAATTGGCAAAATATATGTAGGCAAACAAACAAAATACCACCCCAGCCAAAGCAACCTTGCTCGCATAAGGATGCAGGGCAACCGACTTCGCTAATTGTATTTTTGGATGATTCATTTTGTTTTTGTAATTATGTTTATAATGTTTGCCTAAACTTTTTTGATAACTCGCAATTTGGCACTTCTAGATCTTGGGTTTTCACTCTGTTCGTCCTCGTCCGCAATCAGAGGTTTTTTGGTCAAAATTTCGGCCTCTTGTTTTTCTTCCAATTCCTTAAAAAAACGTTTGACTATTCTGTCTTCCAAACTATGAAAAGATATAACTGCAATCCTTCCGCCTTTTTGTAAAATCTCGAAAGCTTTGCGCAGACCAATCTCGAGAGTTTGCAATTCATCATTGACCGCAATACGAATGGCTTGAAAGGTTTTGGTGGCTGGGTGAATTCGGCCGAAACGATACCAGACCGGCACCGCGCTCTTGACTATCTCGGCCAGTTCGAGCGATGAGGTAATCGGCTTTTGCTCTCTGTGTTCGACGATTTTGCTCGCAATTCGGCGCGAAAACTTTTCTTCGCCAAAGCCGTAGATTATATCGGCCAGACTTTCTTCGCTCCAAAGATTGACTACGTCGTAAGCTGTCACCTCTTCGCCGGATGGTTTACCGAGGGTCATCACCAGTGGTTCGTCGCGATTGAAGCTCAGTCCCCGACCACTATCTTCCATCTGCATTGCGCTCCAGCCTAGATCAAAAAGTATTTTGGTCGGGCTAGGCATACCGAGGAGCTCTTGGGCCTTGTCTAAATTGCGAAAATTTAGAACAGCCAGTCGAGGGTTGGCACCCAGTATCTCGAGACGCTCTTTGGCTATGGCAAGCGCCGATTCATCGGCGTCGATGCCATAAATCGCTACGTCGCCTTTCAGCCGAGCGTACACTGCCTCGGCGTGACCACCCGCGCCGAGCGTAGCATCAAGGTAAACATCGCCTTTCTGCAAATCCAGCCAATCGATCACTTTTTGTAAAAGAACACTCTTGTGGCAGTTCATAAAGTTCATAAAGTTAAAAGTTTTTAAAGTTCTTTTTATTTTTTACTTTCAAACTTTATAAACTTTATAAACTTTCAAACTTACATAATCCCCAGTCCCGAAAGTTTTTCTGCAAGTCCATCGGCCTGTTTTTCTACCTGTCTTTTATAATCAGTCCACTGCTTGTCGTTCCAGATTTCTATCCTATTTTGCACACCAACAATCGAAACTTTGGTTTTGAGATTGGCTCGGTCTCTCAGAAAATCCGGAATCAGTATTCGCCCAGTCGAATCAACTTCTGCCTCCACTGCTCCGCCAAACATATATCGAGTGAAGCTGCGCATGTCACCACTGAGCATCGAAGCGTTTTCTGAAAGTTTGGTAGAAATCCTTTTCCATTCCTCGGCTGTAAAGGCAAACAAACATTGGTCGAGCCCCGGCGTTACTACAATCTTCTTACCCATCAAAGAGCGAAATTTTGAAGGCAAAGACACTCGGTTCTTTTCGTCTATCGTGTGTGTATATTCGCCAATCAACATATTTTCTCTTTGATTATTTTTACTTATCCGTTTCAACCCGAAAATTCAAACAATTTTCGGGTCTTTCCACTCTTTCCCACTTGATAACATCGTATCCCACACTATCACCCCCGTCCACCACCCTATGTGCACAAACTGGGGATAAACAAATCCGCCTTATCGGCGGATAACTTAAAGCTATTTTTAGAATAAACTCTATTTCGGACGCATCAGAGGGAAGGTCTGGAGCTCGCGCAAAGGCTTATCTGCAAGTATGGCAAAGAGTCGTTCACCAAAGCCGAAGCCGCAGGTCGGGGGCATACCATGTTCAAGCATCTCGACAAATTCGTAGTCAGACATCATCGCCTCTTCGTCCCCCGCTTCTAGCAACTTTTTCTGTGAGTCAAACCTCTCTTTCTGATCTATTGCATCATTCAGCTCCGAGTATCCCTTTCCAACCTCGCTACCAGCAATGATTGGCTGAAATACTTGGGTCGTCTTGCCACCCTCTATCATCTTGGCCAAAGGCGCAACCAAAGTCGGATGATTGACGAGAAAAGCCGGACCAGAAATATTTTTGCGACAATATTTCCAAAGCGTGTCGGTCAGTCTTTCTTTATTATCACCCTCCCATTTTACGCCAAGCTCTTTGAGCTTATCTTTTATTTCTGCTTCCCGAGCCAAATTTATATCGACTCCAGTCTGCTTCTTTATTTCTTCCGTATAATCAATTTCTTGCCACTCAGCATTCAAATCAAATTTGTGCCCCTTATATTCAAATTCGGTTTTGCCAAAGACTTCTTTGGCTATCAAAACATAAAGCTCTTTGACCAAATTCATCCCATCTCGATAATCAGCAAAGCTCCAATAAAACTCAACATTGGTAAATTCTTGCAAATGCTCGGGGCTTGAGCCTTCATTTCTGTAGACCCGACCGATTTCAAAAGTTTTTGGAAAGCCGGCGGCCATCAAGCGCTTCTGCCACAATTCACCAACCGAAATACGCAAAAACAAATCAATATCAAAATCGTTATGATGGGTTTTGAAAGGTCGAGCTTCGGCGCCACCAGTCGTAACTTCCAAAGTCGGCGTTTCAACTTCCAAAAATCCATTTTGTTTAAGAAAATTTCTGGTTACATCCCAAAATTTGGATTTTTTGATTAAAAGATCGCGAGTCTCGCTGTTGACCAGCAAATCCAAATAACGCTTGCGATAGCGGGTATCATCGTCGACTAGGCCGGCCCACTTTTCGGGCAAAGGCAAGAGAGACTTCGTCGCCATAACCCAGTTTTTGACAAACAAACTCTCTTCGCCAGTTTTGCTTTTTTGGGCTAAACCAGAAATCGAAACGAAGTCGCCGATATCGGCCGTCTCGACAAAAAGATTGAACACCTCTTCGGCCATTTCGTCTTTTTTGAAAACGGCTTGCACCTTGTCGGCCTGCCCGCCACTCACTGAGCCATCAGGCGATGACAGGCGGGTACCATCGAAGAGCACTACAAAAAGTATGGCGCCCTGACCGCGGATGGCCATAATCCGACCAGCGAGCGACACTTCCTTACCCGAACTTTCGTGATTCGCGAAGTTTTGTTTGAATTCAGAGACGGAGAAATCTCTAGGCACTTTGGCTGGATAAGGATTAACACCAAGAGACCTCAGGTGTTCGAGCTTCTTTAAACGTGCGTTTTTTATTTCTTCAATTGAAGACATCAGAATTAACCTAATTATCCTAATTTATCTAAAAAATGTCTAATGCCCAATCCCCAGTTTTAGAATAATTAGGGGAATTAGAATAATTAGAATAATTTACTTAATATCAATTATTTTATACGCCACAGAACCAGAAGGAGTATTGAAGGTAAATTTGTCACCCTTCTTTTTGCCCACCACCGCTTCACCCAAAGGTGAACGCACAGAAATTTTGCCCGAAGAAATATCTGATTCTTCAGCGCCGACAATGGTGTATTCTTTCTCATCCTTACTACCATCTTTTATAACCATTATTTTGGAACCAACAGAAACAACATCGGTTGTATGTTTGTCCGAAACAATAATCGCATTCTTCAAAATAATCTCGATTTTTTTGATTCTATCTTCGACCGCAGCTTGAGCATCGCGGGCTTCGTGATATTCGGCGTTTTCTGACAAATCGCCAAGTGACTTCGCATATTCAAGCTTCTCGGCTACTTCTTTGCGCTTTTCTTTAGTCAATACTTCAAGCTCCTCTGTCAAGGCCTGATGTTTTTCTTTTGTAAGGTATTCTTCCATTGTTTTTATTTATATTTAAGTCAGAACATTATAGGCAAAATAGCCAAAAAAGCAAGTGAGGCTAAAGCGGCTCTTAGGATTTGGTGCCTTTGTATTGATTTAGAATACCCGACTGAAAGATAAAGTTGGTGGCGGTCTGCTTTTCAAATCTTTCTCTAGCGTAGCCGATCAGTCTTTCTACCAATTCGATATTTGAGATACCCATCTTTTTCCAGTTGTGCTGATAGAGGCTACCGGGCAAGGTGTTGACTTCATTTACATAAATTTGTCTTGTTTCGCCATCAATCAAAAAGTCCACTCGGGCAATACCCGAGCAACCCAAGACTTTGTAAACAGCCTTGCCGAGGTCTCTAACCTTTTCTGTCAGCTCTCCACCGATATTGGCCGGAATCTCGCTGTATTCGCTATTCACACCTCCAGTCTTTTTGCCCCCTTTCATATATTTTTCTGTGTAATCAAAAAACTCACCCTTATTCAAAGGTCTTTCTACGCCGGCGACTACAGGCTCGTCATTACCCATAATTGGCAAGGTAACTTCAATCAAATTTTGTACACCTTCTTCGACCAAAACCTTGTCATCGTAATGGAAGGCGACCTCAATCGCGTTTAGAAGTTCTGTTTCTGTCTTGGCTTTGGTGATACCGATACTCGAACCCAAATGCACAGGCTTAACGAAAAGCGGATATCGGAGATTGCGTATTTCGGTCAAATACTTTTGTTTGTTGGCTTCAAAATCGCTTTTTATAAACCAAACATCTCGGACGGTCGGCAAATTTTCTGCTCGCAAAACTTGCTTGGTCAAAGTTTTGTCCATCGCCACACTCGAAGCAAATATGTCGCAACCGACAAAAGCTACTGCCGCCATACGCAAAAGCCCCATGAGTGAGCCGTCTTCGCCGTTGGTGCCATGCATAGCCGGGAAAACCAAATCGATTTTTATTTTTTTGCTACCAAAAGTGGATGGGGTGCTGATTTCAAAACCATTATTCAAATTGAGTTCCAACTTTTTCAAACCTTGGAGCTTTGCTTCCAAATCGGTTCGGAAGAAGCTAATATCATTCATCTTTGGATCAGAGTACCAACTGCCGTCTTTGCCAATATAAATCGGCACAACTTCGTATTTTTTGGTCGCAAGTAGCGAGTCAATAATCGGATTGTGCGCGGTAATAATAGAGACGTCATGCTCCACACTCCTGCCCCCAAACACCGCCCCAATAGTCTTTTTCATAGCACCGATTTTAGCACATTTACGAATAATTGTCGGGCCAGTCGTTTTGGTAGAGTAAGAGGTCGTTTGAGATTGTGAGGCGAGGCAGAGAGTCGAAGCATTCCTTGGCATTTTCATACCAAATTATTTCACCTGCGTAATTGTTCTCTTTCAAACCAACCTCAATCAGAGGCGTGACCGAATTGCGGACCAAGACCACCTTCTCAATCCCCGCTTTAGCGAGCAGTCGGCCAATTTCTTTGTGCACTGCTTCGGTCTTTGCTCCCATCTCTACCAGCCCCGGAGTAACATAAAACCGCCTTTTGTTTTTTATTTGTGCCAAAAATTCTATCGCGACTCGCGCCCCATCCGGATTGCCGTTGTAACTATCGTCGATAATAGTCACGCCCCCATTTTCCATCTTGGGTTCAAGTCGGTGTTCAAAGGCTTTGGTTTCTTTGAGACCAAGCTCAACCTCTTCGGTCTTCATACCAAGCGACTTTCCGATATGAGCCACAGCCGAAAGCGGACCAACTTGGTGCAAGCCCAGTAGTTTGGAATTTACCACGATACCATCACCCTTGTTGTTTTTGAGGACAAAGCTCGTGCCCGCCAGACTCGTTTCCGCGCCTTCGGCATGTGAGTTGCCATCTTTGCTCTCTACACCAAAATCGCCGTACAGAAGAGCATCATATCTCGAAGCTCTTTCTTTGGCCGCGCGGCTCTCGGCATTAACATACAATTTCGAATTTTCTTTTTTCTTTAGGTAATCAGCTAGTTCAAAAATCGTGTCTGTCGCCACTTCCAAGGTTTTGAATTTTTCGAGATGCGCCTCGTTTACGCCAGTTATGACCCCAAAGTTTGGCTCCACCAAGTCGCAAAGCTTTTTTATATCGCCAGGATAATATTCGCCCATCTCAAAAATCAAAATCTCCTCGTCGCCTTCCAGACTATCAACAAAACGAGCAATACCCAGAGGTGTATTTTTGTTGTCAGGCGTAGCGCAAGCCTTGAAGCCCTGTGCCAAAACGATTTGTAGTATTTCTTTCATTGTCGTTTTGCCAAAACTGCCAGCAATGCCAATCTTGATCGCTCTGTGGAGAGCGAGCTTCGCTTTGGCCCGATTGATTATTCGCTTCTCGATTGGTTTTTGAATCTGCGAAAAAACAAAATTCCAAAAGACAAGGGAATACAAAACCAAGTATGGCCAAATGATGACATACAGAGCCAAAACGAGCCAACTAAAACGCAGGAGTACCAAAGCGAGCACAAAAGCGACAGAAAACGCGACTGATCCAAGCAAAACTCGAGTCTTCAAGGTTTTGACCAGACTTTTTCTTTGCTCAACATTTCTAAAATCTTTGACC
>CAZLFM010000010.1:0-17550 GCA_964558845.1 uncultured Candidatus Saccharibacteria bacterium
ATCGAAAAGGCAATCATGGTAAAAAGGTCATAGCGCAAAATAGCGTCTATACCCATACTGCGATAAAGCATTTCGTAATTGCCAAGATAAGATAATATGATGAAAACGAGCCCAGCTACAAGCTCCATAACGAAAACTCGCTTCAAAAATACAGTCGGACCTTCTTTGATATACAGGCCTCTCATAAGCTGATTTTAACACATTTCCTTTGAAAAATTGAGATTTTAAAGTATAAATACAACTACCATAAATATATGCAAAACCAATACAAAGTCATACTTTTCTATAAATTTTTCGATATAGAAAATAGAGAAGCGGTCAAAAACGAGCAAAAAGCTCTTTGCGAGAAGCACAACCTCAAAGGTCGTATGCTCTTGGCGAGCGAAGGCATAAACGCCACCTTTGAAGGCAGCGCAGAAAATATAGAATCATACAAAAAATCTTTGCACGCAGACCCGCGCTACCAAGATATCGTCTTCAAAGAAAGTGTGAGCGATGGCAAAGCCTTTACCTCGCTCAAAATCAAGGTTCGCCAGGAAGTAGTAACTCTCGGCGCTGGCACTTTTGATATTAGGCGAGAAACAGCTCCAGAAATTTCGGCTGATGATTTTGAAAAGCTTTATGAAGACAAAGAGGATTTTGTCGTGCTTGATTTGCGCAACGATTATGAGGTACAGGTCGGCTATTTCGACAAAACCGTAAATCCCGAGCTTCGCAACTTTCGCGACCTACCAGAAAAGCTCAAGGAGCTCGCACCTCTAAAAAACAAAAAGGTGGTGACTGTTTGCACCGGTGGCATTCGTTGCGAAAAGGCAACCTGTCTTTTGAAGCGCGAAGGTTTTGACAATCTCTACCAACTCAAAGATGGTATCCACACTTATATGCAAAAGTATCCGGGGCGCAATTTTAAGGGCACGCTTTTTGTTTTCGATAATAGAATGACTACGCCAGTTGTTGGTGAAGCAAAAAGAGAAGTTGTCGGGCGATGTCTAAATTGTGATACGCCTTGCGAAGAGATTTGGAGCGACGACAGCTTGCGCCCCTCGCGCAAAGTAGTTTGTTGCACTCCTTGCGCCAGCAAAATGCCAAATTTGCGTTCAACCGCTTATAAATGTGAAGTAGTAAATAATAGGTAAGAATAATTAATTATAAATAGTTTTCCACATTGAATCCATTAATTATTTATAATAATTATGCGATAATCTAATCAACGAAGTCCCAGAGACTCAAAATATCTTGCCAGACGTACCAGAGTATAAAGAGAATATTTCTGATGATGAGTTCAGATGTTTTGTTTGTGACAAACTACTCGCCAAAGGTGACAACCAACATGCCTCTTTAGAAATAAAGTGTCTTAGGTGTGGATCGATAAATTCGATATTCAAAAGCATCAAAGATCAAGTCATAGTTACCGATGAAGACGGTGTGATTCTTTATGCCAATAATACACTTGAAGAAACAACTGGCTATACCTTGGCGGAGGTTGTAGGTAAGAAGCCTTCTGTATGGGGCAAACAAATGCCAAAAGAATTTTATGAAAATCTATGGCGAACAATCAAATCAGAAAAGAAGCCAATTGCGGTAAGGCTCAACAATAAACGCAAAGACGGCACCCTCTATTCCGCCTTACTCCGAATTACTCCGGTATTTGACACGGCTGGTAACATAAAATTTTATATCGGAATGGAGACCGTAATCAAATAATAAGATAAATAAAAATATGAAAAAAGCTCCTATACCTGAAAATGAAGATGCTCGAATCTGTGCCGTCTTGGGTTTGAATATAATCAATACCGAAAAAGATGAGCAATTCGATCAACTAACCAGTGAGGCTTGCGCTGTCTTCAAGATACCAATTTCTACAATATCGATAATTGACAGCGACAGAGAGTGGTACAAATCACATCAAGGCATCGAGGAGAGCGATGGTCCTCGGGATATATCATTTTGTGGTCACGCTCTTCTACAAAAAAATATTCTTATCATCGAAGACACTACCAAAGATCCAGATTTCAGAGATAATCCATATGTTTTAAGGCAAACAAAACCCATCCGTTTTTATGCTGGTAAATCGCTCTTTAGCTTCAAAGAAAAGCTGGCTGTGGGGGTTTTCTGTATCAAAGATTACAAGCCTCGGGTTATGAACTTGAGAGAAATCGAGCAATTTTTAGAGTTGGCCTTACGCGCAGAAAAATTGATTAACGAAAAAGTAGTTAAGTAACTAATCGTTTCTGTTATAATATTCTGTATTGACTCGTAAGAAAACAAAACCAAATATTTGGTATTTTGGGGTTTTGCTAATTGGCGTGGTGCTTTTATTATTTTGGCTAGGCCTTGATTTGGCTAAATACTCGAACAGACAAAACAGCGCAACACTGCTTTTTATTGGTGATATGTTTTTCGACCGGCAGATTCGTAAGGTGATTTCGAATAAAGGTGAGGACTATATTTTCGATTGTCTCCACAACTACCTCAAAGAATTTGATTTGGTAGTTGGTAACCTTGAAGGTCCAATCACCGACAACCGATCGGTAAGTCTCGGGAGCGAGATTGGCAGTCCACAAAATTTTGTTTTTACTTTCCCACCTCTAACCGCCAAACTTTTGCATAAAAATAATGTGAATGTGGTGAGCCTCGGCAACAACCACATCGGCAATTTCGGAGGGGAGGGGATTACTGCTACTCACAAATATCTCGACCAGGCGGGTGTAAAATATTTTGGCGGCATCTTGGGCGATGAACCAATTTTGAGAAAAAACGTAAGCGGTATCGACTTTTCTTTCGTTAGCTACAATCAATTTGGTGGCAAGAGTAGCGAGCAGGTAGCTCAAGATATAAAGTCAGAAAAAACTGGTAGCAAAAAACAAAATAGAAAAGTTATTGTTTTTGCCCATTGGGGCGAAGAGTACACCGTGCCGACCGAGCATATGAAGCAAGCGGCCAAGCTTTTTGCCGATAGTGGAGCTGACCTCATAATCGGCGCTCATCCACACGTAATTCAAGAGAGTGAAAAGATAGGGGACACGCTCGTCTATTATTCACTTGGCAATTTTATCTTCGACCAATATTGGAACAAAGAAGTCAGTACCGGCCTCGGCGTGGTGGCCACTTTTTCAAAAAACAATTCGAGTATCAGCGAACAAAAATTTGAGATTGAAAGAGCCGGCCAGACCTGCCTTGTTGGAGGATTAAAAATTTGATATTGTTTTCTCTATTAAATATGAAGATTACTATATTTGGGTTAGCAGGTACTGGCACTAGCACGGTTGGCAAGCTTCTAGCAAACAAGCTTGGACTTAGCTTTCTTTCGGTTGGCAACATCTTTCGTAAAAAAGCTAATGACCTTGGCCTAACTTTGCTCGAATTTCATAATCTTGCTGTAGACGATCCCTCGATAGACAAGGAGTGCGACCAAGAAATAAAAGAATATGGCGACAAAAATGATGATTTTGTTGTAGAAAGCCGATTGGCTTGGTATTTTATCAAAGACTCGATTAAAGTCAGGCTTTTTGCTGATTTTGACGAAAGAGTAGCTCGTGCAGCCAAACGTGATTCACAAATTTTCGAACTCGCAAAAGAGGCAATAACAACAAGAGAACAAAACGACTCCGAAAGATACAAAAAATTTTACGGTATAACTGACATAGACGACCCAAACAAATTTGACCTCAATGTCGACACCACCAGTATTCCCCCAGAAGAGGTTGTGGACAAAATCGTAGAATTTGTTAATAATAAATAGGTATTAATCGTTAATATTAAAATATGCCCAAGAAAGCAAATTCAGCTTTTATGAAGCCGATGACTTTGAGCGCCGATCTCGAAGCGGTGGTAGGTAAAGGTCCGATGCCTCGCTCGGAGATTGTTTCGAAGATGTGGGTTTACATCAAGAAAAACGGTCTACAAGACGAGAAGAACAAGCGCAATATCAATGCCGACGAAAATCTACTAAAGGTTTTCGGTGGCAAAAAGCAGGTCACAATGTTCGAAATGGCCAAACACATTTCAAACAACGTTTCCTAATTTTCTACCACGACGAAGTTCGACCCAAAAGCGCTCCGGCTCAAACGGCTGGGCGCTTTTGGTTTTTGTTTTATTATAGAATCTGTGCTAGAATGGGCCGGTCCCCAAGGTGGGGTTTTATTATATGGAAATTAGAAACATCGCCATCATAGCCCACGTCGACCACGGCAAGACGACCCTAACAGACGCAATTTTGCGCCAGTGTGGCGCTGTACAAGAAGGTGTGAGTATGGACTCCAATGCACTCGAAAAAGAGCGCGGTATTACTATTTATGCCAAAAATGCCTCTATTACCTACAAGAGCACCAAAATAAATATTGTCGACACTCCAGGGCACGCCGACTTTGGTTCGGAAGTTGAGCGCATTTTGCGTTCAATTGATTGTGTCTTACTTGTTGTCGATGCTCAAGAAGGCCCGATGCCTCAAACCCGCTTCGTGCTCAAAAAATCGCTCGAACTTGGACATCGACCGATAGTTGTAATCAACAAAATCGACAAGCCAGCCGCCGATCCCAAACGAGTCCATGATGAAATCTTTGAGCTTTTCTTTGAGCTCGGAGCAAGCGAAGAACAGCTCAATTTCCCTTGCGTCTATGCCATAGGCAAAAACGGCGTGGCCATGAAGCATTTAGAAGACGAACAAAAAGATGTCACCCCCTTACTCGATATCATCCTCGAACATGTGCCCTCGGCCCAAAAAGAAAACAATAGTAGCTTGCGCGCCCAAACTTTCAACCTCGGCTACGACAACTTCCTAGGTAGACTCGCCATTTCCAGAATTTATGACGGCACCATAAAAGTCGGTCAAAAAATCTTTGCCAAAAAATCGGATGGCTCGATTGAAGAAGGCAAGGTTATAAAAATATTCACCTTTGAAGGTCTTGGTCGGGTAGAAGTGGCTGAGGCCAAATCGGGTGACATAGTGATGATTGCCGGTTTAGAAAATATTTACATCGGCGACACCATAACCGATGATGCGGCTACCGAAGCCCTACCACCAATACACGTCGACGAACCAACAATCGCTCTAAACTTTTTAGTCAACAGTTCACCTTTTGCCGGCAGAGAAGGTAAGTTTGTAAATAGTCGACAAATTAGAGAGCGCCTCGAAAAGGAGCTCAAAGTAAACGTCGGCCTCAAGGTAGACTTTTCACAAGACAAAATGCGCGTCTTTGGCCGAGGTGAATTACACATTGCTATTTTACTCGAAAATATGCGACGCGAAGGTTTCGAACTTCAAGTCTCACAACCAGAAGTTATTATCAAAGAAATCGATGGTGCTAAACACGAACCATTCGAAGAAGTAACAATCGAAATACCAAATGAGATGCAGGGTGTGGTCATCGAAAAACTGGGCACTCGCGGAGCCGTTATGACCGCGACCAAAAACGTTGGCGACAGATTGCGTATGATATTTGAAGGTCCAACTCGCGGACTTTTGGGCTACCGAACCCAATTTATCGTCGACACCAAAGGCGAGGGGATTTTTGCGAGTCGCGTGCTCGGCTTTAGGCCTTACGCTGGAGAAATCAGCAAGCGCGCCGAGGGCTCGATGATTTCGATGGCTAGCGGCAAAGCCTTGGCTTTTGCACTCGATAATTTACAAACTCGCGGCACCCTCTATATCGGACCAACCACCGAAGTCTATGAAGGGATGGTGATTGGCAACACTTCCAAAGGCGAAGAGATGATGGTCAATCCAACCAAAGGCAAACAACTAACCAATATGCGCGCCTCCGGCTCGGACGAAAAGATTTATCTCGCCCCTCCAAGATTACTTACAATCGAAAACGGTCTCGAAATAATGGCCGGAGACGAATATTTGGAAATCACCCCCAAGTCCGTGCGCTTGCGCAAACAATTCCTAACCGAAAACGAACGCAACAAATCAAGGCGGGTTTAGAGAGAACGCATAATCGCGTTTACGCCGTCCCAAAAGCCGTCGCGATCGGTGTCGCGTACCTTCGGATTAGTTTTGATACAAGTAGTATCGTCTGGTTTATTGAGACACTCTTCTTCATAATCGCTAATGCCATCTTGATCGTTGTCTTCCGACCAACGCACAATGCGGTCGTTCAGCTCTTGCTCGCTTGCAGAATTTTTGCCAGTCGCACCACCTTTGGTTGGACTAAAATTCAAAAGCTTGAGAGCGCCTTTTTCGTCTCTAACAAAGACGATAATGCTTCTAAACCGGCCGATGAGGCCTAAATCATCACTGCTTTCTGTCCAAAAATTCGTAGCGAGTATGGTCTGACGATCGTCGCTCCAAATATTTACAAAATCTTCTGCCTTGAGTTCGATGCCATGAGCATAAGCCGAGGCCATTCTGGCCTTGCACTCATCCGTCGGCTTTGCAGTATCACAAACCTTGGAGATTTGGTAAACAACCGACTTTACTCCGTCCAAATTTTGGCTTTTATTGTAACTTAGATATTTTTGGAAAAGATTCCAGCTTTCCGTTTTTGGATCTTTAACCAAAGGAGTAGTGGAAGTAGCAGTGGAGGTAGCCGTAGAAGTAGATTGGGAGTCTTGATCGGTCAAAACCGGTTCGACTGGCGCTTCGGACTTATTGGCAAAGGCAAACACAACCCCCGCAATTATTAAAATTATTATGACAAATATGATTTTGTTTTTCATAGGGGATAGGATAGCATATAAAATAATGAAATCCAAAATCCAAAAAATACTGAGCCCCTTCGAGCGAGCCGTCATAAACAAGCTCAATACTCCGCACAAAATCCAAGACTTTTTGGACCAGCTACCTTTCAATTTTGAAACAGGGCGCGAAACTTATATGAGCCCACGCCGAATGCTGGAGAAAAGAAAGTCTCATTGCTTCGAAGGCGCACTTTTTGCCCATCTCTGCCTAACTTATCATAGCTATAAAAACTTTTTGCTAGATTTGAAAGTCAAAAAAAGCGCGAAGGACGACCAAGACCACACCGTGTGCCTTTTTGAAATCAATGGCTTTTGGGGCGCAATCAGCAAAACCAATCACTCGGTCTTGCGCTGGCGCGACCCGATTTATAAGGATTACGCAGAAATCGCCCGAACCTACTTTCATGAATATTTTTTGGATGACGGCCCGCCCGCCACGCAAGCCGGAGCTTGCGAGGCGTTGCGGGCGGGCACAAAAACTCTCGACTCTTTCTCCAAACCTTTCAATGTCTTCAAAAATTTCGGCCTACAATGGATAGTCGAGAAAGCCGACCTCGACCCAATAGCCGAAAAGCTCGACCGCTCGCCACACATTGCCTTTGTGCCAAAAAAGAACTCTAGACTAATCAGAAAGGTAGGCAAAACTGAAATCAAGGGCGCCCAAGTCACCGAGTGGCGCAAAAGCCAAAAAGTGATATAATATGCTTTGTTACTAGTCTAAAAAATCAAAAATATGCGAGCCACAATATTGATACTTGTAATCTTAGCTATCGGCGCCCTTTTCTTGTTTGCAAACAAAAAAGATGGCTCGCTTATAGACCTTGGCGAAGGAGTAATCATAAACCAAGACGGCAGTATATCGGGCAACTATTCGATTAAACAGATTGTCGAACTCAACACTCCTTACGAATGTTCGTTCAACAAATCAGACGCAAATTCGCAAGTAAGTGGAATATTTAGAGTAATCGACGGCAACTTGCGTGGCGACTTCGATATCGATATCCAATCCAACAAAACAGTCTTCGGCGACACTTCGCCCGACCAACGTGCTTTCTTTGCCAGCCACTTTATTCTGAAAGATGGCTTTACCTACACCTGGACCTCGCTCCAAAACATTGGCTACAAATCGGAGATGACCGACAACATAGATGGTGGCTCTTCGACCCTAGAGCAAGCTCAAATCGTCGGCTTTGAAGACAAAGTCGATTACGAATGCAGACCTTGGAACGCCGTCCTCAACGTCTTCGACCTACCATCCGGCATCACTTTCTCCGAAATCAAGTAAACTCTTACCACCCCTCAATAACTCCTCGCCACTTATCCACAGTTTCCAAATACTTGCTTTTTTATAATAGCGAGGTATATTTGGATTTAGAAGTCCCTAACGGGACCATTCCACCTGAAAGGTTTTTTCTTTTTATGACTATCAGGAAGACTCCCCCTTCGAAACAGAAATCGGAAGGGAGGACCGCCGGAGAAATCCGGCGGATAAACAGAAAGATAAAGAAGGCGAGGAAGGCGTTGTTTGCCGAAGAGTACTTCGGAAAATAACACCAAAAGCCGGTTCGCAAAGAGGGCAACACGCGAACCGGCCTTTTCATTTGCTCATTTTTTAGACCATTATCAAAAAATCGTTATCCACAGCCACGCTTTGAATTTGACTTGACTTTATTTTCATATTGTAGTAGGATGTAGTGAGAGGAACCTAGTTCCTAATTTCAATTTTAGAAAGGAGGTCTCTATGAGCAGCGAACTCAGAGACCTTTTGACAACCCAGAGAGAGCCCGACCCTCTAGACGAGAGGGTGAGACTCACTGAACTTGACGTAGCCGTCTTTATTCATAACTTGACGGCGAAAAAAGAGCTCGAGAGGGGGAACGGGACGTGCCGGGGATGTCGTCAACCCATCCCTGAAAAGAGGTTGGCTGCTGTTCCCGGGGCACTCAGGTGCACCCCGTGCCAGGAAAACTGGGAAAAGGAGAATCTTCAGTAGAGAGGGGGGCCCCGTTGAGGGACGGGGGTGCGAGGGATAGAGATTCGAGGGAAAAAGTCCTGGGTGTTGTCCCGGGCAAAAGATTGAATGGCCTGCCTGTTGAGGTGGGCCGTTTTTTTGTATTTTTGTTCTCAAAAATACCCGCCGATGAGGCGGGTGAGGATAGAACACCCCACCCGCCTCGCAAAGCCTCGGCTCCCTCCCCTAATTTAGGGGAGGGCAGGGTGGGGTACGGAATGACAAGGGAGGGGGTGGAATATGTTATAATATCGCTATGGAGAATTTAGCCAAATTCAAATCAGCCAAATATATTTTTGTCATCGGTATTGGCGGCTCCAACCTCGCCAGCAAAGCCGTTTGGACAGCGATTAACGCTAATAAAAAAAGTGACAAAAAAGTTTTTTATATCGAATCACCAGACGACAGTGAGTATAGAGAGATAGAATCTTTCGTCACCGACGAAATTGCAAACCTAGAGGAAGTCGTGGTCTTTACCATCAGCAAATCGGGTAATACACAAGAGACTTTGTCTGCCTTTCACAAAATTTTTGATATGCTTTCCGAAAAGTTTGGTAGAGCCATCGACGAGCGCTTGGTCTTTATTTCTAGCCCAGACTCGCCTTTGTATAAACTAGGCCAAGAAAAGGGTGCGACCATTTTGGAATGGGAAGGCGATATCGGTGGCCGGTTTAGTGCCTTTACAATCGCTCATACTGCCGTGCTTGAAGTAGCAGGTCTAGATGTCGCGCAGTTCAAGAAGGGCAATGCCGTAGCTGACCAAGCCGAAGCCGAACGATTGGCCCAAGAAATTTTTGAAAACTTTAAGCATGATATCAAAATTCTCGATATTTTCGTTTGGCAGAACGAACTCGAAACTTTGGGCAAGTGGATTCGCCAGCTCATCGCCGAAAGTTTGGCCAGGATTACACCGACCGTTTCGATTGGCCCGACCGATTTGCATTCGATGCTCGAGCTCTATCTCGAACAGCCAAATAGTCGCTACACCATCTTTCTAAATTCAACCAAAGAAATCGAAGAAAGCGAGATTAACAAAGAGGCTTACCAAAATACCGTCGCCGAATTCAAAAAGCGCGGGCTAGCATTTTGCCAATACGAAATGGAGAAAATAAACGAATACGAGCTCGGCCGATTTATGGCTTTTATGATTGCGGTTACCCTAAAGCTCGGCGAGCTTCTCAAGCTTAACCCACTCGACCAACCAGAAGTGGAGAACTATAAGTCACAAGTTCGTAAAGGCGCAAGTTTATAAAGTAATGCAAAAAGAAAAATTAAAAAAATATTGTCTAAATTTATAAAAACTTTATAAACTTTAAGAACTTTTAACTTTATGAACTCTATTATATTCGACATCGGTGGGACCAAAATGCGTGTAGCCTTCTCGGCCGACGGGCAAACTTTCGAAGCGCCTCAGAGCGTCTTGACTCCCGCTTCTTACGACGACGGGCTAAAGCTCTTTGTTGAGACGGCCAAGCGCTGTGCCAATGGCCGAAAAATCGAAGCCGTCTGCGGAGGCATCGCCGGACCATTTACCGAAAGAAAGCGCTCCCTAATGGGTAGTCCCAATCTCTCCGATTGGATAGGCAAGCCTTTGAAAAACAATCTGGAAGAAAGCTTGGGGGCGCCTATATATATCGAAAATGATTCAGCTCTAGTCGGCCTCGGCGAAGCAATAGACGGAGCCGGCAAAGGTACAGAAATAGTGGCTTACATCACGGTCTCGACCGGAGTCGGGGGAGTAAGAATAGTAGATGGCAAAATCGACGAACGCAATTTGGGCTTCGAACCCGGACACCAAATAATCGACTACACTAATATGCAGACTTTGGAGAGTTTGGTCTCGGGCAAATCCGTCCAAAAAAAGTACGGCCAAGAACCAAAAGACATAAAAGAAGCCGAGGTTTGGGAGACACTCGCAAAAATTCTAGCCGTGGGTCTCGCCAACACCATAATGCATTGGTCGCCCCAAGTGTTGGTACTTGGCGGATCGATGATTATCGGCAATCCAGCTATACCGATTGAATCAGTCGAAAAGCACCTCAAAGAAATTATAAAAATTTTCCCTGAACTTCCAACTATCAAAAAGGCTAGACTCGGCGACTTCGGCGGACTGCACGGTGCACTCGCATATTTGCGTGCTCACACTTCCTAAACTTATCCAAACATCTACTAAGCCTTCGGCGCATCAGTCAAATAAATTTTCTCGACCGAATATTAACACAAGAGTAGCAAGATCAGGAATTTTTTTCGGCACGAGCTTCTTCGACTAAAACAAAAACTTCACTGCCTTTGCGCACTTCCAAAACGCCCTTTTGAGCACGGAATTCAAGCTCCTTGTGTTCTGTCGTCACCCTAATCAGCCCAGGCTTCAAAACAGAGACGAGTGGAATATGGTCGGGCAAAATAGTGATTTCGCCAGATTCGGTTTGCAAGTTGACCTTGTGTGCCACCTCCGAGCAAAGCACACCATCAGGAGAAACTATTTTTATTTTGAGAGTGTTTGAAGTCATTGCACATCAGGAACGAGTTACTTCATCGATACCACCTTTCATATAAAAGCTCTGTTCGGGCTTGTCATCATGAAGACCTTGGAGAATCTCTTTGAAGCCTCTGATCGTTTCTGTAAGTGGAACATAACGACCAGGAATACCCGTAAACTGTTCACCTACAAAGAATGGTTGCGACAGAAACTTCTGAATCTTTCTCGCGCGGTCAACAGTCAATCGATCTTCTTCTGAGAGCTCATCAAGTCCAAGAATAGCAATGATGTCTTGCAATTCTTGATAGCGTTGCAAAATATTCTGCACGCCCCGCGCTGTGTGGTAATGTTCCGCACCGACCACGCTCGGCTCTAGAATAGTCGAGGTCGAAGAGAGCGGGTCAACAGCGGGGTAGATAGCGAGCGAGGCGAGAGAGCGCGAGAGCGCCACCGTCGAGTCGAGGTGACTAAAGGTCGTCGCCGGCGCTGGGTCGGTATAGTCGTCGGCCGGCACATAGACCGCCTGAATCGAAGTAATCGAACCATCGCGAGTCGAGGTTATACGTTCTTGCAATTCGCCCATTTCCGAAGAGAGAGTGGGCTGATAACCAACGCTTGATGGCATACGTCCAAGCAAAGCCGAAAGCTCGCTTCCGGCCTGTACAAAACGAAAGATGTTGTCGACGAAAAGCAAGACATCGCGTTTTTCTTCATCACGAAAATATTCTGCCATCGACAGAGCCGAGAGCGCCACTCGAGCACGACTACCGGGCGGTTCGTTCATCTGTCCAAACACCAAGGCCGTTTTGGCCAAAACACCACTCTGCTTCATTTCATGATAAAGGTCATTGCCTTCGCGACTGCGTTCGCCAACTCCGGCAAAAATCGAGTAACCTTGGTGTTCGGCGGCAATGTTGCGAATAAGTTCTTGAATCACCACCGTCTTGCCAACGCCGGCCCCACCAAAGAGCCCGACCTTGCCGCCTTTGAGAAATGGGCAAATAAGATCGATTACTTTGATACCAGTTTCAAGGATACTGCTGCCAGTAGCTTGAGCCGGCAAATCCGGTGCTTCACGGTGAATCGGATAATATTTTTTAGCATCAACCTGACCGCCGCCATCAATCGGTTTACCCACCACATCAAACATTCGGCCCAAGACTTCGGGCCCGACCGGCACCATTACCGGCTCAAAGGTCGCTTCGACTTCCTGACCGCGCGCCAAGCCATCAGTCGAAGCAAGAGCGATGGCCCGCACCTCTTTCAATCCCAAATGACTCGCAACTTCCAAAACAAGCCTCTCGCCGTTCACCTCTGTCACGAGTGCCGATTTGATGCTAGGTAAAGTCGAGCCTTCGAAGCTAACATCGACGACTGGCCCTACAACCTGCACTATTTTGCCCTTTGTGTTTTCTTTCATTTTTTTGTGGTTACTAATTTATTTTTAATTAACTATTCGCCGTAATTTCGATAATCTCTCTAGTGATTTGCGCTTGACGAGCGCGGTTGTAAATCATCTCGAGTTCTTGACCAAGCTTCTCGCTATTGTCGCTCGCCGTCTTCATCGCCACCATTCGGGCCGACTCCTCACTCGCACGCGATTCGAGAATAGCTTGAAAGATGAGAGTCGCTGAAAGTTCTGGAATAATCGTATCGAGCACTGCTTCTGGGCTCGGCTCATAAATATAACTTCTGAATTCTTGTTTGTGTTCCAAAGAGGGTAGGCTGATATTTTCTTCCGTACCACCTATATGTTCGATTGATTCTTCGATAGATTTGGTAGAAAGCGGTAAAATATTTTTGATTATAACTTCGCGCTTAAAAATTGAAACAAAGTTTGAATAAACCAAGAGCACCCGATTGTATTTTGAAGTCTTGTATTTTTCTATAATCAAATCAGAAACTGGTCGAAGCTCATGAAAGCTCGAACCAGCGAGTCTATCAAAACGCGTCGCGACTTTCACCCCAAGTCGACTAGCTTCCTTGTAAGCATTGCGCCCAATCGTTACAAACTCAAATCGGCTCGGGCTTTTATGTTTGAAATAGTTGCGAAAATATCTTTCGGTTTTGCGACGGATTTCGGCATTGTAAGGACCGCAAAGTCCACGATCAGAAGCAATGAAAACTACCAGTGTGGTATGCGCTCCTTTGGGTGCCTCTAAATAAAGATTGTGATAATCTTTTTCGGTCGAAATGCTTTCCAAAATTTCCAAAGCCAGCACCGCATAAGAACGACTAGAGAGCGCTTCGCCAATCATTTTTTTCATCTTGGCCCTCGCAATCATCTCCATCGCCTTGGTAATTTTTTGTAAAGAACCAATCGATTTGATTTTCTGTTTTAAACTTCTGGTCGTGCTCATAAATTTCTAATTCGTTAGCACAAAGTTATCCAGAAACTTTTTGACTTCCGCTTCCACCTCCACTGTCCAACCTGACTCGATTTTGCGAAGCAAAGCCTCTTCACCCGCTTCGAGTCGAGACAAAATTTGCTTTTCAAACTCACCAATCTCAGCAATTTGGAGTTGATCCAGATAGCCGTTGTTGACCGCGTAAATCAGAACTACTTGCAAACTGGTGGCGAGAGGCGAGAGATTAGGTTGTTTGAGGAGTTCTACCACACGCTTGCCCCGCTCGATGATTTTTTTGGTTTCTGGGTCAAGGTCGGTCGCAAATTGAGCAAAAGATTCGAGTTCACGATACTGAGCTAGGTCGAGCTTCATTCGGCCGGCCACGCTTTTCATCGCTTTGATTTGAGCACTGCTCCCGACGCGCGAAACCGAAAGGCCGATATTGACCGCGGGCCGAATGCCTTTGTTGAAAAGATTGGTCTCCAAAAAAATCTGACCATCGGTAATCGAAATGACATTGGTCGGGATATAAGCACTGATATCGCCAGCTTGAGTTTCAATAATTGGCAGAGCAGTAATCGAACCGCCGCCAGCCTCATCGCTCCGACACACCGCGCGCTCGAGCAAACGCGAATGCAAATAGAAAACGTCGCCCGGATAAGCTTCGCGACCAGGTGGGCGACGCAAGAGCAAAGAAATTTCGCGATAGGCGACGGCGTGTTTAGACAGGTCATCATAAACAATCAAAACATCGCGCCCCTGATTCATAAAATATTCGGCCAGTGCCACCCCCGAGTAAGGTGCCACAAAAGACATCGAGGCTCCGTCCGAACTACCTGCCAAAACCACAGTCGTATATTCGAGCGCGCCTTTTTCCTTGAGCGTCTCGACTACTTTGGCCACTTTGGATTTCTTCTGGCCGATAGCTACATAAACACAGGCAACGTTCTTGCCTTTTTGATTGACGATTGTGTCGAGCGCAATCGCGGTCTTGCCGGTTTGGCGGTCTCCAATAATCAATTCGCGCTGACCTCGACCAATCGGAATCATCGAATCAATCGTTTTGATACCAGTCGAAAGCGGCACCGAGACAGCTTTGCGTTCCATCACGCCAGGTGCAATCTTTTCTATTTTATAATTTTCACTACTTTCAATCGCACCTCGGCCATCAACAGGTCGCATCAGAGAATCGACCACTCGACCAAGAAAGCTCTGCCCAACTGGCACCGAAAGCAATTGACCGGTGCGCCTAACTTGGTCACCTTCTTTGACCCGACTAGCCTCACCAAAAATCACGGCGCCAACATAATCTTCCTCGAGGTTGAGAGCCAGTCCCACAACTCCCGATTCGAATTCAAGCATCTCTTGTGACTGACAACCCGTAAGGCCAGAGATTCTGGCAATCGCATCGTGCGTCTCGACCACTTTGCCCACCTCGACCAATTCAGCTGTTACCTCAAAATTGTCGATTGTCTTTTTGATACGATTGATGATTTGTTCTGTGCTCATATTTTTGATTTATAAAATTATTTTTGAATTTGTTGACCTAATTTTTGCAACTGACCCGAAGCGCCACCATCCAAAACCACACCTTTATATTCAGCCACAAATCCAGCCAACAATTCCTGAGCTTGGCTAACATCGGTTTTGGCATCAGCGGCCTTTAACTTTTGACGAATTAGGTCCTCCAATTCAGGAGTCAGTTGATTATCTTGACCAAGCTTGATCGAAAGTCGGTCGGAAGCGGATTTTTGTCTTAGCCAATTTTCGAGTTTAATCGAAATCGAAGGCAAAAGAGCCGACAAACCAAAACGCGAAGCGAAAACCGGTAAATTTTGAATCAAATCCTCCGCTTCTTTCGGATTTCTATGCAGAACTTTTTTTATAGCGTTGGCAACTTCTTTTGAGCTTATCATTTGTTTTATTTAATTTTTGGCCATTTTGCGCGCAAAATTTTCTTTATTTTCTGCACTCTCGGCGCCAATAATTTTGCGAGCCGAAAGTATAGCCAGTTCAGTCGCTTCTGCTTCAATCTTTTTTCGCATTTCAACTTCGGCTAGAGCTATTTCTTGCAAAGCCTTTTGCTTTTTGTCGACAATCTCGGCTTCGGTTTTAGACAAAGCCTCGGATTCAACTGCTTTGGATTTTTGGATAGCACTGTCGACAATTAAACCGGCTTCGGTTTTGGCTTCGATTAAGATTTCGGTTTTCTGTTTCAAAGCTTCTTCGAGTGCTGATTTGGCCTCTTCGGCCGACTTTAGGTCAGAGCTAACTCGCGCTTGGCGACTTGCAATCGCCGATTCGATAGGCGCAAAAAACATTTTTTTCAAAACCAAAAAGACTACAACAAAATTGACCAAGTTGGCTAGAGCCAAGTGCCAATCAAAACCAATTTTTCCTAAAATCTCAAGCACGGGAATAGTTTAATTTAGATGACGAAGAACATCACCAAAGCATAAATCGCAGTCGATTCACACATGGCAACACCAATAATCATCTTGCTAAAAATCGAGTCAGTTTGGTCCGGGTTGCGCCCGATTGATTCTAGAGCCTTGGCCACGACCATACCTTCGCCAATTGCCGTACCCATCATCGAAAGAGCGATCAAACCTTTGCCAATCATTTTGGCCGCTTCTACACTCAAAAATGCTGTTTCCATTTTTACTTTTATTAATTGAACTTATAAAAAACAAAAAACATCGTCACCGATATTTTCTATTTTCAATTGTCCAATCCTTGGCAACATACTATTTTCTGGCTTGAGCATAATAAGCCGTAACCAACGCACTAAAGACCACCGCCTGCACCAAACCAAAAAAAGTCGAAACGAGGAGCCAGAGCCCAGGTACTGCATACGCAATCGCACCAAACAAAACTACAATGAGCACCTCGCCGGCGTATATATTACCAAAGAGACGCAGAGAAAGCGATACCACCTTAGCCAATTCCGAAATAATGTCCAAAAGGCCGATGCCAAAGTTGACCAAAGCGAGCAAACCGTCTTTGAGACCGCTACGAAAACCCCGCCAAACCGCACCAAATTGAAAAAATTTACCCAAATAACCGAACAGGCCAAAGTCGTAAAGACTAAGCACGTTGATAATCAAAATCATACCGACCGCCAAACTAAAAGTAGTATTGAAATCGGTTGTCGGTGTCCGAAAAATCGACACACCGTTATAAGTCAAACTCGAAAGTCCGGGTATGAGACCAATCGTATTTGAAAGCACGATAAAGAAAAAGAGGCTAGCAATCAAAGGTAAAACGGTTTTGGCCTTTTCGCGACTGCCGGCAATCTGACAGATTAGGCCAACCAGCCATTCATAAACTATTTCTACAAAAGTCTGAAACTTGGCCGGGCGTTCTTTGAAAGTAAGTTTGATAAAGACACCAACAACAAAAAATATAATCAAAATCAAGAAAGACATTAGAAACGAATTACTAACCGGCCAACCCCAAAGTCGAAAAACTACATCAGGTGCCACATTTGGTATGCTTTCTTTGAGACTCAAGAAATTCATATTTTTGGTTGATCAAAATTTTTAGACTCTGTCGATTCGAGTTCGGCAATCTGACGGCTCGTTTCTTTGAGTTCGCGATCAAACTTTCGGTAGCGTTTGATAATAACCAACCAAGAAAAGGCAAGGGCCAAAAGAAGAGTTAGAGCCTGAGCCAATTTGCCCCAACCAAAATTTTGCATCAAATATTCGCCAAGGAAAAATCCAACAAGAGCTGGTAAGCCAATGATAAAAAGCATTTCAAACATTGAACTAAAGATGCGGTGACGCAAAGCTTCGCGCCAGACCTTGAGTTCCTCTAACTTTTTTTCTGAATTTTTTTCTGGTTCCATATTCATACACACAAGAAGCCATTATACAAAAAAGATACCAAAGCACAAAACCCGAGCGAAGCGAAAGCCTCAAGCTCGGGTTTATCACGTTATCGCGGGATAAGGTCTTCAACCTCAAACCCCTTGTCCATATTGCCGATGTTGCTAAAAAGCACATTGGCAGTATTAAGGAGTGAGACAG
>CAZLFM010000011.1:0-16684 GCA_964558845.1 uncultured Candidatus Saccharibacteria bacterium
TGGCTCTAAGTGTTTTTGTTTGATACAATAAGACCAATTAGAATAATCGAAAGAACTAATGGCAAAAAGAAAAACTGGGGTGGGTAATAACAAGCAATCACGTTCGCGCAAAACCAAGAAGCGCTTGGCGATCAAGAGTCAAAAAATCGCTATGCGAACGAAGAAAAAGTAATCGTGAAAGAGAAGAAAGCTCATAACTATGAAAGATATATCGGACTTACAGCCATCATCCTACTTTTGGCGGGGCTTTTGTATGGCTGGTACGAATATACGAATTTGAAAGAGAGATTGACCAAGGATTTGGCAATGACCCGAAGCGAACTTGCCGATACTTCTTCACGGCTCGGCGCTCTGCAAGAAGAGAGAGATTATATTTATAACAACTTGCTTTCCGAGCAGGCCAAGAATAGTTTGTTTGAAAGTCAAATCAAAGAAATAGTTGGCACAGTCGGCACGCTCGACAAACTCTCCAAGACTGACAAAGAGCTTTTACAAAAATATTCGAGAGTCTTTTTTCTCAACGAGCATTATGTGCCCGAATCTTTGGCGACCATCACGCCGGCTCACGTCTTTGAAGAATCTCGAAAAAATTTGGTTCACAGCAAAATGTTGCCGTATTTGGAAGCTATGCTCAAAGCAGCAGAAGACAATGGTACTCCCGTGCGTGTGGTCTCGGCTTACCGCTCTTTTGCCGAACAGATTTCTCTCAAAGGTAAATACCTAGTGACTTATGGCTCGGGTGCCAATCAGTTTTCGGCCGATCAGGGCTACTCCGAACACCAGCTCGGCACGACCGTCGATTTGACCACCGTGAAGCTCGGTAGCAACTTTACTCAGTTTGCGGGCACCGAAGCCTTCAAGTGGCTCAAAGAAAATGCTTATCTATATGGCTTTATACTTTCTTACCCAGAAGGCAATTCATACTATCAATACGAGCCGTGGCATTGGCGCTTCGTGGGCAAAAAGCTGGCTTTGCGACTACACAACGAAGGAGAGAATTTTTATGATGTTGATCAGCGCACAATCGATAACTATCTCGTTACCATTTTCGATTAAAATTGTTGAGAACCAAAAGTGCTTCGCGTATAGCGAAAGCACTTTTGGTTCTCCGGCCTGTATTGAGAGTTCATCCTCCCTTTGTTTAATTTTTCGCCCCTGATTTTGAGGGTCATAACTTCTCAAATATACGTGGAGCTTTTTGTTTTTCCAGTGGAGGACTCCCAATTACCGTTGACTATATTTTCCCGCTCATTCTGTCGAATGTCAAGATATATGTGTGCAAACAGAGTGGATTAGTTGTGGATAGTCACTCATCCGGCGCATTCTTTGCCTATTTGGAAAGAGCGGAGTATAATTTGAGTATGTTAAACATAAATACAAAGTCCACAAATATAACACTTACTCCAGCCATTCAAGAGTATATCGACAAAAAACTCTTTGGGTTAGAGAAATTTATAAGCGGATTCGATAATATTTTGGTAAATGTCGAGGTGGGCAAGACGACGAGGCATCACAAGCAGGGTGATGTCTTTAAAGCCGAAATCCACATAAAAGTTCCGGGCGATGAATTTTATGCTACAGTAGAAAAGGATGATTTGTACGCGGCAATCGATGAAGTCAAAGACGAACTTATTCGCAATATGACCTCTAGGCGAAAAAGGGCACTCAGGCTTTTGAGAAAGGGCGGACAGAGAATCAAAGAATTCCTAAAGGGATTCCGAAAATAATTTTTATTAATTAGTAATTTTAGAATAATCAAATTTATGCAAAACGAAGATCAAAAAGCAGGACCTGTAGTTTCTGGTTTGGTATTGATAGCGGCGGCTCTGTTTACCGCAAATGTTTATATGTCCTATTCATCCGAAAGAGAAGCCATTGTTTATGATCAGGCCAATGCAACTTATGAACAAGCCGCTTCCGTAATGATGAGCCTTAGAAGTTCTGATACTGATCAGGCTACAACTACCTCAGAAACTTCTGAAGTAAAGGAAGAGGTTTTGTAATAAGACTATTTTTCTTTTAGACCTCGCAAAAAATCGACGAAAGGCATTTCTTTTTTGCCTTCCGGTAATACTTTGATCAATTGAAGCGCACCATTTTCTAGGTGTGCTTCTTTGATGATAATTCTTTTGTCTTGATGAAAAAAGTAGGTGTTTGGCCAGCCTTCAAAGGCTTTGATTTTCAAAAAATCTTCTAGGGCTTTTTGTCCTGTAGGTAGAGATAGGGGATCTATATCGATAAGACCGTCTTCTTTGTTGATTTTTGTGCAATAGGTAGCGAGTTGTTCGTTTTGCATAATTGGATCAATTGCTCCCTCTAGCCACTCGGGCAGTATGTGGGCGAAGAGGCGAGCGCCTTCTTTGGCCAACATTTTTTCGAGTTCGATTCGGCCAACGGCCCCTCCCCCCAGCCCCCTCCCCAAAATGGAGGGGGTTTCAAAAACAGACCCCCATTTTTTTTGAATTACAATCGGACCTGCATCCATTGCCTCGACTATTTCCATAATTGTCACGCCAATCTCTTTTTCGCCATTCAAAATTTGGGCTTGGATAGGAGAAGCGCCACGATATTTAGGTAGGAGAGAGGGGTGAATGTTTAAAGTTTTCCTTGGGGGAATCTCAAAAATTTCTTTGGGAATAATTTTACCGTAGGAGGCGACTAAAAATAGATTATAGTCACCTGCCTCGCCGGCAGGCGGGTTAGATTTTAGTTTATAGATAAGATCAGCGTTGTTTTTGAGTTTGGCGGGGTCCAAGACTTCAATATTGTGTAGACCAGCCCAAATTTTGACTGGGGTCGGAGTAGAAACAAGTTTGCGCCCGACTGGTTTGTCGGGAGTGGTGACGATGAGAGTAGGAATTATTTTATGAAGTTTTAATTCTTCAAGTACATAAACACTAAATTCCGAACTGCCAAAAAATACGATTTTCATAATTAGGTAAAGTTAGAAATTAGTTTAATTTTTCTGCGGGTGGAATTTCTTTGAGCCCCACGGCTTTGTCGATAAAGAGGATGCCATTGAGGTGGTCGATTTCGTGTTGAAAAACTTGCGCCATCAGCCCCGAGCCGCCGAAAGTGAAAACTTTACCTTCTTCGTTATAAGCCCGGACCTTGACCTTTTCGGCTCTCTCGACTTTGCCATAAAGCCAGCGCACCGAAAGACAACCTTCTTCGACTTTTTGTTTCTTTTTTGAGATGGTTAGTATTTCGGGATTGATAAAGACCATATCTTTGGCGGTTTTGATTCTACCCTCGTTTTTGTTTTCGATTTCGAAAATGCGTTTGGATACGACAAAAATCCGCAAACTCTCACCGATTTGCGGTGCGGCGATTGCCACTCCGTCTTCCTCGGCTTCAAGCGCTTTTTGCATTCTTCTGATAATAGTGTCTATCTTGCGCCCCTTTATTTCCTCTAGGGAAACCGGTTTGGCTATATCGCGCAGAACTGGGTGTTCTTTTTGGATAACACTGGTTGTCTCGCGAATCTTTTTTGGACCCTCTTTCATAACATCAATTTACCACGTTTTTCGCTCGCCTTCCATACATAAATTACACCTGCCCGACTCGCAGTCGTTGCGGGCGGGCCACACTAAAAAAGCCAAGGGGCACCCTTGACACTTGACGTTGTATATACAATGTGTATACTTACATTGTTATGAATACTACATTAAATATTAGAGTCAATAAGAAATTGAAAGAGGATGCAAGACGAACATTCAAAAAAATGGGTTTGGATGTCTCTTCGGGTATCAAGATTTACCTCAATCAGGTGGTCAATAATCAATCCATACCTTTCGAAGTTCGTACTGAAAATGGCTTTACTCCAGAACAGGAGGAGAAAATCATAAAAGAGGCTGAATGGGCTCGTAAGTATGGCAAGAGATACTCGAGTATCGAAGAGCTTCATCGTGATATTTTGAAAAAGTAA
Organism: uncultured Candidatus Saccharibacteria bacterium; assembly: GCA_964558845.1. Taxonomy (GTDB): domain Bacteria; phylum Patescibacteriota; class Minisyncoccia; order Phycocordibacterales; family WO2-35-19; genus JBBTQZ01. The sequence continues at coordinate 3,929 of CAZLFM010000011.1, forward strand.
AATGCTCAAGGTTGTTTTTTCTAAAGAGTATAGAAAGGCTATCAAAAAACATTCAAGGTCAGGACGTTTTAAGACGGAGTGGGTTGAATATGTTGTATCTAAAATTACTAGAGGTGAAAAACTAGAAGATAAGTATCAAGACCACGCATTATCTGGAAAGTTGCAATATTGTAGAGAATGTCACATCAAACCTGATCTGCTTTTAATTTACAGAATATATGAAAACGATCTAGTTCTCCTACTTGTTAAACTCGGTAGCCACTCCGAATTATTCGGTTAACAAATTACAAAAGGTTTTCGGGGTTGACTTTGATTTCGAAGTGGGGAGGCAAAACTTCCAAGATGCGGGAAAGGTGTGGGTCGGGGAAGTTTTCTTGGCGGATTTTGAGGACAGCGTTGACGGCCATTTGTTTGCCTTTTTTCTCGTGAACAGAAGAAAAGATTGCTGGCTCCCAATTTTCGAAAAGACTTTTCATTTTCTCGGTTTCTTTGGTGACGAAATCTTTGGTGCCGCGCACGGTTATTTTTATAAAGATTGAGAAGGGTGGATAGTTCAAATTTTGGCGGTCTTCAATCTCACTTCGATAAAAATCGGCCAAGTTGCCAGAGAGGGCGAGACGAATAGTTGGGTCTTCGGTATTTCGGCTCTGAACTAGCATTATTTCTTTGGTCATATTTTTTATTTCCGTAATGATTCGAAAAATCCTTTCGCGTATTTGAAAATCGGGAATGGCAAAGAGCGAGTCCAAAGAGCTGATGGCTGAGGTGTGCACTTTTTTGCGCAAGTAAGAAAAGGCCATTTCGGTACCGACCAAAATGTTGCCTCGCCCGCTTTCAAAATCGCTCGCAATACCTCGAGCTTTGTTTGCAGTCGAAGCGCTGTCGCCGTGTAGCTCAAATATTTTGCCGCGCTTTTCGATTTCTGGAAAGTGTTTGCGTAGTTCGTCAGCAACTTTGTCGATGCCAGCTCCCAGAGCCACTAAATTCCAACTTTGACAAATCGGACAGAGCTCGTTTGGGTCGCGAATCTCGCCGCATTGATGACATTTGAATATATTTTGATCGTGCAATTTGTGCAAAGTCATTGGTGATTCGCAGTTGTTGCACACAATGCGGTTATTACAATCGCGACAAATTATTATTGGAGCGATACCTTTTCTCGAAGCAAAAACGAAAACGTTGCCTTCTATATCCAAAGATTCCTTCAGTCTTTCCAAAAGTTGAGGCGAGAGGGCTCGCCACTCTTCTTTTTTCTTTTCTTCTTGGGCTTTTTCGGGTTTGGCTTTTCGCAGGTCGAGCACCTCGGTTTTGATTTGGCTCTGCAAACGCCATTTGACCGTCTCGAACTCGGACAGACTTTTTTCTTTGTGTCGCCAAAGAGTGTTGATGCTCAAAACCGAATCGCCAAGGATAACCCGATTAGCTTGTTTTTTACCCAGACTTTCGGCGAAAAAACGCAAATCGGTAAACGGACGGACAAAAGTCTGCCAACCTTTATTGTTTTCTTCTTCTATAACGATTGTGCCCCAATCATCTCTGGGTAGAAAAAGCCAAGAAGCGGTAGCTACGACCAAAACTGGATGCTTCTTGGACATTGCTTTGCGGAGTTCCTTACCGAGTTCACTTTTGTTTAGGTTGCTGTTTAGAACGACGACGTATTGTTCGATGCCCCGCTCAATTTTTTCGCGCGCTTTTTCGACACTTTCATTTTGGGGCAAACATAGAAAAACTGATTTTTTGCTGGCGAAGTCTTCTCTGACCAAGGCTCGATAATGGGCAAACCGGTCTTCGTTTTCGGTTTGCAAGGCGAGCACCTCTTTTTTCTCTTTATCTTTTTCTACCTCCTCATTTTTGAGTTCTAAATTATTTGCTCCAGCATCTTTTTTTTCTGGAAATAACAATTTTGGATTTTGCAAAATTACAGCAGGCAGAAGTTGTGAGATTACGGCTCCGACATTTACCGAAAAATATCTGGCCGTTTCTTGACTAGCTTCCAAAAATTCTTTTTTCAAAAATTTGTTCGACCAAGCTGAGTCGATTTTTTTGAGTGCAAAATTGGCCGACCGAATCTCGGCTCGATTTTGGTCGGCGCGTCGACTTTCCAAAACCAGAGCGAGTTTGAGACTGCCTCGTACTGGAATTTTGACAAGCGAGCCCGCCTCAAATGAAGTTCCGGAGAAATAGGTTAGGGTTTCTAGGCCGTTTATTTTGGCAATTGGCAGACATTCGATGATATACATACTATAAGTAAAGTCGAGAATGGAGAAAGGCGCAAGTTTGTGTAGTTGAAAGAGAGGTCGAAAACTTGTATATTGATGGCACAATGTCGTTTTTCTCTAAAAAGCTGGGTATCGATTTGGGCACGGCCAACACTTTGGTTTTTATGCCGGGCAAGGGTATTGTGTTAAATGAGCCTTCGGTGGTCGCGGTTTCGGTCGAAGATAACCGGATTTTGGCCGTTGGCAATGATGCGAAGACAATGATTGGTCGGACGCCGGACGCTATAATCGCTTATCGGCCAATGAAAGACGGTGTCATCGCTGATTACAAAGTCACTGAAGCAATGCTCCGTTATTACATACGCAAATCAATGGGCCGGATGAGTTTCTTGCGACCGGAAGTTTTGATTTCGGTGCCGGCGGGGGTGACCTCGACCGAAAGAAGAGCTGTGATTGAAGCGGCCATCAAAGCTGGCGCCCGCAATGCCTATGTTATAAAGGAGCCAATACTCGCGGCGATTGGCGCTGGTATACCTATATACGAAGCCAAAGGTCATATGATTGCTGACATCGGCGGAGGTACGACGGATGTGGCCGTGATTTCGCTTGGTGGAATTGTTTCTTCGACTAGCGTCAAATGTGCGGGCAACAGAATCGATCAATCAATTGCCGACTATGTCAAAAAAACTTTCAATCTGGCAATCGGTGATAAAATGGCTGAAGATGTAAAGATAAAGATTGGTTCAGCTTTGCCACTCGACGAGGAGCTTAGTATGGATGTGAAGGGGCGAGACTTGATTACGGGCCTTCCTCGTTCGGTAGAGGTCAAGACCAATGAAATCGTCAAAGCCATTTCCAAAGATTTGCGCGAAATGATCAAAGCGATGAAAGACGTTTTGCAAGAAACTCCACCCGAACTCGCAAGCGATATTATCGACCAAGGCATAATAATGACTGGGGGCACTTCGAATTTACGCAATTTTCCAGAATTGGTTTTGCGCCGAGTCGGGGTCAAGGCTATTCTGGCCAAAGAATCTCTGTATTGCGTGGTCAAGGGCACGGGTGTGGCGCTCGAACATCTAGATGCTTACAAACGTATGTCGGTTGCCAAAAGATAAAATGCAAATTTTGAATTCCAAACCCCAAATTGAAAGTTTTGAAAATCTGCACCATGCCAATTTTGTTTGGGGTGGGCTAGAGGATTTGGCCATGCTCAAAGAAAATCTCGGCAAGATTGGTTTCGGTGTCCAAGGGAACCCAGACTATTTTGAAAGAAATTTTTCTGTCTTTGGTATAGACGAGGCGCGCGAGCTTTCACTTTGGGCGGCTCTAAAATCAATCTCGGGTGAAAAAAAGATTGCGGCTATTAGCGCTGGCTCGATTACGCACGAAGCCCAAAATGCATTACTCAAAGTTTTTGAAGAGCCAACACCGGGCACACATTTTTTTGTTTTTCTGCCGAATGCCGGTGGTGTGCTCGGGACGGTGCTTTCGCGAGTGCGGGTTTATAATGGATTTGTCAGCCTGACTTCAAAGGCAAAAGCCAACTTCGATAAACTGCCTTTGATTGAAAAAATGCGTTTTATAAAAAAGCTGGCAAAAGATGAAGACAAAAATCCTCTGCGCGAAGCGGTAAAAAGTTTGCCCGAAAATTTGGAAAATAAAGACGGCTTTGGCAAAGCCAAAAAAATACTGATTAGCAAGCACCTGGTTTCGTTGCGTGGTTCTTCGCCCAAAATGTTGCTCGAGTGGCTCGCTACTTCTCTCTAAAAAATCTTTTTTGGTGTATAATACTTGTATGTTCGATTTTACTGAATCAAAACAAAAGATAAAGCAGACCGAAGAATGGCTAAACAATGAGCTTTCGGTTGTTCGTACCGGTCGAGCTACGCCGGTTATCCTCGATTCGATTCAAGTCGAGGCCTATGGTTCCAAGATGAATTTGAGAGAAGTTGCCAATGTTTTGACTGAGGATGCAAGGTCAATAAGAATAGAACCTTGGGATTCTAGTTTGAGCAAAGCGATTGAAAAGGCGATTACCGTCTCCAATCTCGGCTTGTCGGTCGCGCCTTTTGAGAAGGGGGTGCGAGTCATTTTCCCGGAATTAACAACCGAACGTCGTGAGCAATTAGTCAAGCTCGTAAAGCAAAAGCTCGAAGAGTCGAGAGTAACTTTGCGCGGCATTCGCGACAAAACTTGGAATGAAATTCAAGAACAAGAAAAGAAGGGTGGAATGGGCGAAGATGATAAGTTTAGATTAAAAGAAGATTTGCAAAAACATATCGATGAGTCGAACAAAAAGCTTGATGAAATCGCTGAGCGTAAAATAACCGAAATCCGAGGCTCATGACGATTATACTTTTTATAGTTATTTTGGGGGTTTTGGTCTTGGTCCACGAGCTTGGACATTTTCTTTTTGCCAAGAAAGCTGGTGTCAGAGTCGATGAATTTGGTTTTGGTTATCCGCCAAGAGCTTTCACCCTCGGTGAAAAGTGGGGGACAAGGTTTTCACTCAATTGGATTCCTTTTGGTGGCTTTGTCAAAATTTTTGGAGAGAATTACGAAGAAGCTGAGAGCTTAAAGCTGAAAGCTGAAAGCAAAAAAGAAGACTTTTTTGAAGCTCCAAGCTCCAAGCTCCAAGCTAAAAGCTTTTTGCAAGTATCTAAACCTTGGCAGGCGCTAATACTTTTTGGTGGAGTGCTCTTCAATTTTATTTTTGCTTGGGTTTTATTTTCAATTGGTTTTGTTGCGGGTTTACCGGCGCCGGTAGATAACGATTTTGGCTATGAAGTAAACAACCCAATCTTGACCATTGTTTCGGTAATGCCCGATTCGCCAGCAAGTGAAGCAGGTCTAAAATCTGGAGACAAAATATTGATGGTTGGAAGTAATCAGAATTCTCCTGTCGAGCTGACTCCGGAAGCGGTTTCTCAATTTGTTGCTGAATCAAATAGCGAAGTCGAGCTCAGTTTTGACAGAGGTGGTGAGGTTTTAAGTACAAAAGTTTTACCCGACGCATCTTTGATGGCAGGCCGAAAAATAATAGGTATCAATATGGATATGGTGGGCACCTTGACCTTGCCTTTGCATAAGGCGGTGATTGAGGGAGGCAAGATTACGGGCGAACTGACCTACCTGACAATCAAAGGCATCATCTGCCTCATTGCCGGGGCCTTTGTAGGTACAGCTGACCTGTCGCAAGTCACTGGGCCGATTGGTATTGTGGGGCTGGTCGGGGACGCTTCGCGTTTGGGTGTGGTTTATCTTGCGACCTTCACCGCACTCATCTCAATCAACTTGGCAGTAGTAAACCTCTTACCTTTTCCAGCGCTCGATGGCGGACGTTTGGTTTTTGTCGCTGTTGAATCAATCACTCGCAAAAAAATCTCCGCTAAATTTGGTACATATGCGAACGGCATCGGCTTCGCCGTCCTTATCCTCCTCATGCTCGTCATCACCTTCAAAGACATCAAAAATTTGTTCTAGATTGAGTTGCTCCTCATTTGCTTCGCAATCTTTTCCTTATCTAATCGCTTTCCGACAAACGTGACGGCCGTCACGTTTGTCATATTAATTATTTATTTTGTATGGTTTGGCAAGCTTGAAAGTTTTTATACAATTGTCTAATTTGAAATTTTTCAGGTGTTCAAGAAATTTTTTAGGTAAAGGGCTTGGTCCCACCCAAACACTTTGCTGAAGCATCAAATATTGGAATTCTTTCAAATGCCATCTCAGCCAATTTCTTTCATCTCGTTTTGTTTCTGGTATATCAAACATAAGCAGAAGATTTTTAGGTGAGTTGAGTGGGAAAGGGGAATGAAATTTCATACCCAATCTTCTATTTGTCTCAAAATATTCCTTACCTTTTTCCGTCAATTGCCATTTGTTGTCTATAATTTGTAGAAAACCATTCTCTTTCATTCTAGTTAAGGTCCTATCAAAAGTATTTTTAGAACAAACTCTCCCATTGTTTTGAAGCATTGGAACCCCGAACAAATTTACTGGAACGCCCTTATAATTTAATCGAGCGTTCCACATACTTTCCAAAATTTCCATAATGATACTCATAACAATATTGGTTAAACTTTCACTGCTTCATTATAACAGAAAGAACCTATATTCCGACAAACGTGACGGCCGTCACGTTTGTCGGAAGTGGAGATATTTTAAAATATATGTTATTATCTAGTTTCCTCGTGGGCTCCCTAAAGGAGCTTGGGACAGCACTTGAATGAGTGCACGAGTCGGGGTTATGTCCAACAAGACCCCGACCTAGAGAGTAGTGCCTCTAGGTTGTGTTAGTCACTCCACTTCGGCTAAAGATTGTAATACTACTATCTTTATGTCCGGAGTGGTTTTTCTTTGCCCAAAAAATGAAAAAGAAAAGGAGGCGACACGATGGTCGCCCCCTCTTAAAAATGCGCTCATGGCCGCAACCTCCACGCGACCCGAAGATCATCGAAGGTCGGAACCCCCTTGAGGGGTTCGAAGCCGATCGTCACGATGCATCCGCATCGAGAACAGTCTCCGTCCGGTCCGAAAATGCACCGCTCGATCTTTTGCCCGTTGGCGTAATAGGCGTCTGTGAACTGCGCCGTTGGGCAATTCTCTGGATTTTGGAACATCATCCGGTGGGGTTGTAGGGTGCTGATCATCTGATGTGTCATGTTTACGAACCCCGGGTACTTATCTTTTAGCCGATGAAGTTCGTGGACAGCTTCGTAGCTGTCCGAATCACATAGATGCAAGTGTTCGTCGCCGGCACCAGCGATGGGAGTGTGTCCGCTGAATACGATCCAGTCGGCCAGTCCGTTGTCTTTCCAAAACCGAACGATTTCTTCCGTTTGCAGGAAGTTTTCGCGATTTAGCACTGTGTGAATCGCGAGCGGAAACTTCTGGTGTGTCGTTCGCGCACGCTTAACGTTGGAAACGATGCGGTCGAAAAGGCCTCGTGACTGCCGGATGCGATCGTGGGTCTCGGCGTCTTTCCCGTCAATTGAGATGAGGTGGTATGTCCGCTCCATCTTTATCAGTGGGCTGGTGCCGGAGGTCACCACTCCGGTCCACGGAATGATTCCTCCGAGTTTTGCGAGCAGTTCTGGTCGGACATACGGCTCGCCCCCGATGATGAGAACCATAAGCGACCCTTCTTTTTCCTTTTGCTTAAAGAATTGGACGACCTGGTCGTCCGACATCTCAAGCTTTCGACCGAGTATTGGAAGCGCCTTTGTTTCTTGTGCAGAAGAAAGGTTGAGGCGTTCGGCAAGTTGCCTGCGCCAATAACAATCACACCCGATGGGGCACCGCTCTGAGACGTTGAAACCGAACATCGGCTTTACTCCTTGGAGATTGCCCACGACTGCTTTGAAAGCGAATTGTAAAGTCTTGAACATTTGTAGATGAGCTCCTGCAAAAATTATAAAACATTATGCAATATTTTGCAAGCATTTTTTATTTTCCAATCCAGCACTTTATTTGATATGATTTAACTTATGCGACAAACACAACTTTTTACCAAGACACGACGCGAGGCGCCGAGTGATGAGACGAGCAAAAATGCGCAAATACTTTTGCGCGGTGGTTATATTGGGAAAGAGATGGCCGGTGTTTATGACTATTTACCTCTTGGTTTGATGGTTGTAGAAAAGATCAAACAAATTGTGCGCGAAGAAATGAATGCAATTGGCGGGCAAGAAATTATTATGAGCTCGCTTCAGCGCAAAGAACTTTGGGAGAAGACAGACAGATGGAGCGATGAGAAGGTAGATGTGTGGTTTAAGAGCGCGCTCAAGGCTGGGGCCGAAGTTGGTTTTGGTTGGTCACACGAAGAGCCAATCACCGATATGCTCAGGAGTTTTATATCAAGTTTTCGCGATTTGCCGATTTATACTTACCAATTCCAAACCAAGATGCGCAATGAACTGCGGGCCAAAAGTGGCATTATGCGCGGCAGAGAGTTTGTGATGAAAGATTTGTATTCATATTCGCTCGGTGAAGCAGACCACGAAGAATTTTATAAAAAAGTTATTGACGCATATTTTCGCGTCTTTAATCGAATCGGTGTAGGCGAAGATACTTTTATAACTTTTGCTTCGGGGGGCGCCTTTACTGAGTTTAGTCACGAATTTCAAACGATTACTGAAGCAGGTGAGGACTTTATATATATCAATCGCGAAAAGAATATTGCCCTGAACGAAGAAGTTATGAACCCAGCAACACTAGAAAAGCTTGGGGTTAAAGAAAGCGAATTGGAAAAAGTAAAGACAGCAGAGGTTGGCAACATCTTCAACTTTGGCACGCGCAAGTGTGAAGAACTCGATTTGTTTTATACCGATAGTGAAGGTCAGAAGGTGCCGGTTTGGCTTGGTTCATACGGCATCGGTATTACACGCCTCATGGGTGTCGTAGCCGAAAAGAATTCAACTGATAATTCTTTGGTCTGGCCCGAGGCGATTGCGCCTTTCAAATATCATTTGGTGGAGATTGTGTCGAGTAAACCCGAGGTGAGAGAGATGGCGGAGAAGGTTTACCAAACGCTTGGTGCAGAAAACGTGCTTTACGACGATCGCGATTTGCGCGCCGGGGAAAAGTTTGCCGATAGCGACCTGCTTGGTATGCCATTTCAGATAGTGGTGAGCGAGAAAACTGTGGCCCAAGGCAAGGTAGAACTCAAAGATAGAAAAACGGGCGAGACCAAGCTGGTAGATTCAAATACACTAAAATAAGACGAAATCCTAATTTTGTGCTAAATTTATTGCCATGATTAGGCAGAAAATCGAAGAGTGGAAATCCCACTTTCGCAATGACATAGGCATAGACCTTGGAACGGCAAACACGCTCGTCTATGTTCGTGGTAAAGGTATTGTGCTCAACGAGCCTTCGGTTGTCGCTGTCAACCAAAAGACTGGCCAAGTGGTAGCGGTCGGCAAAGATGCCAAAAATATGCTCGGTCGCACTCCGCCACACATAGTGGCCGTGCGTCCGATTATCGATGGAGTCATCTCTGATTTTGAAGTCACAGAAGAAATGCTCCATTATTTGCTCGGCAAGGTGCAAGCTATTTCCAAAAAATTCCTCGGTCCGCGCGTGGTGGTCGGGGTGCCGTCTGGTATTACCAACGTGGAGACGCGCGCCGTGCGCGACGCGACTAGGAACGCCGGCGCGAGCGAAGTGCACATTGTCGAAGAACCGATGGCGGCGGCCATTGGTATGCATTTGCCGGTGCGTGAACCAGTGGGTAACATGGTGATCGATATCGGTGGCGGTACGGCCGATATTGCGGTTATCTCGCTTGGTGGAGTGGTGCGTTCCAAAAATGTGCGCATCGCTGGTGATAAGCTAAACAGCGACATAACTTCTTATGTGCGCAGTGAATTCAAAATAATCATTGGCGAGAAGACAGCCGAAAGTATAAAAATCTCCACCACAGCTTTGATTGCGGGAGACACAACCCTCGAATCGAGTGCGCGCGGGCGGGACCTTATAAGTGGTTTACCGAGGGAGGTAATGATAACCGATAGCGACATTCGAGAAGCCATATCCAATTCGATAGAAAGATTGGTCAGCGCCACCAAAGAAGTTTTGGAAGTCACTCCACCCGAAATACTTTCGGATATAATGCACAGGGGTATTCATTTGGCTGGCGGCGGAGCTTTGATTAAAGGTTTTGCTGAGGTTTTGAGTGATGAAGTAAAGATGCCGGTTTATGTGGCAGATAATCCTCTAACTTGTGTCGTGCGGGGCACCGGTATAATCCTTGAAAAACTCGACGAATACAAAGATATTCTAATCAAAGACGAAAATGATATTGCCCCTCAAACATAATAGACCCAACGGCCTGTCTTTTCTAAAAATAATAATTGTAATTTTTGTTTTAGTGGTTGTAAGTTTACTTCTAGCCTCGTTCGGTGTGGTAAAAAATGCCGTTTCGGATTCTACTTCTTCGACTTTGCAAAATGGTGATAAGTTTTTTAGTTTTATCACAGTCTTACCAAAATGGTTTGTTGCACGCAATACTCTTATAACAGAAATTGAAAAATTAAATAGAGAAGTCGAATCACTAAATTTATCGGTAATAGATTTGGCGGTACTATCTTATGAAAATCGAAGATTAAGAGAAGAGTTGGGTATAAAACCTGAAGAGAGTTTTGTGCGCGCCGGTGTTTTGGCTAGGCCACCCCAGATTGCTTTTGATACATTGGTTGTAGACAAGGGTAGTAAGGAGGGATTGAAAGTTGGTGATTTGGTTTTGGCTTCAAATCGTCTGCTAGCAGGGACAATTATTGAGGTGGGTGAAAATAGTAGCATCGTCTCGCTCAATTCAGATTCGGGCAATTCCTTCACGGCTTTTTCTAGTCGCACAGGCGAAGCGCTCGAGGTCAAGGGTGTTGGTGGGGGCAATCTTTCGGCCAAAACTCTTCTGGATTTTGATATCAAAGTTGGCGATAGTCTCGTGGTTTCGGGTAGCTCTAATTATATGATTGCAATTGTTGGTGTGGTGGAAGCCGATTCTTCGGGTGGGACCAAAAACGTTTTGATGTCTTTGCCTTTCAATGTTGCGACCATCCAATCAGTTTTTGTCTTGCAATAATTTTTGTAAAAAATGTCAGAGATAAAAAAAATAATTCTACGCCTACTGTTGTTTACGTTTTCTTTGTTTTCGGTTATATTTTTGGGTTGGTGGGCGTTTTTGCTTCTCGCGCTTTTTTATGGACTCTTTGTTTTTCGCCCTTATGAAATGCCGATTTTGGGGGCACTCCTAGGCAATCTTTATTTTTTCGGTCCGGGAATTTTTGAGACTAGATTTTTGCTTATTGTGGGCGCAATTTCTCTTGTTGTGGCCTTACTAATAGAGGATAGAGTTAATTGGTCGAAATTGTTGTAAAATGGCTCCATGACGAACAAGGATATCGCTCCAGATGAGATATTTATGGATTCAAAAAATCTGCCTGATTTTGATATTAGCCAATTCGAGGGCAGAATTGAAAAGCCGATAAATAGAATAGTTCATTTTATTTTTGCTACTACAACTATTCTGGTAGCGATTTTATTCTTAGCAAAGCTTTGGCAGTTGCAAATAATCGATGGCCAAAGTTACAAAGAGCGGAGCGAGAACAACAAATTGAAGCAGAGTATTTTGTTTGCACCGAGAGGGATTATTTATGATAGAAATGGTGAGCGATTGGCTTTTAATCAATCAACGACTTCTTCCGAAGTTGTGCCGGAGCGCAATTATTCATCACAGGAAGGTTTGTCTATGGTGCTTGGCTTTCTCAAATATCCTGCCAAAGATGCAAGTGGATTCTTTTATGAAGAAGAATTTACACCAAAAGACGGTGCCGAACTTTATTTTAACGAGAGTCTTTCTGGTCGCAACGGTCTGCGTCTCTTTGAAGTTTCGGTAGAAAATGAATTGATATCCGAGAGTGTGGTCAGTTTGCCTCGGGGCGGAATGGATATAACTTTATCGATCGATTCTAGGATTCAATCCGAGCTTTACAAAAATATGCGAGAGCTATCGAGCAATGTCGGTTTTCAGGGTGGCGCCGGGGTGATTCTTGCTGTGCATTCGGGCGATATTTTAACTCTCGTCAGTTTCCCTTAATTTGATTCGAAAGTTATGACCGAAGGCAAATAAAAGGAAAAAATCGACTCTTTCCATACGGCCAAAAATAATCCTTTTCTTAATCGAGTTATTTCGGGGCTTTATACTCCGGGTTCTATAGTCAAACCGTTTTTGGCTTTCGCGGCGCTCGAAGAGGGGGTGATAAGTCCAGAAAAGGAAATTGTTAGCACCGGACAATTGGTGGTGCCAAATCCTTATGATCCAAGCAAACCAACTATTTTTCGTGATTGGCGGGCGCATGGCGCTACCGATATGAGGCGGGCGATTGCTGTTTCGAGCGACACCTATTTCTATCAAATTGGTGGCGGTTTTGGTAGCCAAAAAGGTCTTGGTATCGATCGAATAAAAAAATATTTAGAGAGATTCGGTTTTACCAAAAAAACTGGTTTCGACGATTCAAACGAGGCACTTGGTATAATTCCAGATCCAGCCTGGAAAGAAAAAACTTTTGACGGTGAAGTTTGGCGAGTGGGCGATACTTATAATACTGCGATTGGTCAATATGGAATGCAAATAACTCCGATTCAAGCAGTAGTTGCAACCGCGGCTTTGGCCAACGGAGGATATTTGGTTACACCGTCTCTTTTATTTACTTCTACAACTTCTGCTCAGACTGGCAAAAAGTTTGGTGGTAATCCGGAAAATTTTACAGTGAGCAAGGAGGGTATGCGGCAGGCTGTTCTTGACGGCACGGCAGCGGGGCTCAATACTAAAGCAGTAGCTATTGCGGGCAAGACTGGCACGGCTGAGCTGGGGGCGAGGAAAGATTTTGTCAATTCGTGGGTGATTGGTTTTTGGCCTTACGAAAATCCAAAATATGCTTTTGCGGTCGTGATGGAGCGGGGGCCTGTAAAAAATTTGGTCGGTGCAACGAGTGTGATGCGCAAAACGATTGATTGGATGGCGGTGAAT
>CAZLFM010000012.1:0-16198 GCA_964558845.1 uncultured Candidatus Saccharibacteria bacterium
AAAATGAAAAACTTTCAGTCTACAACGACACCTCAGCTACTTCTCCAGAGGCGGTCGAGGTGGCGCTCGACAGATTTGCGGATGGCGAGAGAGAAACGATTCTCATCGCGGGTGGGACTGACCGCGAGCTCGAATATGGCGCTTGGGCCAAAAAGGTCAGAGAGAAAATGAATTTGCAAAATCTCATCTTGCTTAGTGGTAGTGCAACCGAAAAAATGAAACGCGAGCTCGGCTCTGCAGAATTTAATGAGTTTGATACACTGGAGGAGTGCCTAGAGAAGGCGCTCGAAAAGGCAACTTCGGCTGACAGCAAAGCTGTAATCCTTTTTTCGCCTGGGGCCAAAAGTTTTGAGAAGTTTAAGAATGAATTTGATCGGGGCGAACAGTTCAACCTAATCGTTAAAAAATTATTACAATGACAAAATATTGCTTTTTGAATGGACAAATTATGCCGATTGGCGAGGCCAAAGTGGGGATTGAAGATATCGGCCTGATGCGCGGCTATGGGGTATACGATGGCCTCGCGGTCGTGAACGGTAAGCCTTTTCGCTTTGCCGATCACTTCGCACGCTTTTTGGCTGGGGCACATACTCTCGGACTCAATCTGCCGATTACTGAAGAGAGTTGCGAGAAAAAAATAAAAGAGATAGTCGAGAAATCAGGCTTCAGTAGTCGGGCCAATGTGCGGATGATTTTGACCGGTGGTCCGACCGTGGGCGGTATCGAATACGAATTTGAAAATCCAACTTTTTATATCACGACCGACAAATGGGAATCTTTGCCGAGTGAATATTATAATGAAGGCGCGAAGCTCTTGACCTATCGCTACAAGCGCGAAATGCCCGAGCACAAAACCATAAACTACATTACAGCCGTCAAACTTCAAAATTGGCGCAAAGAAGAGGGGGCGGTTGAGATTCTTTATACTTATGACGGTGAAGTCTTTGAGTGCGCGACGAGCAACATCTGCTTAGTCAAAAATGGAGCAATAATAACTCCGGCCGAAGAGGTGCTCGGTGGTATCACTCTCAAAGTAGTACTCGAACTTGCAGAAAAAGCGGGTTATAAAATCGAGAGGCGACGAGTCTACGAAGACGAGCTCAAAACGGCGGACGAAATTTTCATCACCTCTTCCTTCAAGGATATTGTGCCGATTGTAAACATTGATGGTAACCGGGTAGGGGGTGGGCAAGTAGGGGAAGTAACCAAAGCTCTCATTCTTGCTTTCAAACAAAAAATTGTGGTATAGTAACAAAAGGTGGGTTCCTGCGTATGTGTTTTGTACGCAGTCAGAGGGCCATGATATCGTGGCTCGGAGCTCACCTCCCCCGGGTTCTGGGCTCCCTCTCCAGGACCTGGGGGTTATTTATTTCTGTTGCACCAATTGGGCTTGTATGCTATAAATGGAGGGTTAATTCAAAAATATGTCACAAGATCAACTTATAAAATTAGTCAACAAAGACACCAAAGAGGTCTATTGGACGCGCAAAAATAAGCGCAAAGTAGAGCGCAAAATCGAGCTCAAAAAATATTCCAAAAAGCTCCGCAAGCGAGTTGTTTTCAAGGAGGCCAAAAAATAGACAACCTCACCCCAATCCCTTTCGGGATTTGCCCCTCTCCTATAAACATGAGAGGGGAAAAGGTAGAACAAAAATTCGCCAATTTGGCGAATTTTTTGTTTTTATCAGCGGGCCCACGAGGATTCGAACCCCGGTCGCTCCTTTTGGAGAGGAGAATTCTACCACTGAACTATAGGCCCAATGTGGCTAGTATAACAGAATTTTAGCTTCTCAAAAACTCTTCTATTTTCTGGACAGCAGTGGCGGTAGAGGGCTCAATCCAAACAATACTCTTATCTTTCTTAAAATAGGTCATTTGGCGTTTGGCGTAGTGCCAGATTTCGCTTTTTAATCTTTCCATCATTTCTTTTTTACTTATTTTCTTTTCCAAAAAATCGGCGAGAGCGCCGTATTCGAGGCCAAGCTCGCGCATGCGCTTGAAACTCAAACCCTTCTTATGTAAATTTTGGGCTTCACGAATCATACCTTGTTTCAACCTTTTTTCTAATCTCTTGTTTATCCTGTTTTTTAATTCCAATTCATCTAAAAAATAACTCACCCTGCCCTCTCTTACAATAAGAGAGGGTTCCGGAAGCCCCTTCCTCTTAACATAAGAGGAAGGGGTGGGGGATGGAGTTATTGGCGCAATCCCAATCTTCAATACATCAAATTTGTTTCGGATTTCGTTATTCGAATTTCGGATTTGAAGCTTTGGGACACTTCCCAAAGCTTCGCATATTTCAATCGCGCGCACCAACCTCCTCGGATTTTTGGCATCGATATTTCGAGCACGCTCAGGGTCGAGCTTTTGGAGAATTTTGAAAAGTTCTTCCGTGCTTTTCTTCTCTAGCTTTTTCCTCAACTTGAGGTTGGGTTCAACTTCGGGAATTTGTTTGTCGCCAAGTAGGGCATCAATATAAAAGCCCGTACCACCACAAACGATAGGCAATTTATTATTTGCGACAAATGTGACGGCCGTCACATTTGTCGCACGGACGAAGTCGGCGGCGGTGAATTTTTTGCGCGGATCTGCAACATCAAGCAGGTGATGCTTCACCCCCTTCATTTCCTTTTTTGTGATTTTGCCTGTGCCGATATCGAGCCCTTTATACACTTGGCGCGAGTCAGCCGATATAACCTCGCCGTCAAATTTGAGCGCAAGCTCGACTGCCAAGTCGCTCTTGCCGCTCGACGTCGGCCCAACAATCACAATCATTTTCGGCTTCTTCATTATTGTATTTCTACCAAATCGTTTGATTTTTGGCTAATTTACAATATAATCTTGATGAATGCCAGAGTGTCGAAATTGGTAAACGAACTCGACTCAAAATCGAGCGCTCGCAAGGGCTTGGGAGTTCAAGTCTCCCCTCTGGCACAATTTTTTGTGGTAAAATATTTAGGTTATGAACAACACTTCCAACTTTTATCAAAATTCGATTTTTTGGGTTGATTTGGACAAAATCAAGCCAAACCCTTTTCAACCGCGTCGAGAGTTTGACCCGGTTGCCTTGCAGGCGCTCGCTGATTCGATCAAGCAATACGGTGTGCTCCAGGCACTCGTGGTGACCCGCAAAGAGATTATCAAGGAGGATGGGCTTGCGGTTGAGTATGAGCTGATTGCTGGCGAGCGTCGACTCCGCGCCTCCAAACTTGCCGGACTCTCGCAGGTGCCGGTGCTTATCAGAGTTGGCGAGAACGATAGAAGTCATGATGATTTGATGAAGCTCGAACTTGCGATTATAGAAAATGTCCAACGCGAAGATTTGAACCCGGTGGAAAGAGCGCGAGCGTTCAAAAAACTGGCCGATGAATTTGGTTTCAAGCATCACCAAATTGCCCAAAAGATTGGCAAGAGCCGAGTCTATGTGACCAACACCATGCGCATCTTGGAATTGCCAGAGGAAATGCTCATCTCTCTATCGGAAGGCAAAATCAACGAAGGCCACACTCGGCCGCTACTTATGCTCTCCGAACGTCCTGAAGAACAAAAAGTGCTCTTCCAAGATATTATGA
This sequence comes from uncultured Candidatus Saccharibacteria bacterium, assembly GCA_964558845.1. GTDB lineage: Bacteria > Patescibacteriota > Minisyncoccia > Phycocordibacterales > WO2-35-19 > JBBTQZ01. The sequence goes on from CAZLFM010000012.1 coordinate 3,573, forward strand.
TTCGCAAAATGAACGTGCGCGAAGCCGAAACAGCTGCGCGCAAAATCGCAATCGAAAGAGTGCGCAGAGTAAAGTCCGATATCGACCCAGCCCTCTCTGATTTTGAAGAAAAGTTTGCCGAGTCGCTCGGCACTCGGGTGCATATCGAGAAGCGCGAGAATGGTGGCAAGCTGATGATCGAATTCTTCTCGAACGAAGATTTGGAAGATATTTTGAATAAGTTGCAAAATCCAACCCCGACGTTAGAAAGTCGGGGCTCCGACCAAAGCGTCGGAGTCGACGACCGCACGCCAGCAGAAATAAAAATCGCCGAAGATACCCCAATCGACGACGGCCTCTACTCAATCAAAAATTTTAGTATTTAAGTCAGTTGGCGAATATGTTTTTTGGCGAAGGTGGTTTTGGTATATTCGAGCCATTTGCGCGAAGGCTTGGCATTTTTCTTGGTGATAATCTCGACAATGTCGCCATTTTTGAGTTCGGTGTCGAACGCAGACATTTTGCCATTGACCTTGGCGCCTGACATAGAATTGCCGACATCGGAATGAATGGAATAAGCAAAGTCGACGACCGAAGCGCCAACTGGCAAATCGACCACATCGCCCTTGGGGGTGAAAACAAAGATGCGGGTATTCAGAAAATCGCTTTTGATTTCGCTCAAGACTTCTTCGCTATCTTGGTGCGCGTTTTGATAACTGACTAATTCGCGAATCCACTTGGGCACATCTTGCTCGCTTGAGCTTTTGGTCTCGTTATCTTTGGCAATAAACGACGGCAAAATTTTGCGAATCCACTCCATACCTGAATTTTTGGATTTGTGCCCAGCTTTGTAAGTGATGTGCGAAGCGATACCGTATTCGGCTTCGCGTTGCATTTCTTCGGTTTTGATTTGGACTTCGACTACCGTGCCGAGGCCGGTGAAGACGGTGGTATGTAGGCCTTGGTAGCCGTTTTGCTTGGGGTGGGCGATGTAGTCTTTGATTCGACCGGGCAAGGGTTGCCAATGCGAGTGGATAATACCAAGCACCCGATAACAATCCTCACTTGTGTCGACCAAGATGCGCATAGCAGCAATGTCATAAATCTTTTCGAGGTCGCGACTTTGGCGGATGTATTTTTTGTACAAACTATAAATACCTTTGATGCGATAATCGGTTTTGAAATTCTTGACCCCACCTTCGGCTAGTTCTTTGGTTACCGCTCTTTTGAATTTTTCGAGCGAGTCGGCTTCGTTCTCGCGCTTTTGTTTGAGGAGCTCTGTGATTTCTTTGTATTCTTCGGGATAAATATATTTGAAAGCCAAATCTTCGAGACGTTTGGAAATTTTGCGAATGCCGAGGCGATAGGCAATAGGGGCGTAAATTTCGAGGGTTTCTCCGGCAATCCTTCGTTGTTTTTCTTTTGGCACGAACTCAAGTGTTTCCATATTGTGCAAGCGATCGCAAAGTTTGACAATCAATACTCGAATATCTTGCGACATTGCCACAAAAAGTTTGCGCAAACTTTCGTTGTGTCGGTCGGCGCCACGGTATTTGAGATGGCCGAGTTTGGTCACGCCTTCGACAATAAAACGCACGTCTTTGCCAAACTCCTTTTCTATCTCTTCGGGCGAAACCCCGACATCTTCGATTGCATCGTGCAAATAACCAGCGGCAATGGTTGGCCCGCTCATCCCAAGCTCTTCGAGTGCTTTGGCGGTGGCTTCGGGGTGCGCAAAATAAGGCTCACCACTTTGGCGTTTTTGGCCTTCGTGCGCTTTCTTTGCAAATTCTCGGGCTTTTTCTATAAGTTTTTGGTCGTCCATTCTCCCATTCTACTCTTTTTTGCTTTGCCTGCCACGCCTTCCAAATTTCTTGGGTTCTTTGAAAATTTCGAGTGCGCGGTCGAGGGTGACGGTGTAGACATTGTCTGGAGCTTTGAGCGAACGAAAATCTTTTTGGTGCACGACATAGGGTCCGAAACGCCCAATATTTGCGCTAATCATTTCGCCAGTCTCAGGGTGTGAACCAAGCTCTCTTGGCAATGAAAGAAGTTTGAGCGCTTGCTCGAGCGTGATTTTGTTTGGATCGATATCCTTCGGAATACTTGCGCGCCTTGGTTTTTCTTTCTTTGTTTTTTGTTTCGGATTTGATGCTTCGGATTTCGAATTTTGCCCTAATTGCACATATGGCCCAAACCGGCCATCCATCACAAGCACAGGCAAACCGCTGGTAGGATCGATGCCAATCGGCTCGGCTTCTTTGATTTCGCTGCCATCGATATTGCGCATACCTTTGCAATCAGGGAACTTTTCGCAAGAGAGAAACTTGCCACCTTTGCCGAGTTTGATAACCATATCGCTGCCGCAAATCGGGCATTTGAAGCGTGGGTCGGCTTCACCCAGGGTGGTGAGTTTGGCCGTCTTTTCTTTGGCTTTGACGTCTTTCAAAAATGGAGTGTAAAATTCGCGCAAGGTTGGTTCGTATTCGCGCTTACCCTCGGCAATCTGGTCGAGCTCATCTTCCATCTCGGCCGTAAATGTATCGCTGATATAATTTTCAAAATTGTCTTCGAGGAAGGTCGAGACCACATCGCCCGTGTCGGTTGGTTTGAGGGTCTTACCATCTTTGTCGACATAGCCGCGCTCGATAATAGTATTGATGATCGAAGCATAAGTCGAAGGTCGGCCGATGCCGCGCTTCTCGAGCTCTTTGATCAGGCCCGCTTCGCTGTACCTATTTGGCGGTTCGGTCTGCTTCTCTTCGGTATCTATCGCAAGCAAATCAAGGGGGTCACCTGACTTCACATTTGGCAAAATAACATCTTCGCCTTTGGCCTGTGGATCGGCGAGGAGCCAACCATCTTTCAAAACACGCGAACCGTTTGAATGAAAATCGGGAATATCTTTCACCTGTGTGGTGCTCACAATCTTGGTGCGCATGGTGAGCGCATCTTGCATTTGGCTCGCCACCGCGCGTTGCCAGATGAGTTTGTAGAGCAGTTTTTGATCTTCGGTGGTGCCCGCGCTTTCCTTTTCGAAGTGAGTTGGGCGGATTGCTTCGTGGGCTTCTTGAGCGCTCTTGGATTTGGTTTTGAACTGTCTGACTTGATGCAACTCGGCGCCGTATTTTTTGGTCACAACACTTTTGATTTGACCAAGGGCAATGCCGGCCATGGTGGTCGAGTCGGTGCGCATATAAGTGATGTGGCCCATTTCATAAAGTTTCTGCGCGGCCATCATCGTGCGCTTGGGCGAAAAGCCGAGGCGAGTAGAAGCGGTTTGTTGCAAGGTCGAGGTGGTGAAAGGTGCTCGGGGCGCGCGCTTGACCTCAGTCTCGATTACTTCTTTGACTTGCCACTTTTTTTCTTTGCCCGCTGTCTCAGCCGCTTGGTGAATTCCTTCCGCTTCGGCTTTGGTTTTTGGTTCGAGCTCACAAAAAGCGCCAAATTTTTCTTTATTTTTATTTTCGAGATCAACGCTAATGACATAAAAAGTCTCCGGTTTAAAAGCTCTGATTTCGCGTTCGCGCTCCATCAAGATGCGCAGAGCAGGGGATTGCACGCGCCCGGCTGAAAGTCCGTAGCGTACCTTTTTCCAAATCAGGCCAGAGAGGTCGTAGCCAACCAGTCGGTCCAAAACTCTTCGCGCTTCTTGTGCTGCGCGCAAATGTTCGTCAATCTTGCGCGGATGTTTGAGTGCCTCCTCAATCGCTTCTTTGGTGATTTCGTGATAGGTAACTCGTTTGATATCTGATTTATCCACCGAGCCTTTGAGTAGCTCAGCAATGTGCCAAGCGATCGCTTCGCCTTCTCGGTCGGGGTCGGTAGCCAGCAAGACTTCGCTTGCCTTTTTGGCCAGGGATTTGATTTCGGCCACGACTTTCTCTTTGCCCTTGCTAATTTCGTAGTGGGGGATGAAGCCGCTTTCGATGTCGATAGCTTTTTTGTTGCTCTTTGGCAAATCGCGGATATGACCAATACTAGCGACGACCTTGTAGTCATCACCCAAATATTTTCCTATAGTTTTGGCCTTGGCTGGGGATTCGACGATAAGTAATTTCATAATGCGACACAAATTTACGAATGCACACGAATGACACGAATAATAATGATAATAAGGTAAGAATAAGAGATAAAGAATAAAAAAGCAAAATTGACCTCACCCCACCCTGCTCCGCAGGGTTGCCCCTCTCCTATAAACATAAGAGGGGAGAAATAAGAAAAAACGCCCGGCAACCTTGGAAGGTATGCACGGGCGCTCGGATCCGAGGGTTGGCGACTTTCATCGCCATTCCCTTTTTATTCGTTGGACGCGTTGCCGGGGTTGCCGGTCTCGCACAACGCGCTCGCGGATGACTCGTGTGCGGGTTCTTCCGCCACTAATCACTACTCCGCCACCAATGAAGCCACGGTTGTAGCCCCAGCCGCCGTATCGGCTGTAACCGCCGTAAGGGCTGATAACCTGAGGGCGACTCGCCTTTGTGGCATCCGCCGCCTCATTCGCCACTCGTTTGGCCCTGTCCGCCTCGATCTTGGCGGCGTCGAGACAGAACTTCGCGGCGTCTTTCGCCGGTAATACTTTCGCCGCAGTCTCGAGACAGTTTACTGGACCGTCTACAAGAACCGGAGTGGTTGTTACCGACTTCGCGATCTCCACACTACCTTCCTGCTGGGCCTTAAGCGGGGTGAAGCCCCAAAAAAAGACCAGCAAAAACATTGCAAACATTGTTGTGCGTGTCATGGTGCGTTCCTCTGCCGTATATTGTAGCATAACTGACGGCGTCTGTCAAATGCAATTTTCCTACAGTCAGACCTCACCCCTAGCCCCTCTCCTTGTCTAATGAGAGGGGAGAAATACAAAAAGCAAAAGCCCCGCAGTCGGCTCACAAAACATCGTGAGTTGACTGCGGGGGCGAGGGGGTGGGTCATGGCGTCATGGCCTGGGATACCCAGGCAAAGAATGCGTCGGTCGCAGGTCCCACGTATGGGGCGATAGAGATGGCCACGATCGCTACCAACGTCGCAGATAAAGCAACCTCAATTAGGTCGGGGTCTGCACCCCGAACTTTTGGCCGGCGATAAGAGATATAGCCGGCAATTACCGCTGCCAGTACAACAAAAAGAACTTGCATGTTTCAATTATACCACCACAAGCTCTGTTTTGTCAAGCTTTTTGTTTTTCCCTCCCCTTATTGAGGGGAGGGTGCCCGCAGGGCGGGTGGGGTGTTATGTCAGCCTTAGCTCCCCCAATTTTTCTTCGATGTGGCCTTTGAGTTCGAGGAGGGTGAGGGTGGTTTGGATTTCGGAGACGGAAAGGTTGTGTGCGGTGGCCATGCGAATCAGCTCATCTTTTTCTTTTGGCTCCTGGAGTAAATTTATAATCAATAATTCTTTGTCCGAGCAGTCCGAATATTGGGTGTTCTTTTTTTCGGCCCCTCCCTTTTGGGGAGGGGTGAGGGGAGGGGCTTTCTGAAAATTCAATTTTCCGACTCCAAGCGCTTCCAAAATATCATCGCCACTGCGGATGAGGGTCGCGCCGAGGCGCAAAAACATATTTGGTCCTTCGGACATTGGGCTGAAGATACTGCCCGGCACACAAAGTAATTCGCGATTGTATTCGGTGGTGAGTTTGGCGGTGATCATTGTGCCCGACTTTTGCTCAGCCTCTATTATAAGAGTGGCGTGGCTCATACCCGCCATAATGCGGTTGCGCTGAGGGAAGCTCCACTGCGTTGCTTTGAAGTCTGGTTCGTATTCAGATAGAAGTGTGCCGCCATTACCCACTATTTCTTCGGCCAATTGTGCGTGACTTGCGGGGTGCAAAGCCTGGGGCGAGAGTCCACTGCCGGGCACGGCGATAGTTGGTAAATTATTTTGCATCGCCAGGCGATGGGCGATTGAGTCGATTCCGAGGGCGAGCCCCGAGACGATGGTGATGGGGAAGCCGCGCAGGTCGGCGAGGAGCGAGCTTACAACTTCTTGGCCATAGCTCGAATATTTGCGCGAACCGACGACGCAGAGAAATTTGCGCTCATAATCTGCTACCTTGCCGGCAAAATAAAGCTTTTTTGGTGGATCATTGATTTGCCCGAGGAGAGGAGGCCAGTCGTTTATGGGTAGATTTTTTATTTCGTATTTCATTTCAGTAGTATTTCACATTTATTGTAACAGATGATATTATAAGTTTGTAAAGTTCATAAAGTTTATCAAGTTTGTAAAGTATCTTTACTTTAAGAACTTTTAACTTTAAAAACTTTATAACTCAAATGCTAGACATCAAATTCATTCGCGAAAATGCTGAGTTGATACAAGAAGCTGCCAAAAAGAAGCATGTCAATTTTGATGTGCAAACACTTGTCGTAGTAGACGACAAACGCAAAGCGCTTTCGCAGAGTCTAGATGAAAAAAGGTCTAAACAGAATAAAGTTGGTGAAGAGGTGGCCAAGTCGCTAGGGGAAGAAAAAGCCAAATTAATTGCAGAATTAACACCTCTCAAAGATGAGATAGGAGAACTTGAATCAGAATTGAAAGAGGTCATGCTTGAGTGGCAGAAGCTCATGGTTGCAGTACCAAACATACCAGACATGTCAGTGCCCGATGGTGAAAGTGATGCAGAAAATTTGGAGGTGAAAGTGTGGGGTGAGATAACAAAGTTTGATTTTGAACCGAAGGGTCATATCGAACTTATGCAAGATTTGGATTTGGTAGATTTTGAAAGAGGATCTAAGGTGGCAGGGTTTCGAGGTTATTTTTTAAAAAATGAAGCAGCACTTCTACAGTTTGCTCTATGGAGTTTTGTAAGTGATTTTTTTGTAAAGCATGGTGACTTTGTCCCAATGGTTGCTCCTTCTTCGGTGAAGCGTGAGATGTTTTTAGGGACTGGCTATATACCCCAAGGCGAGGAAGATTTGTACAAGACTCAAGATGGGGATTATCTTTCAGGTACAGCAGAAGTAGCTACGATGGGCTACTTTATGGATGAAGTTTTAGACAAAAAAGATTTACCTAAAAAAATAATTTCTTTCTCGCCTTGTTTTCGTCGAGAAGCCGGTGCTCACGGCAAAGATGTAAAAGGTCTCTATAGAGTTCATGAGTTTATGAAATTTGAACAAGTGATCTTATGTGAGGCAAGTCACGAAGAATCGGTCAAACACCACGAGGAACTTTTGTTAAATGCGGAGAAGATATTGCAAGCTCTTAAATTGCCATATCATGTAGTTTTGAATTGTGGAGGCGATCTTGGCTTGGGACAGGTTAAGAAATATGATATTGAGACTTGGATGCCAGCTCAAAAAAAATATGGCGAGACTCACTCGTGCTCCTATTTCCATGATTTTCAAACTCGCAGATTAAATATTCGTTATAGAGATATTGACGGAAAGATGAAATTTGCTCATTCCTTAAACAACACCGCTCTAGCTACAACTAGAATTCTCATCCAATTGGTTGAAAACTACCAAAATGCTGATGGTTCGATTACGATTCCAGAAGTTTTGAGGGGCTATATGGGTGGCAAAGAAAAAATTGAGAAGCCAAAAACTCAAATCTAATGAAAAAGAAGGCGCGGGTTAGTTATTCAAGCAAGATTGGCAAGCGCAACAAAAGACGCCAGACCTTTAAGCTGGCCATCCTTTTTATTCTACCCTTTGTTTTTGGCGCGGGGTTGATTTTTGCCCTGCGACTCAATGTTTTCCAAATTCAAAATGTTGTGGTTGAGGGCGCCGTCAGTCTAAACGAGGAGCAAATAAAGCTTTTGGCGACTGATTTTATTTCGGGCGCTTATTTGGGGTTGGTGCCCCGCACGAACATTCTGCTCGCTGATACGAACGAGCTTGAGCAGTCAATCAAAAATAATTTTGGTAAGGTCGATAATGTAAAGATAAGCCGAAGCGCCGATGGTAATTTGAAAATAAAAATAAAAGAGAAGATGGCGCGAGCGATTTGGTGCAAAGATACGGATTGCTTTTTGGTCGATGGGGACGGTTTTGTTTATGCACGAGCCCTTGAATCAGAAAAGAGTCAAAAAGTCGTTTTTGCTGGCAGCTTGAGCGGCGACCCGATTGGCAGACAGCTTGTCCTTCGCTCAGAAATGGAAGGTTATTTTGGTTTGATCGACCGGCTCCAAACAGCTGGAATCGAAACTAGAGTGGTGATGCTCGAATCTGGAGATAAATCGGTCTTGCAAACTTCTTTGTGCGACATAGTGGTCTTGCCGGGGGGTGCCGGAGAAAAAGAAACAGCCGACAATATTTTACTTTTGATCGAGAGTGAACTCCAAAAAAATAATTCAGTCAAATTCGAATACATCGATGCCCGCTTCAACAACAAGATGTTCTACAAGACAATCTAGTTTGTTGCTATAATCAAAGAGATGAGCGAAATATATAGAACAGACTCGGTGGTGTGGGCTTATGTAAAGTGGCACTACACGCAGGGCATAAGAGAGATGGTCGGGGTCGGCCAAAACTTTTTGTGGTTTGTGGCGCATTTCTTTTCTTTCAAGCTTCTCTTGCGCACGCTCTTTTCTCCGTGGAAAAGAATGGGCGAAAGTTATGGTCAAGGTTTTGACTTGGGCCAATTCGCGAGCGCTTTTATTGTAAATAGTCTAATGCGAGCGGTCGGGTTTGCGAGTCGAGTGGTGGTGCTAGTGATTGGCCTACTTTCCTACCTTGCGGTCTTGGCCTTTTTCTTGGGGGTCTTTTTGGTTTGGCTGTTTGCACCAGCAATCTTTATGGCTAGCTTTATTTTGTCAGCAACATTTTTCGTAATATGACATGGCATGAAATCAAAAAAATATCGGAGCCACATTTCTATGCTATCAAGATAGATAAATTTTTGCCGAAGATTTTGCGTTCGATTTTGCGCAAAGTCTTTGCTTTGGGTGCGGTGTTTTTCTTCTTTGCTTCGTTTGGTTCTCTGCCACTCGACTTTTCTTTTGCCGATGGGGTGTTCTTTCTTTGCATCTTTTGTTATTTGTTACTCGGTTTTTTGGAAAGCTTTTATCGATCGATGCGGTTCGAGGGGTTGTATTCGCGGGTGCGGGAGCGGGCGCTCGAAGATGGCGCTTATACCGAATACGCGCTCTCGGAGGTGCTTTATAATCTCGACGAGATTGATGCTTCAAGGAGCTTGTGCGAAACGCGCGTGGGTTTACAAATTTTCGAGCGGGCCGGTATAGCCAAAGAAGAAAGTCAAAAATTTATTCTGGCTGGTCGCACGCCGGTTATAGCGAGCTCTTTGCATTTTGGCGACAAACTTTCTTTGGCTGCGTTTAGCCAAACTCTTTATGAAGCCGACAAATCTTTGCAAGGCTTTCTCAATGCTCATAGTGTCAACAAAGAAGAGTGGCTCGGGGCTTCCAGGATGGTTGGCGAGCTTTATGAAAAGAAGCGCCGCAAGGAGCGATTTTGGGGTAGAGAAAATTTGGGAGCAATCCCTTCGATTGGCACCAGTTGGGCTTATGGCGTTGCAAGCGATTTGGGCCGATTTGGAGTTTTGTTTGAAAGGGTGGTTAGCTTGGCCTCTTTGGATATCGACAATGGCTATCGCTCCAAAGAGCTCGATACCCTCGAAGGTATTTTGGAAAGGCGCAGTGAGGCGAACGCGATTATTATCGACGATGACGAAAGTGTAGTGCGTGATATAGTGGCGCGTTTGCTCAAACGTATAAAACTCGGCACGGCTCTGCCTTCGATCGAGCACAAAAGTATAGTAGAACTCGATGTCTCTAGTCTCCTCGCTTCCTTCAAAGAAACAAACGAGCTCCAATCGGAAGTGCTCAAACTTTTGAATCAAGCTGTTTCGGCTGGCAATATAATTCTTTATATTCGCGACCTGCCGGGTGCGGTGGCGGGTTTCAAGTCCAGCGGAGTCAACTTGCCATCTATAATTTCTCCTTTTCTTGATTCGGATGCTTTGCAGGTGATTGCTCACGCTGGGAATTCCGACTTTCACTTTTTTATCGAAACCAACCCGACCTTGCTCGAAAGGTTTGAGCGCATTATCCCAGACGAAGTTGGCCCCGATGCATCTTTGGCCGCTATTTTGGAACGCGCGCTTGTTTTGGAGAAAGAGTATCCAGTCAGATTTTCATTTGGTGCTTTGCACGAAGTGGCGATTTCGAGCGATCGGTATGTAGCAATTGGTGAGATGCCGGGCAAGGCTTTGGATATGCTAGTTGAAATCGCGCCGTGGGCGAGTGGCAAAGGGCTCAGGCTGATTAGAGAAAATGATGTGGCCAGTTTTGTTTCCGAAAAGACCGGGGTGGCAACCGGCCCACTCAAACTTGGTGAAGCCGAAAAGATAGCCAAATTGGAAGAGACTTTGCACAGCCGGGTTATCGGCCAAGAACTGGCGGTCAGTAGTATTGCAAGCGCTATTCGTCGGTCGCGTTCGGGGCTGACGGCTCCCAATCGGCCGATTGCCTCGTTCCTCTTTCTTGGGCCGACTGGAGTTGGTAAGACCGAGGTCTCCAAGAGTTTGGCCCAAAGCTTTTTTGGTAGCGAAGAAAGTATGCTGCGCTTGGATATGTCTGAATACAACGGACCAGATGCTTTGCAAAAGCTTCTGGGTAGCTTTGCGGAGAACAGACCTGGGCTCCTAGCTTCGCGGGTGCGCGACAATCCTTATGGAGTTTTGCTGCTCGATGAGTTCGAAAAGGCTTCGCGCGAAGTGCACGACCTCTTTTTGCAAATTTTGGACGAAGGCCTCTTTACCGATGCTTTGGGCAAACGGGTCAATTGTCGCAACTTGATGATGATTGCAACCTCAAATGCGGGCAGCGGGCTTATTTGGGAGGCAATCAAGCAGGGCAAAAATTTGGCCAAAGAGCAAAGCCAGATTGTCGAGATGATAATCAAAGAAAAAATTTTCAAACCCGAGCTCATAAATCGCTTCGACGCGGTAGTGCTCTTTCATCCATTGCAAAATGCGGAATTGCGCCTGATTGCTAATCTTGAATTACAAAAGCTGGCGCGCCGACTCAAAGAGCAAGAAATGGAGCTCGTGGTGACTGATGAGCTTCTGAATTTTTTAGTAGAAAAGGGGAGCGATCCGCAGTTTGGTGCGCGCTCAATCAACCGCGCGGTCAAAAATATAGTCGAAGATATAGTCTCCCGCAAAATTCTAGAGGGCAAGGTCAAGGCGGGCGACAAGATAGAGATCACACCTGAGGATCTGCTCTAGGATCTCAAAATTTAAATAGGGCTGAAAAAAATAAAAAAAGAAGCCCAAAATAGTTAAAATATTTATATGTGATAAAAACGGCTCAATAAAGCCGTATTTTGACACGACCTAAAACAAAATATAAAACTTCATGAAAAATACTTGACAGTGCTAGATCTTGTGCTATACTTGTCAACAGAACAACGTTTGAGGAAAGGAAGGTGTCCATGACCCATCTCTTCACGTCCGCACACGCCACTTTTGCCATTTAATTACTGCCACGGCCGCCGGCCACGGCGGGGTTGAACCCAGAGGGGTAACCCCGCCTCGAGTGAGATTGATTGCGACTTCGCGCCAAGAGACCCCCGCACGCACAACGAAGATCGCGTTGCGGGGGTCAAACAGGTGTAGCGTTACGGCATTAGAGCACGAACGAACCGCACCTGTAACACGCCTGTAGGGAGGAGAAATCATGAAGTCCTGAAAGGTTCCAACGGTGGAACTGAATAAGGACGCCAAAAAATAAATGCCGCGTGTCTCGGACTCCCGGAGTAGTGGGAGAACGACGTGACCTTCGATCTTGAGGTCCGACACAGGCAGAGCACAGATCAATAAAATTTCATCAATTTTTTTTTGCGGTCCGCGGGATTAGACCTTCTAACCCGCGGGCCGCCGCCGGAACCTCCACTAGCACTGGGGGTTTTCTCATATCTAAAAATAAAATATTTTATGCTAGGATACTTGAATGATTAATTTAGGATTTTGGTCCCACTTCGCTATAGCTTCGCGGGATACAAATAAACCAATACTTTGTTTGGCTCCAATGGCCGATGTGACCGACTCGGCATTTCGAAATGTGATTGCGAGATGTTCAAAATTAAATTTTCTCGACACATTCTTCTCGCTTTGCACGGATAAAAGTCTGCTGACTTTTTCCTCTGCTCGGCTCCAAGAGCCTCCGCAAGGCACGCTCGAAGAAGTGTCTCAAGAATTATCTCAGTTTAATAATTATGTCACTTGGACCGAGTTTGTGTCGGCTGATGGGTTGGTTCTCGCGCACGAAGCGGGTCGGCAGAAGCTTCTCAAAGATTTGGAATATTCAGAAATTGAGCGTCCGATTGTGTCTCAGCTTTTTGGCTCACGGCCAGAAAATATGCACAAGGCGGCCAAGCTCGTTGCGAGCCTTGGTTTTGATGGACTTGATATCAATATGGGCTGCCCTGATAAGAGTATCGAAAAGCAGGGCGCTGGCGCGGCGATGATGAAAAATCCAAAGTTAGCGCGCGAGATTATCCGCGCGGCCAAGGCTGGAGTTCTAGAATATGCAAACGAAGCTGGCAAGGAGCCTATTCCAGTCTCGATCAAGACTCGGCTGGGCTACAACAAAGATGAACTAGAAAGTTGGTTACCCGAACTTTTGGCTGAAGAACCTGCGGTCATCACTATCCACGCGCGTACGCGCAAAGAAATGTCCAAGGTGCCGG
>CAZLFM010000013.1:0-3485 GCA_964558845.1 uncultured Candidatus Saccharibacteria bacterium
TTTGGTTGTCCAGACAGTATTCATATTGTTTGCGTTGTCAGAAATATTTGCAATAAGAGAACTGTTCCAATAAAGCGAAATGGTATTATCGGCAATTGTCTGTTGTGGTCTTGGAGAGTAAGCAAAAGAAATCTTGTATTTTGTGCCTGCAACTGTTGCAAATTTGTTCATCACCGGCACATCTAGACCACCATCAATCTCAGCATATTGACTGCCTTCAAAAGGTGCCCACGGCAAAACATCATCAGCCTTTAGTCCAGCTTGAATTTCAAGTCCGTATTTTGTCGCTGTTGATTCCCAACCGAGGTTAGAAGTATTCCATGGGAATATCTGCCATTTATCTTGATGAGTTACAACCACATCTTCAAAACCACCGTTTTTCACAAGGTTCAGACTTGGATCACAAACAGGCGGATTTGCGACCTGTGTCTGTTGCACCGAAAGACCTTCGGTTTGTCCGGTCTGCTCTGATCCATTTGTTTCTCCTTCAGCAAAAACGTAAAGCGGTGAAAACGCAAACGAAATTGCGAGGAAAGAAACTGCTGTATTTTTGATTATGTTTTTCATAACGGTTTGTTTATAAAGATGTGAATAAATATTAATAATTTTTAATTTTTCGAAAGAAAATCTTACGCCCAGCATATTATAATATTATTATGTTTTTGTAAAGGGCGGTCCAAAAAGCCGTTTTTTGTAACAATCCTTATTTATAGCCATATTTTAGAAAATAGCCAGATTGCTCATACTTTTTGTCCTTTATAAAAGACAGAAAGTCTTTTATAAGACATAAATATTGTGTACAAATAATGTGAATTCAATAAAAGACAAGAATCTCGCTAAATCACCCAAAATTATGTCTTTTATACAAAATTAGACTGGAAACACAGGGCTCGAGCTTCTACCAAACACCCTAAGGAAATTGGAAAAAGCCAAAGTTTAATATACTATTGTGTATATGAACGATGAATTAAAGAAGCCTTACAATCCAGAATCCACCGAGGGCTCTATATATAAGACGTGGGAAGAGGGCGGATATTTCAATCCGGATAATTCCCCTATCAACGAACAAGGCAAAACTTTTACCATTGTTATGCCCCCAACCAACGCAAACGGCTCATTGCACGCTGGGCATGGTTTGGTAATGACAATCGAGGACATCATGGTCAGATTTAAACGAATGTCGGGATTCAAAACCCTTTGGCTCCCAGGTAACGACCATGCTGGATTCGAGACCCAAGTCGTTTACGAAAAAAAGCTGGAGAAGGAGGGCCGAAGTAGGTTTGATATGGCAGCCAAAGATCTCTACAAAGAGATTTGGGATTTTACCCAGAATAATCGTTCAAATATAAATTCTCAAGTCAAAAGTATGGGTGCCTCTTGTGATTGGTCGCGAGAAAAGTTTACTCTGGACAAAGAAGTAATCCAGGTGGTCTACCAAACATTTAATAAACTGTTTGAGGACGGACTTGTATACAGAGGCAAAAAAATAGTGAGTTGGTGCCCCAAGCACCAAACTAGCTTCTCTGATCTAGAAATCTTAGACGACGAACGAATCGAGAAACTTTACTATCTCAAATATGGGCCATTTGTAATAAGCACATCACGACCCGAGACAAAGTTCGGAGATAAATATGTGGTGATGCATCCAGAAGACAAGAGGTACCAAGATTACGTCCATGGTCAAAAAATAGATTTGGAGTGGATAAACGGCAAAGTAACCGCCACTGTTATAAAAGATGCGAGCATAGATATGGAATTCGGCACCGGAGTAATGACCATTACCCCTTGGCACGACCAAGCAGACTTCGAAATAGCCGAGAGACACAACCTGGACAGGGAGCAGGTAATCGACGAGCGAGGCAAGCTTCTGCCAATAGCAGGAGAATTTGCGGGCATGAAAATTCTAGAGGCTCGAGAAAAGATTATAGAAAAATTACAATCAAAAGGGTTGGTCGAAAAGATAGACGAAAATTACAAACACACTGTCCGACTCTGTTATAAGTGCAATTCCCTTATTGAACCCCAAATCAAAAATCAGTGGTTTGTAAAAATGAAGCCACTTGCAGAACCGATACTTAAAGCCATAGCACAACGAGAGGTGCGTTATATCCCCGATCATTATGAAAAGATTACTACTCACTGGCTCAACAATATTATCGACTGGAACATCTCGCGTCAGATAGTCTGGGGTATACCAATACCAGCCAAAATTTGTGACAAATGCGACACAGGTGTAGTTGATTTGGAAGACAAAATAAATACCTGCCCAAAATGTAACGGCCAAATGCGCAAAGAAACAGACACCTTTGACACTTGGTTCTCTTCTGGTCAGTGGCCATTTGCTTCTCTCGGATATCCAGATAGTGCAGACTATAAAACCTTCTACCCTACTCAAGTAATGGAAACAGCTGGCGAAATAATATTCTTCTGGGTATCCAGAATGTTGATGCTTGGGCATTACGTTACAGGCAAGCTCCCTTTCAGCACTGTCTACCTACACGGTCTAGTGCTTGATGCAAAAGGCAAGAAAATGAGCAAGTCCAAAGGTAATGTAATCAACCCTCTAGAACTAACAGCCAAATTTGGTACCGATGCCTTTAGAATGGGGCTTATAGTCGGCAATACTCCGGGCACATCGCTCGCTCTTTCTGAAGACAAAATAAAGGCCTACAAGCATTTTGCCAACAAGATTTGGAATGCATCGCGCTTTGTCTTGGAACAAACCGAGGGACAATCGATGGTGAGTATTGATGAACTGACCGAGACAGACAAAAAGACTCTCGAGGATTTTGGTGTCTTTGTAAAAGATCTGACCGAGGATATGGAAAATTATCGCTTCTATTTGGCCGGTGAAAAAGCTTATCATTACTTTTGGCACACCTTTGCCGACAAAATCATCGAAGAGGCCAAGGAGCGTATCAAAACGGGGCAAGAGGCCGACTCTAGTCGCTTCGTACTTTTTTATCTACTCGAAAATCAACTCAAAATCTTGCACCCATTTATGCCTTTTATTACCGAAAAAATCTGGAGCCTATTACCAAATCGCAAAAACCTACTGATAGTAGAAAAGTGGCCCGGCAATTTGCTATAATTAAATAAATGAATACCGGAATAACTTTGTTCATTTCTTTGATTGGTGGAATATTGCCAGCACTCGTTTGGTTGTGGTTTTGGCGCAAAGAAGATCGCTTGCACCCAGAGCCGCGACGTCAAGTAGCCATTGTCTTTCTCTGTGGAATGCTCGCGGTGCTTCTGGTCTTACCACTTGAGAAGTTTATCTACTACCTTGTTGGCAACAACATCACACCGAGCACCATCGCTCTTTGGGCTTTGGCTGAAGAATTTTTCAAATTCTTGGCAGTCTACCTTGTCGCCTTCCGAAGCCGAGAAATGGATGAGCCGATAGATGCAAGTCTATATATGATTACCGGCGCTTTGGGCTTCTCGGCTCTAGAAAACACATTCTTCCTCTGGCATCTTATTGG